>DATKCX010000063.1:0-78653 GCA_035512975.1 Ilumatobacter sp.
GGCATCGCCGTAGTCCCACTCCACGAGGTCGTCGTCGATCGAGATGCCGCACGCCGGAGCGACCAGTTCTGCGGTCTCCCTGGCTCGTTCGAGCGGGCTGCAGTACGCACCCGCCAGATGCCAACCCTCGAGGGTCCGCGCGGCGGCCCGAGCCTCGTCACGGCCGACGTCGGTGAGCGGGATGTCGGTGCGTCCGGTGTGTTTCCAGACACGCGACCACTCCGTCTCCCCATGCCGAATGACGAGCAGTTGTGCCCGACTCACTCGGACACACCGCCGGCATCGATGTGGACCGGTGTACCGATCGCCACCGTTCGGCTCACCGTGCACAGCCGATCGACGATCTGTTGCAACGTGCGCGACACGACCGACCACGCATCGACACCCGACTGGTCGTCCGGGAACGCCAGCGTGAACTGGACGTCGAGACCGGTGAGTCGGTTGCCGAGGTCGTCGCGGACCTTTTCACCCGATGCAGTCGCGAGGAACGTGGTCGGCTCCGCCCGTTTCGTCACGACGAGATCGAGATCGATCGCACCACAACTCGCAATGGCCGCGAGCAACAACTCCACCGGCGTGAAGTCCTCCGTGGCTCCCGATCCGATCGAGATGCTGCCACCACGCTCGTTCGCGGCGACATACCGCCCTGCGGCAACGCGCTCGAGGTCGATGGAACGAACATCAGGATTGCTCACGATCGAACCCTAGTTGTGAGCGCTATGTGACCGCGATGTCGCGGTGGATCGGCACCCCGCCGTGCGGCACCCACGACTACGGTGGGCGCATGCATGACTTGGTCATTCGTGGGGGCAACGTGGTCGACGGCACCGGCCAGCCCGTGCGTGTCGCCGATATCGCGATCGACGACGGCCTCGTCACCTCTGTCGGCGAGGTTGCAGGTGTTGCAACTCGCACGATCGACGCGACCGGGCTGCTCGTCACGCCGGGGTTCGTCGACGTGCACACCCACTACGACGCTCAGGCGTCGTGGGACCCGTACCTCACACCGTCGTCGTGGCACGGTGTCACCACCGCGGTGATGGGCAACTGCGGCGTGGGCTTCGCCCCAGCCGCTCCAGACCGCCACGAATGGCTGATCGAGATGATGGAAGGCGTCGAAGACATCCCCGGTGCCGCGCTGACCGCGGGCATTCAGTGGGCGTGGGAGACATTCCCGGAGTACCTCGACGCGTTGGCAGGTCGCAACTATGTCATCGACATCGGCACGCAGGTGCCGCACGGGGCGGTGCGCGGCTACGTCATGGGCGAACGTGGTGCCGCCAACGAACCCGCCGCCACCGACGACATCGCCGCCATGGCCTCGCTGGTCGCCGACGGGTTGCGCGCCGGCGCGCTCGGGTTCTCCACGTCACGAACACCGCTGCACAGGTCGAAGTCCGGCGAACTCGTGCCAGGAACCATGGTGGCCGCCGACGAGCTACTCGGCATCGCAGCAGCGATGTCGGCAGTCGGACACGGAGTGTTCCAGTTCGCCCCCGAACATGCCATCCTCGCCGACCAGGAATGGACGTGGATGCGGGAACTGGCACAGTCCACCGGGCGCACGGTGAGCGTCAACTTCTCGCAGATCGACAGCCAGCCCGATCTGTGGCGCGACGTCATCGCCAAACTCGACCAGGCCCGTGCTGACGGCATCCCCATCGTCGCCCAGGTACACGGGCGCACCGTCGGGCTGTTGATGTGCCTCGAGGGCAGCTACCACCCGTTGATGTTCCACCCGGCGTACGCCCAAATCGCTGACCTGCCGCTCGCCGAGCGCCGGGTGGCATTGGCGTCCGGGCCGATTCGTGAGCGGATCATCAACGAGATCCCCGACGACGGCGGATTCTTCCAGCGTGTGGCTCTCGACACCATGACCAAGACCTGGGCGGTCGCCGATGGCGACATCGACTATGAACCCCATCCGCAGGACGCACTCGCGCCGGCTGCCGCGAAGTCGGCCATCCCGGTGATGCAACTGGTGATCGACCAACTGCTGTCCGCAGAGGGGCACGGGATGTTGTACTCGCCGTTCTTCAACTATGCCTACGGAGACCTGTCGTTCAACTATGAGGCACACATGAATCCGTCCACTCGCATGGGGTTGGCTGATGCGGGCGCTCACTGCCGCGTGATCTGCGACGGCGGCACGCCCACCTTCATGCTCACGCACTGGACCCGCGACCGAACCCGCGGTCCGAAGATGCCACTCGAGTATGTGGTGCATCGTCAGACCCGGCAGACCGCCGAGTTGTACGGGCTCGGTGATCGCGGAGCGCTCGTTCCCGGTCTGCGCGCCGACATCAACGTCATCGACTACGACTCGCTGACGTTCGGGAAGCCGCGCATGGAGTGGGACCTGCCAGGCGGGGCACCGAGATTGGTCCAAAAGGCTCGTGGGTACCGGCACACCTTCGTCGACGGTGTCGAGACCGTGACCAACGACGAGTTCACGGGCAATTTGCCCGGTCGACTCGTGCGCGGACCCCGATGACAGACGAATTGTCCGAACCCACCGAACGGTGGCCACAACGCCATCACCGGGTCGTCACCGCGGTTGGCTTCATGTGCGTCGGAGTCGGTCTACTGCTGTTCTGGCACGGGTTCCACATCGAGGGTCACGGCTCTGGTGACGACTTCTCGTTGTACATCAACCAGGCCCGCTCGCTCGTGCACGGCGACGTCGGCGGAACACTCGCCGGCAACCACTACGCCGTCGACAACTCGGCCTGGCGAACGTTCAGCCCATACGCCTATCCGTGGGGTCTGCCGCTACTGCTCGCACCGGTGATGGCTGTCACCGGGACCCTGAGCTGGGACACCGGCATCGACTACGCACCGCTCAAACTGGTGGTGAACATCACCCTGGCCGTCGCGCTGATCGCGTACTTCGCGATCTGCCGCCGCAGGATGCATGCGCTCGGAGCATTGCTGTTGCCGCTGTTCTTCGCAACGAACTTCTGGTTCGTCACCCATACCGACCAGGTGCTGTCCGAGTTCCCATTCCTGATGGGTGTGATGTTGTTCGTTTGGTGGGCCGACAGGGTTCGCGAGCGCGAGCAACTCGACGGCGACCGCCGCGCCCCGCTCGTGGTGCTCGGCCTGATCGCCTGCTACGCATTCAACACTCGCCGCGAGGGCCTCGGCACGATGATCGGAATACTCGCGATGCAGCTCGTGCTCGCCTGGGACCGAACCGCGGCGACCAGCTGGTCTGAGCGTTGGCGTAACACCGGCTCACTCAACTGGAAGGCACTGGCCACGCCGTGGATCACCTTCCTCGGTGCCGCGGCTGCGTTTCAAGTCGCGCTGCCGTCCGACCTCTTGCCGAACTACGGGGAGCGATCCTCGGGGCCGGGTACGAGCTTTCACAACCTCGGCACGAACCTGCGGGCGTACCGCAGGATCGTCGCTGAACAACTCGGGCTGAAAGATGCCGGACCACACGAGACCACGCTGTTCGGGTCGCCGGGGCTGGGGAACGCCGCCCTGATCACGTTTGTCGTGGCGGTGGGCGTGGGGGTCGTGGCCTGCGCAATCACCGCACGGCGGCGTGACGCCGCGATCATCGGCACATTCGTCGGCGTTGGCGGAGCGGTCGCCATCGCTCCGTACTACGACTACCGCTACATCATGGGCCTCATGCCGGTACTGGTGTACTTCGCGTACCAAGGCGTCACCATCCCGGTTCGGAGCGCCATCGACGTGATCAGCAAACCCGTGTCGGTGCGGTTGGCGGCGTGGCCGGTGTTGGTGGCCGAACTCGCCGTCGTCGGCTTCATGATCGGCGGCTGGCACGACACGAAGAACGCATACGACTATCGATCAGGTTGGGTCGGCCCGCAATCAGGCCCGCAGGAGGCACTCTCGCTCGAGATGTGGCAGGCGGTACGACGCGAGACACGTGGCGACGACGTGATCGTCTTCAACCGGGCGCGCACCATGGGGTTGTACACCAGCCGCCTCAGCGTGCAAGGCGGTGCACTCGACTTCACCCTCCGTTCGGGCGACTTCTACGTGATGTACCTGAATGGCGATGGAACTCCAGGCGACTATTCGCAGTATCCGCTCACCGACGCCGAAGCGGCCGAGTTCGGACTCACCGAGGTGTGGCGAAACGCGGGGTACGTGATCTGGCGCCTGCCTGACTCGGCATCGCAGTAAGAGCGCCAGGCCGTGACGGCTCGGTGCTACTTCGGGCGAACGTCGGCCGCTACTGCAGCGAGCACGCCGTTGACGAACCGTCCGGAATCGTCGGTGGAGAATCGCTTGGCGAGTTCCACCGCCTCGTTCAACACGACTGCGATCGGCACGTCGGTTCGTTCGATCAACTCGAACACAGCGAGGCGCATGACGTTGAGGTCGAGCACCGGCATGCGCTTGAGCGTCCAGCCGTGCGCTTTGGCAGCGATGTGGCCATCGATCACGTCGAGTTGCTCGCCGACGCCGCGCACCAACAGCTGGGTGAGTTCGTCGGGAGACACCACCTGCAAATCGAGTGTGTCGGCGGGCGCGATGCCCTTGGCTTGCGCTTCGTACAACAAGTACAGGGCGCGTTCACGAGCGTCTGACCGTTCGTCGGGTCGGTCCATTACAGGGGCCTGATCAGACCCGGGTCATGTATTCGCCGGTGCGCGTATCGACCCGGATCTTCTCGCCGGTTTCGATGAACAGAGGCACCTGCACCACCTTGCCGGTTTCGAGGGTGGCCGGTTTGCGGGCACCCGACACGCGGTCGCCCTGCACACCGGGCTCGGTTTCGGCGATCGTGAGTTCGACCGATGCGGCGATCTCGACACCGATGATCTCGTTGTTGAAGAACGAGACCTGCGCTTTCATGCCCTCGATCATGAAGTCCGACGCTTCCCCCAACGCCACGGGCGGCACGTTGATCTGGTCGTACGTCTGGTTGTTCATGAACACGTAGTCGTCGCCGTCGCGGTACAGGAACTGCATCTCGTCGCGCTGAATGATGGCCTGTTCGATCTTGATGCCGGCATTGAACGTGCGGTCGAACACGTTGCCCGACTTCACGTTGCGGAGCTTGGTACGGACGAACGCGCCACCCTTGCCCGGCTTGACATGCTGGAAGTCGACCACCTGGAACAACCCGTTGTCGAGTTCGAGGGTGATGCCGGTCTTCAGGTCGTTGGTGGTGATGGTGGGCATGGTGCGTCCTTGGGCGATGCGGTGAGAATGCGGCAACCGGTGTTGGTGACCTCGACGAGGTCCTCGATGCGGAATCCGCCGAAACCGACACGATAGAGGCCAGGTTCCACAGTCACGACATCGCCGGCCCGGAGTTCCAACGTGCTCGTCGGTGACTCGAACGGATCTTCGTGAATGAGGAGCCCAACGCCGTGCCCGGTGCTGTGCAAGAACCAGTCTGCGTAGCCCGCTGCCGTGACGAGTTCGCGGCACACCGCGTCGACGACTCGGGCACCGATCCCGGCCCGAACCGCGTCGAGACCTGCGAGCTGCACGCTCAGGAGAATTTCGTACAGCTCGGCTTGCAACGCGTCGGGTTCACCGATGACGTAGCTGCGAGTCATGTCGGAGTGGTATCCGTCGACCAGGGCTCCGACGTCGATGACCACCGTGTCCCCTTCGTCGATTCGTCGATTCGACGACTCGTGGTGAGGACGCGCACCGTTTTCCGGTCCGGATGCGACGATCGTGTCGTAACTCGGTCCGTCAGCACCATGGCGGCGCATGCGATATTCGAGTTCCATTCGCACGTCGGCCTCGGTGACACCGCTACCGAGCATCGGTGCGACCTCGGCGAGCGCTGCATCGGCGCACCGGCATGCCTCGGCGATACGCGCGATCTCACCGGGGTCCTTCACCCGACGAGCGTCCTCCACGAACCCATCGGCAGCGACCAGGGGAATTGCCGCTGCCAGGGCCAGCCATTTGGCGTGGCTGAGCGAAGCAGCTTCTGCACCGACACGGCTGACATCCGCGAAGGCCGACACGAACGCGTCATGTTGTTCGACATGAGAAAAGCCGATCACGATGTCGGCGTCCACACCTGCGGCCGCCAACTCATCGGCGGCCCTGTCGCGATATCTGCCGTCGGTGACCAACACCAGCCGGTCGGGCAGCAGGGCAACGAGTGCGTTCGATCCAGTGAAGCCGGTGAGCCATCGAATGTTCGTGAGGTTGGTCAACGCCAGCGCATCGACGCCACCGGACACCATCCGGCGACGAAGGTCGTCAGCACGACCTTCGTAGCGAATCGGCGGCAGCGTCGATCGATTCACGTCAACGCGGCGGCAACCGCCCGCACCGCGAGGTCGTAGCCGTTCTTCCCGAACCCCATGATGGAACCGGTAGCCACGGGGGCGACGACGCTGGTGTGGCGCCACGGTTCACGCGCGTTCGGGTTGGAGATGTGGACCTCCACCACGACACCGTCGAACGCTGCGAGCGCGTCGTGAATGGCCCAGGCGTAATGGGTGAAAGCACCTGGATTGATGATGATCGCAGCGCACCGTTGACGCGCCGAGTGGATGTGTTCCACGAGTTCGCCTTCGAAGTTCGACTGATGCGCCTCCACGGTGAGGTCGAACGATGCGGCCGCTGCTTCGGCACAGGCCACGTAGTCGGACAACGTGTCGGTGCCGTAGATCTCGGGCTCGCGATCCCCCAACAAGTTGAGGTTCGGCCCGTGCAACAGCATGATCGTGTGACTCACCGCGCTCACCGTAATGGCTGTCACGGCGTCATACGGGCGAGGGCCTCGTAGACCGAAGCTTCGGAAACGTCGGTGACCACCTCGATGCCGTTTGGTCCGTCGAGCACGAACGTCAGGCCATCGAGCGCCTTCTTGTCGCGATGCATCAGCGCAACCAACTCCGCCGGATCGAGACCGGCGGGAAGATCGGTGCCCAACAGGTACGCCTCGCCGACGACGCGGAAGTGCTCGTCGACTCGATCGATGCCAATGCGGCCCATCGCATTCGCCAGGTGCGCCGCGAAGATCAACCCGATCGCCACGGCCTCGCCGTGGGCGAGCACGTGATTGGTCGCGGTCTCGAGCGCGTGCGCGAGCGTGTGGCCGTAGTTCAACAGCGCGCGTCGCCCTCCCTCGCGTTCGTCGGAGCCCACTACCTCGGCCTTGATCTCCACACATTTGGCGACCCGATCGGTCATCGACATCGCGAGGAGGTCGTCGCCGGTGAGAAAGTGGTACTTCGCCATTTCGCCGTAGCCACAACGCAGCTCCCGATCGGGCAACGTGTCGAGCGCGTCGAGGTCACAGACCACTCCACTCGGTTGCCAGAAGGCACCGACGAGGTTCTTTCCTTCGGGCAGGTTGACTCCGGTCTTGCCACCGATCGCAGCGTCGACCATGCCGAGCAGCGTGGTCGCGACGTGCACCACGGGGATGCCGCGGTGGTAGCTCGCCGCCGCGAAGCCGGCCACGTCGGTGACCATTCCTCCGCCAACCCCGATGACGACGTCGTTGCGGGTGAGGCCTGCCTGCGCGAACTTGCGACACAGATCAGCAATGGTGTCGAGCGACTTGAACTGTTCGCCTTCGCCGATCGTGAACACGTCGTAGGGTAGGTTCGTCGACACGAACACCGGCACCCCGGCCTGAGTGACCACCGCGGCACGGCGTGCGGTCAGCGGCAACAGACCCCCCAGCTGACCGGCGGCTCCGTGTCCGACGACCACGTCGTAGGAGCGGTCGCCGAGCGGCACCGTGATGCGGCGCACCGGACCGTTCATCGCGACCACCTACGGCAACGTGGCCCGGAAGCCGGCCGCGTTGCGGACGAACTCATCGACCGAATCGCCGCCGAACTTGCGCAGCGCTTCCTGAGCGAGCATGAGAGCGACCATCGACTCCGCCACCACACCCATAGCCGGAACCGCGGTGACATCGGTGCGCTCCTTGAACGACACGGCGGTCTCCTTCGTGGCGGTGTCGACCGTCTCCAAGGTGGGTCGGTTCAGGGTGGCCAGCGGCTTCATGGCAGCGCGGGCGACCACGAGCTCACCGTTCGTGATGCCACCCTCTACCCCGCCTGCGAGTGTGCTGAGACGGGTGTACCGGTTGTTCGCGGCATCCCAACGAATCGCGTCGTGAGCTTGGCTGCCGAGACGACCAGCCACCTCGAAACCATCGCCGATCTCCACGCCCTTCACGGCCTGGATCGACATCAGCGCCTGCGCCAACATGGCGTCGAGCTTGCGATCCCAGTGCACGTGGCTGCCCAGCCCGACCGGCACACCGAACGCGAGCACTTCGACCACGCCGCCGAGTGAGTCGCCCTCTTTCGCAGCAGCCTTGATGGCTTCGATCATCAACTCGGTCGTGGCCGGGTCGAAGCATCGGACCTCGGAAGCATCGACAGCTTCCAGGTCGTCCGGCGTTGGTCGGGCCGCCTGCGGGCCAACTCGGACATCACCCATTTGGATGACGTGGCTGATGATCTCGACGTCGAGGTATGAGAGCAACTTCTTCGCCACTGCGCCTGCCGCGACGCGGGCTGCGGTCTCTCGGGCGGATGCCCGCTCCAACACGTCACGCGCGTCGGTGAAGCCGTACTTCTGCATGCCGGCGAGGTCGGCGTGACCCGGCCGTACTTGTGTGAGCGGATCCTTCGTAGCGCCGGGAGCCGGAGACATCTCTTCGTGCCACTTGTCGCTGCGCTTCCACTCGCTGTTGCCGATCTCGATGGCAACCGGCGAGCCGAGCGTGCGGCCGTGGCGCACGCCGCCCACGAGACGCAGCTCGTCGAGTTCGAAACGTTGCCGCGGACCACGCCCGTAGCCGAGGCGCCGACGGCCCATTTCCACTGCGATTTCGTCGACCGTGATTTCCAGGCCGGCGGGAAGCCCTTCGATGATCGCGACGAGGCTCTCGCCGTGGGATTCGCCTGCCGTCATGAATCGAAGCACGACCGGAGGTTATCGGCGCCAGGTGTCGACCACCTGAACGGTTCTGATCAGGTGTCGGCCGCAGCGATTGCGGCCGCCACGGGTTCATACAGTTGGCTGGCGAGTTGAACGCCGGTGATCGCGTTCTCTTCGATGACGAGGTACGCGCCGTGCCCGTTCTCGAGGTCCAGCCACGGGACGCTTCCGTACGCACCCGTGTCGGTGATGCGGCCGTCTTCCACCCACCAGCCCATGCCGTACGACTCATTCGACGCTGACCCGTACAGATCCGCGAGGCGATCTGAGTGCATCAGCGACAGGGCTTCGGTCGACAGCACCTGCGTGTCACCACACATGCCGTCGCGAAGCTGCATCAGCAACAACCTCGCGTAGTCCCCGGTGGTCGAGTAGGCACCGCCTTCCATGCTGGGGTTCTCGGTGGTCTGCAGCGAGCCGGGATCTCCGTCGAAGTCGTACGGATAGTCAGACCGCCGGGCACGAACTGGGTGAAGTGGTTGTTGTAGCCCAGGATCTCGAGTTCGCACGGCTCTACGTAGATTTCGTCGACGAGCTGCTCCCACGACTTGCCAGACACCGCTTCGGCAACGCCGCCAGCCACCTGCCACTGAGCACCGCCGTACCGGAACATCGTGTCGGGCAAGACGACGCCGGCGTCGTCGTGCGGGGTGTTGAAGATGGTGGCAGCGCAGTCTTCGATGTCCCCCGCCACCAGGAACTGGCATGCGTAGTCGGGAATCTCTCCGCCTTCGATGAGCCCTGGCAGTCCGGAACTGTTCGAAAGCAGTTGGGCGACAGTGATGTCGGGATTACCGCTCCCCCACGCCACGTAATCGGCGATCGGTCAGCGTGGAACTCGCCCCAATAGTCCTCGTGGACGACGCCGTTTTCGCGGTCGACCACGATCAGACCGGCACCGTTCAGGTCGTGTTGGGCCACGAATGGTCAGCATGGTGGTGGACATGACGGCGAACCTGATGGCCAACCTGACGGCGAACTTGTTGCTGGCTCGGCGACTCACAGCATTCTTCACGCACCGCAAACTTAGCGAGTGCCAAGTTCAACCATCGCCGCTTCGCGGAGCACGCGCACGTCGGGGGTCACTCCGGTCCACAACTGCTGCTGCAGAGCAGCCTGGTGAATCAACATTCCCAGACCATCGAACGTGGGTGCTCCAACGGCCCGGGCGGCCAGCAGCAAGGGCGTGGAGAGTGGGTGGTACACGATGTCGGCAACCGCGAGGTCGGGCCGAAGCAAGGATTCTGGAAGTGGTAACGAGGCGCTGTTCGGCTGGCCGGCCATTCCCACCGGCGTGGTGTTCACCACCAAGTCGGCGGTTTCGACATCCGCGAGCGATCCGACGTGAGCGCCGGCCGACAGCCGTGCGGCCGCTGCCGCTGTTGCCGTGGTGCGGTTGACGATCGAGATCGTCGCGGCACCGGCCCGACCGAGCGCGTCGACGATCGATCGAGCGGCGGCACCAGCACCGAGCAACACCACGCGCTTTCCGTCCACCTCGAAGCCGTCGGAGGCGAGTGCGTTCACGAAGCCGTCACCGTCGGTACTCGCTCCGAAGGTCGACCCGTCGGCACGCAGCACCACGGTGTTCACCGATGCCAAGGCAGCTGCGGCGGGGTCGAGTTCGTCCACCGCAGTTGCCACGTCGGCCTTGTGCGGCATCGTGACCGCCAAGCCGCCGATTCCCAAGAGCTGCATGGCAGCGACGGCGGCCATCGCTCGCCCGGCGGCGACGTCGAACGCGACGAACCTCCAGTCGAGCCCGCCAGCGGAAAATGCCGCGTTGTGCAGCGTCGGCGACAACGAGTGGCGCACCGGCGATCCGATCACCGCGGCGACGCGTGTGCTGCCCGAGATGTGCCGGTCGCTCACAACAACCCCGCAGCCCGCGACGCTTCAACGTTGACCAAGTGTTGTTCGTACGTGGCCGCGAAGGTGTGCCCGCCATCTTCGCTCGACAACACGTAGAACAGGAAGTAACACCGCGTGGGATCGGGTAGATCAACGCACAACGGGTCGCCGGCCGGCGGGTTCGGTGACGGGTTGAGCGCAGCTCGAATCGCAGCTCGGCCCGGGTTGGCGATGGGAGTGGGCGGCAAACCCGGGTACATGTACAGGTTGTACGGGCTGTCCTGCTGGCGGAGTTGAGGAAACGGGGTGTCGCGCGAGTTCTCGTAGTACAGCGATGCGTCGATCTCCAGGTTCATCCCGAGGAACAACCGGTTGTAGATCACCCTGGCGATCTTCGGACGGTCCTCGTCGAGGCGGGCTTCACGCTCGATCAGCGACGCGACGATCAACACCTCGTACGGCGTCAAGCTCAGTGCGGCCGCGCCGTCGACGATGCCCTCCTGCTCGATCGCCACACGCTCCATCAGCGCCACCATGCGTTCCACCACCTGCGCCGCATTGTCGGCGTTCGACACTTGGTACGTGTCGGGGAACAGCAGACCCTCGAGCGAACTCACGCCGGCTGGACGAATGGCCGACGGTACGTCGACCGAGTTGCTCGCCGCGATGAACGCCTCGGACTGCAGTCTCGGTTGCACCTCGGCAAGCCGGGCCGCCATCTGTTCGACCGTGAAACCTTCCGGGAACGTCACCCGTGCGTACGTCTGATCGGGCGGGGTTTGCAGACGTGCGAGCACGTTGCCCATGTGATCGTTCGTGCGTAGCTCGTAGAACCCAGGAACCACCTCGAGGCCACCCTGGCGGTCGATGTACCAGAGGAATACCGACCGATCTTCGATGAGACCGGCAGTTTCCAGTCGTGCGGCGATGGTCTCTACCGAATCGGACGGCTCGATCGTGAAGTCGACCACCGCGACCGATGACCCTGCCGCATTCGCATCGGGCCGTACCCGTTGCAGGTACCACCAGCCAACCCATCCCGCGACGAGCACGAGTGCCACGACGAGCACGAACGATGTCCAGACCACCCACTTCAGGATTCGACGTTGGGGCGGTAACCGTTCCACCACCGGCACGGCCGCGACGTCGTCCCACTCATCGGTCCACCAATCGCTCGGACGCGAGGTGTCGATCTCGTCGAGCCCGTCGAGCTGATCGAGCTGGTCGTCGTGGCGGTCGAGATCACTCACGTCGTCGCCGTCCTCACAGTGCTGCCGCGCGTTTGTCGAGCCACGACTGCAACATGATCGCGGCCGCGACCTTGTCGACACGCTGGCGGCGTTCGATGGCGTTGAGGCCGGCCTCCATCATGCTGCGGTCGGCCGACACCGTGGTGAGGCGCTCGTCGTGCAGTTCCACCGGCACGTCGACCAACGTAGCCAGTCGACGTGCGTCAGCGATGGCAGACTTGGCAGCGGGGCCGCTGCTGCCGTCCATGTTGAGCGGCAGGCCGATCACGATCACATCCGCCTCTTCCGCCTTGGCGATTCGGGCAAGCTCCGACAGGTCATGGCCCTTCGACTTGCTGCGCTGCAGCACCATCAACGGAGACGCAATGGTTCCCGACAGGTCGCTGACGGCGATCCCGATGCGTTTTGTGCCCGGGTCGACCCCGAGCGCCCGGATCGACCGAGCGTTCTTCACGCCGGGGCTGTTGTGGTGGCGGCCGTCGTGGCGATCGCGAGCGCCTCGTCGAGCCCAGCAGGATTCTTGCCGCCAGCTGTGGCGATGTCACCCTTGCCGCCACCGCCGCCACCGGCTGCACGAGCAGCGTCCTTGATGAGGTCGGCGGCCGGAATGCCTTCGCTCGGCAACACTGCTGCCACCAGACTGACGCCGCCGCCGGGCGTTTCGCCCATCAGCACCACACGCCGGATGCCAGGCTGCTGGCGCACCGCGACCGCGAGATCGCGCAGGTCTCCCGCCTCGAACCCGTCGACGCGAGCCACCACGACACCGAGGACGGCGCGTTCGGCGAACTCCGACGCCCGTCCGGAAGCCAACTGCGCACGCATCTGTTTCAGTTCGACTTGCAGCGCTTTGATCTCGTCGAGTTTGCGCTGGACGCCATCGACCGCGTCGTGGCCAGTACTGCCAACCAACTGAGCGATCCCGGATAGCGCTGCTTCGTCGCGCTGCAGCAACTCCACCGACGCGTTGCCGGTGATGGCTTCGATCCGTCGCAGGTTCGACCCGATCGACGATTCGCTGACGACTTTCACCAAACCGATGTCGCCGGTGGCCGACACGTGGGTGCCACCGCACAACTCGACCGAAGGGCCGGCCTGCAACACGCGCACGATGTCGCCGTACTTGTCGCCGAAGAATGCAATCGCACCCATCGCCTCTGCTTCGTTCTTGCTGGTTTCGAAGGCCAGTGCGCGCTCGTTGCGCAACGTTTCGATGTTGACCAGCCGTTCGATTTCAAGGATCTCTTGTGGCGTGACCGACTCGTAGTGCGAGAAGTCGAACCGCAAACGATCCGGCCCCACGTGGGAGCCGGCCTGCTTCACGTGTTGGCCGAGCACGTGCCGCAACGCCCAGTGCAGCAAGTGGGTGGCCGTGTGATTCCGGCGGATCGCGCCGCGGCGATCGTTGTCGATCGTGGCGGTGGCTTCCTGCCCGGCGGCGATCGTGCCCGAGGTGATGCGCGCGTTGTGGCGCCTGAGGTTCGGCAGCGCGAACGTGGTATCGAGCACTTCAGCGGTTCCAGTGGGCGTGACGATGGTTCCGGTGTCGCCGACCTGACCGCCAGACTCGGCGTAGAACGGCGATCGATCGAGGAAGATCTCCACGCCGTCGCCATCTTCGATGATCGCGAGCACCCGACTCTGCGACTCGGCATCGGCGTACCCGACGAAGTCGGTGGTGCCGAACTGCTCGACGATCTCGCGATAGCCCTCGATGCGATCGGTGCCGCCGGCGTTGTCTTTGCGGCCCGCCTTGGCGCGTTCGCGCTGCGCGTCCATCTCCGACTGGAAGCCGTCGAGGTCAACATCGACCGATCGTTCGCCGGCGATCTCTTGGGTGAGTTCCAGCGGGAACCCGTAGGTGTCGTGCAGCAGGAACGCTGTAGAGCCCGACAGCGCCGCCCCACTCTCGAGTTCGTCGTCGAGGATGCCGAGCCCGGTCTTCAGCGTGTGACGGAACCGCTCCTCTTCACGCGTGAGCACACCCATGATGAAGTCGCGGTTCTTGACCACGTCGGGGTACGCCTGGCCCATGACGTCGATCGCCGTCTCGACGAGGCGGGGCATGACGAGCTGTTCGGTTCCCAGCAGGAACGCGTAGCGAACGGCGCGCCGCAGAATGCGCCTCAGCACATAGCCGCGGCCTTCGTTCGACGGGAAGACGCCGTCGCTGACCAACATGGTGGACGACCGGGCGTGCTCGGCCAGCACCCGCATGGCGAAGCTTTCGCGGTCGTCGTAGTCGCCGACTCGGTACGACTTCCCAGTGACCGATTGCGCCGTTTCGATGAGCGGCATCATGAGGTCGGTTTCCCACACCGAATCGACGCCCTGCATCAGTGCGAGGATGCGCTCCAGGCCTGCGCCGGTGTCGACCGACGGCTTCGGTAGCAGGGTGCGGCTGCCGTCTGGTGCCTGGTTGTACTGCATGAACACGAGGTTCCAGAACTCCATGAACCGGTCGCCGGCTGGGTCGCCGAGCGGTCCGCCGTCTGGGCCGAACGCAGGCCCGCGGTCGATGTGGATCTCCGAGCACGGGCCACATGGCCCGGTGTCGCCCATCTGCCAGAAGTTGTCTTTGTCGCCGAGCCGCTGAATCCGGCTCATCGGCACGCCAACCTGTTCGTGCCACAGCGCTTCAGCTTCATCATCGGTTTCGTGGACCGTCACCCAGAGGCGATCGCCGTCGAATCCCCATCCGCCCGATTCGCGCGACCCGGTGACCAGGTCCCAGCTCCACGGGATGATCTCGCTCTTGAAGTAGTCGCCGAAGCTGAAGTTGCCCATCATCTCGAAGAACACCAGGTGCCGCTTCGTGCGACCGACGTCGTCGAGGTCGTTGTGCTTACCACCCGCGCGAGCACACTTCTGGCTGCTCGTGGCACGGCTGTACGGCGGCATCTCATCGCCGACGAAGTACGGCTTGAACGGCACCATGCCAGCGACGGTGAACATGATGGTCGGGTCGTGTGGAATGAGGCTTGCCGAGGGAACGATCGTGTGATCCTTCGCGGCGAAGTAGTCGAGGAATGACCCGCGCAGGCCGTCAGCGGTGATGCCGTTGCTCATAGTCGTGCCAGCCTACAGAGGGACGCCCCTTGGGCCAGCCGTGACTATCGCCGCTGCGGACCCGCCGCTGCGGACCCGCCGCTGCGGTCTGGCGCTCAGGTCCCGGCGCTCCGGTCCGGCGTTGGTTCGGCCGGTATCGTCGCTTCGTGGCTGAACCTGCCGATCTGCACGAGTGGATCTCCTTCGATGACCCGCTCACCCGACGCACTTGGCTGTTCGACGCCACGTATCTGCGTTCGAACCATCACTGCATCTGGGGTGAAGGGTGCCAAGGCGTCCTCGACGCCCCGGCTGAAGAACTCGGCCAAGGCTGCTGCAGCTACGGTGCCCACTTCGTCGACGACGACGACGTGCAAAGCGTGGTCTCGGCGTTCGTACGGATCCGGCCCGAGCACATGCAGTTTCATGCGAAAGCGATCAAGGGCGGGTTTCTCCGCCCAGGTGACGCTGATGATGCGTTCGACGACACCACACCAGCAGGCGAGGAGCCACCGACGGTGACCCGCATGGTCGACGATGCCTGCATCTTTCTCAATCGCCCCGGATTCGAGGGCGGCGCCGGATGCGCTCTGCACATCGCCGCGCTCGACGCAGGTGAGCGACCGCTCGACTGGAAGCCGAACGTGTGCTGGCAGGTGCCCGTGCGGCTCGAGGACTCGACCGACGAGAACGGCCACGTCACCTCGCGGCTACGAGAATGGAAGCGGCGGGATTGGGGCGACGGCGGTCTGGAGTTCCATTGGTGGTGTACCGAGGCTCCCGAGGCGTTCACCGGAAGCGAGCCGGTGTACAAATCGGCTCGCGAAGAGATCGTCGAGCTGGTGGGCGAAGAGATCTACGGGCTGATGGTGCAACAACTGGAACGACCGAACTGGACACCGCTCCCCCACCCGGTGGTGAAGCGAGCGACGCAGCCGTAAACGCCAGCCGTAGACGTCAGTCGCAAGCCTCAGTCGTCGGTGTCGTCGTCGTCGTCGAAGGTGACGCCGTACTTCTCCGCGAGTGCGGCGTATTCGTCCTCCTGGACCTCTTGGGTCTGAGAACGATCGCCGAAGCCGAGGTCAAACGCCCCAGGGCCCGATTGCTTCAACTTTCGCGCTTCTTCGAAGCGGCGATGACGACCCTTCTTCACAGCAGGGCTCCCACACAAACTAGAGAACTGACATTGGTGGGCAGTGTACTGCCTCACGTGGTGGGCGCGTCGGCATAGATTAGGAAACATGCTCCGCACGCTGGCGATTCTCAACCAGAAGGGCGGTGTGGGAAAAACCACCGTCACCCTCGGATTGGCCTCGGCGGCCGCGGCTGCCGGGCGCAGAGTGCTGGTGGTCGATCTCGACCCGCAGGCGTCGAGCACCTGGGTGCTCGGAGTCGACACCGCCGACCTCCTTCATTCGGTCGCCGACGTCGTTGCGCCGAAGGGGAGATCAGCCGGCGACGTACGGGTGCAGTCGGCCTGGAACGAACTGGTCGATGTGCTGCCGAGCACATCGACCCTGCAGGACTTGGAGTCGGGCAAATCGAAACGACTTCGCAAGGAACTCGAAGCGATCGAGGGCGATTACGAGGCGGTGTTGATCGATTGCCCGCCGTCGCTCGGCAACCTCACGCGTTCCGCACTCACCGCGGCAAAGCATGCTTTGATCGTGGTGGAACCATCGGCGCTCGGCCTGCGAGGCATCGGCGGCGTTGCCGACGTGATCGATGAAGTGTGGGACGCGACGAACCCCGACCTCGAGCTCAGTGGGGTCATCCTCAACCGCGTACCCGCCATTTCGGGCGAAGCCGAGCGTCGCACCGACGAGCTCACCCGGATCGTGGGCAAGAAGGCCATCTGGTCGCCGTCGGTGCCCCAACGCGTGATCTTGAATCAGGCAGTAGGCGAACGGCGGCCCGTGCACTCGTACGGCAGCCGTGCCACCGACCCGATCGCAGCGTTCGATGCACTCTGGCGCAGGGTGCGCGGGGTCATCAAAGCAGCCGAAGCCTGACCGCGCTCGCGCTGGCTACCCGGCGATGTCCACCAGGCGCAGCCCACCCTGACGGTCGAACGTGAGCCCGGCCGAGCCGGCCAGGAGCCGCTTCACACCGTCACCGAGGAGCTCGGCGCGCCATCCGGTGCGCAGGCGGGCACCCTCGTCGCCAGACAGCAGCTCGATGAGATCGGTGCGAGTGGCCAGCATCGCCGTATCGACCCGCTCGGCTTTTGCCACCTGGCTCACCCACGCCGAGATGAGTGTGACCGCGGGACGAAGCTCACGCTCGAGGTCGTCGCCACCGCGCAGCTGATCGGGCGGTTCGGCGTCTCTGGCGGCCTCGACGGCGGCCAAGATCTCTGCCGCGATCTTCCCGCGGCTGAAGCGCTCGTCGACCCCTCTGGCCTGTTTGAGTTCCTTTTCGTTGGCAGGTCGTCTTTGCGCGATCCCCAGAATCGCAAGATCCGGTAGCACCTGCCGCACCGGCACGTTGCGTTGCATGGCTGTTTGTTCGCGCCACGCAGCCACCGCCTGGGCGACCGCCCGAGCCTTGGGTCGCAGACTCCGCGAGTCCTTCAGGCGTTCCCACGCATTGAATGGTTCCAGCCCAGAGGTGGGCCGCAATGCGAGCTCCTGGCACGCAGCCTCGGCCCACGCCACTCGACCGAGTTCGCTGAGTTGAGCAACCAGGCGGTCTTGGGTTTCCAGCAGGTACACCACGTCGGATGCGGCGTACACCATCTGCTCGTCGCTGAGCGGGCGACGCAACCAATCGGTGAGCCGGTCGCCCTTGGGCACCGTGATGCCTAACTCACCCTGCAGAAGCGACACCAGCGATGGCGTGCCGTACCCGACGAATCCGCCCGCGATCTGTGTGTCGAAGAAGCGGCGCGGGATCGCCCCCACGGCATGCGTGAGCACATCGAGGTCTTGCTGCGCGGCATGGAACACCGCCTGGACGTCGGAGTCGAACAGCCGGGCCATCGCAGTCACATCGACGGCGAGCGGGTCGATCAACACGAGGTCGTCGGTCCACCCGATCTGCACCAACGCAAGAGCGGGAAAGTACGTGCGCTCGCGGTGAAACTCGGTGTCGATCGCGTAGCGCGGCTGATCGAGAAGCGCGTCGATGACTTCGTCGAGTGCCGCTTCGGTGTCGATCCAGCGGTAGTTGACCGCGGTCACGGAGTGCCGGTCTCGACGGCGCGTCCGGACTCCACCCATGCTCGACTCCCGCCGGCGACGTTGATGACGTGTCTGCCGGTTGCTTCCGCCACGTATTCGCACGCACGCATGCTGCGCGCGCCGCTGAGGCAGATCACGTAGGTGGGCCCATCGCCGTCGAAGGCTTCCAGCTGTTCGGGAACGCTGCCCAGTGGCACATGCACCGCACCTGGCACACGAAACTCTTCGTATTCGTCTACTTCGCGAACGTCGATCAACCGAGCGCCATTCGCCAGCTCCGCCTCGAGTTCGTCAACCGTGATCTCTGCAATCGCCATACGACGTCGACCCTACCCGACGTGCGAGGTACTGATCTGTCTCGCTGATCTGGCTCGACTCAGCCCGGGAACGCGGCGGCGACGTCGGCAGGCACACCGTGAGGGTCGAGCTGCACGAGGAACTGCGCACACCGTTCCGCCTCGTCGTGCTCACCAATCTCGGTGGCCATCATCTGGAGACCCATCAGGCACCGGAGGAAACCCTGATTGCCGGTTGCCGTCCATCGGACGTACCCAGAACCGCGCCATCCGTTCGCGCGCAGCGAATCGAGGCCGCGGTGATAGCCCACCCGGTACGCCGCATACCGCTCGATGGTGTCGCCGCCAAGGTCGCCGAGGGCGGCCCAAGCCTCGCTCCAGCGCGGAGCCGACGCGACGACTGCGGCGACAGCGCTACGTGGGTCGGACGCAGCGGCCGCCTGTGCGAGTGCGTGCCGAAGCGCGACATCGGCATCGGGGAGAACGGTCGTGGGTAAACCCGTCGACATGTTGATGGGCTGGTCGGACATCGCGCCAATCTATGCCGGTCGGCGGGCTGCACACCCGCGTATGGTTACGAACATGCCACCGCTCCTCGCATTGTCGCTCGGCCAGGCGAAGGCTGCGGCGCTGACGGTGGTGCTGCTCCTGATCGTCGCGTCGGTCGCCGGCGCATGGTTGATGAAGACGGTGGTGCAGAAGGCCGCAGTCGTTGTCATTCTGCTCCTCGTTGCGCTGTTGGTGTGGTCGCAGCGCGCCGCGCTCGACGAGTGCGCCGACAAGGTCCAGACCGCAGGATTCCGCGGCGAGACCTCGTGCACGTTCCTCGGCAACGACATCAACATCTCCACACGCGCCTCGAACTAGCCCAACGTGGTCACGATTTCGCGGCACGATCGGCGGCCCCTGGCCGCCCTCACCGCCGCCAAGGGCATGTCGAATGTGGCGTTGCGGTCGGTGTGAGCAACGCGTTCGGCACGGTCGCACGTTCCGCCGCGGTCGTGACGACCGGCGTGTTGTACGACGAGTTCGGCTTCTCGGCGTCGCTCACGTTCACCGTCGCTTCGATCGGTTTGGCCGCCGGGGCCTTGCTCATCGGTGCGCGTGTTCCGTTGGCACCACACCACACTCGATGAGGAACTCGATGATGGCAACGCTCACCTCGTCGGGATGGGTGTTCGGCCCGAAGTGCCGCGCCCCGGCGATGGTCACGGTTCGACAATCTGGGAGGAGACCCGACAGCGATTGCATGCCGGCGCGATGATGATCGGCTGCGAACTCGCCGACCAGCGCCAATACCGGAACCCGGACTCCCTCACCGGTCCATGGTGCCGAATGCCGAAGTGCGGCCAACTCCCCCACCAGTGCCGGCCCCTCGGCTCGCCGCGATGCCTTGGTGGCTGGCGGCATGCGTTCCCAGCGCTTGTTGCCGATCAAGCGCCGCAGAAAGGCCTCTGCCCCAGCAGCCGGATCGCTCGCCCAATCCTCTGATGCCAACACCGCCGACGTACCTGGCCACGACGGCAGCCACGACATCGGCGATTCGTAGGTGACGACTGCACGTACCAGGTCGGGCCGACGCTCAGCCAAGGCCAGAGCGATGTTTCCGCCGAAACTGTGGGCGACGAGGATGCACGGAGTGGTACCCGACTCCACCACCTCGATGAGGTCGCCGACCTGTGCATCGATGTCGAATGGACCGTCGCACGGAGTCGATCGCCCGTAGCCGCGCCGGTCGTAGCGAGTCACTCGGAATCGTTCATCGAACCGACGCGAGAGCTTCAGCAGCCCAGCTGATCGATCGAGCGAACCGTGTATCAACACGACTCGCGGCGCGTCGACTGGACCGCTGGAAGCGCTCCAGATCGAACCGTTCGAGGTCGAATCGTGCCGAACCGATTCGTGGAGATCCTCTGACGTCATTGCACTTGGACGATGCGCAACACGTCGGCCGCTGTGCCCTTCGCCCGGTCGGGCGAGCCGGCCAGCACGATCACGGTGTCGCCGCTCTCGATGCGCCCGTACTGCACCGCTGTCTCGACCGCGTACCACACGATCTCGTCGGTGGTGGCGTGAGTGGCCACAGCGATCGATTCGATGCCCCAGGTGAGCGACAGTGCGTTCACTGTGCGCTGCAGCGGCGAGAGAGCGATCAGCTTGGCATGCGGCCGGAAACGGGCCATGGCCTTGGCAGTCCGGCCGCTGCTGGTGCAACACAGAATCGCCGTGGCCCCGACATCGTCGGCCGCCTGAATCGCGGCGTGCGTCAGCGCCGCGGTGATCCGATCGCTCCACGAGTCCCAGTTCTCGCGCTGTACCCGACCCAACTTCGCGGCCCACTGGCGATAGCTCGCTTCCACCTCGGCGCGCTCGGCGATGGAACTCATCGTGGCCACGGTGAGCGACGGGTCCTGACCGACCGCCGTCTCCCCCGAGAGCATCAACGCGTCGGTGCCGTCGAACACGGCGTTGGCCACATCGGTCACCTCGGCACGGGTGGGCGTGGGCGATGTGATCATCGACTCGAGCATTTGTGTGGCAGTGATGACGGGGATGCCATACGCAACGCAGCTGCGAACGATCATCTTCTGAAGGTGCGGAACGTCCTCGAGCGGGCAGTCGATGCCCAGATCGCCGCGCGCGACCATGATCGCGTCGGACGCTTCGATGATCTCGTTGAGATTCGCGAGCGACGCGCTCGTTTCGATCTTGGCGACCAGCTCGGCTCGGTCACCAACGACGGCGCGGACCTTGTCGAGGTCGGCACCTGCGCGCACGAACGACACGGCGATGAACTCCACCCCAGCGGCCGCGACGGCCTCGGCCAGTTCGAGATCGATGTCGGTCGGCGTGGTGAGGCGCAGCCGTTCGGACGGCAAGTGGGCCCCGGGACGACCTTGCGTCAGCGCGCCGGTTTCCACGACGGCGACGGCGTGGTCGGCTTCGATCGACGTGACCCGCATGCTGATCGCCCCGTCACCAAGGATCACACGATCACCGACCGAGAGGTCGTCGAGCAGCGTGGGGTAGTCGATGTTGATGGCAGTCGCCGTGCTGGCATCGTTGCCGGCTCTCAACACGATGGTTGAGCCCCCTTCGATCTGCACGCCGCCGTCGGGGAACTTGCCGCACCGAACCTTTGGCCCCGGCAGGTCTGCCAGTACTGCGACGGTACGGCCTGCCTGGCGTGCGGCGATACGCACGCGTGCCAACCGTTCGAGGTGCCCGTCGATGGGGCCGTGGCTGAGATTCAACCTCACGACGTCGACCCCCGAGCGAAGCAGATGCTCGAGGGCTTCTGGTTCGTCACTAGCCGGTCCGATGGTTGCGACGATCTTCGTACGCCTGGTCATGGTTCACTTCATACCGCATCGCGGACGTGCCGACGCACCAACGCGCCGATCGTTCACCGGAAAGTTGTCCGATGCCGGCGTCAGCATGGTCAACTAGCGCCATGACTGCCGACATCAGCGACCTGCAGACGTTTCTCGACACCTCTCCATCCTCGTTTCATGTCGCGGCGACAGTGGCCGCCCGGCTTGGCGCAGCCGGCTTTGCGGAATGCGGCGCAACCACAGAAGACGCGGCGCTTCCCAACGACGGGTTCGTGGTTCGCGATGGGGCGCTGATCGCGTGGCGCAACGGAGTGACGGTGGCACCAACCGCTGCGTTCCTCCTCGTTGGTGCCCACACCGACTCACCCGGCTTTCGTCTGAAACCGAACCCCGACGTGGTGCGCTACGGCTGGAAGCAACTCAACGTCGAGGTGTACGGCGGCATCCTCAACAACTCCTGGCTCGACCGTGACCTCGCGGTCGCAGGACGCGTCACCGCGCTCGATGGAACCCACACGTTGGTCAATGTCGCGCGGCCGATCGCGCGCATTCCTCAGTTGGCGGTGCATCTCGACCGAACGGTCAACGACGCGCTCACGCTCGATCGGCAGACGCACCTGCAACCTGTGTGGGGCGTCGGATCTACTGGACGCGGAGCGTTCGCCGAGTGGCTGATCGACGAGATGCAGCTCCCCGACGCACCCGCGTGGTGGGATCTGTGCCTCTACGACGCTCAACCGTCGGCGGTGATCGGTGCCGATGCGTCGCTCCTGGCGTCGGGCCGGCTCGACAACCAGCTGTCGTGCTGGGCAGGCGTGGGCGCGCTGATTGCGACACCGGCCTCTGACCACACTTCGGTGATCGTGTTGAACGACCACGAAGAAGTGGGTTCCGCATCCACCACCGGCGCGAGCGGTCCGCTCCTCGAGCACCTGCTGGAACGCCTCGTCTCGGCGCGGGGCGGCGATCGTGACGCCTTCCTGCAGGCGCTCTCGGTGTCGGCGTGTGTGTCAGCCGACAATGCGCACGCCATCCACCCGAACTACCCGGAACGCCACGATGGTGAGCACGCTCCCATGGTGAACGCCGGCCCGGCGATCAAGATCAATGCGAACCAGCGATACGCGACATCGTCGGCGACGGCGGCTCGATTCGTGCGCGCGTGCAACGACTCCGGGGTGGCGTATCAAACGTTCGTGTCGCGCAACAACATGCCGTGTGGATCCACGATCGGCCCGCTCACCGCAACTCGGTTGGGCATCGACACCGTCGACGTGGGGATCCCCCAGCTGTCGATGCATTCCGCCCGAGAACTGTGCGGGACCGAAGATCCGGTCGCGATGGCATCAGCGCTCACGAGCTTCCTCGCCGGAGCCTGACAACCCGGGATCAGGCTCCTTCTTGTCAATAGTCCCACGGCACCCGTTGCATCGCCAGGTCGAACAGCCGTTGGAGTTCGGCGTGGAGCGCGTCGGACTGTTCGCGATATGCGTTGCGGCCGATGCGTCCGCCGCCCTCGGCCACCGGCGGAAGGATCGGCGGGCCGATTTCGATGTGCACCTTGCGCGGATAGGCGAATTTCGCGTTCTTCGGCATCACTCGCTCGGAGCCGCCGATGCCCACCGGGATGATGGGCACACCGGCCTTGATGGCGATGTACACCGCGCCTTCGTACAACGGTTGCACCACCGGGCCCTGCTTCCGCTCGCCCTCGGGGAACAACACGAGGCCGTGACCGTGCTCCAACACTTCGATCGAGCGGCGCAGCGCTTCGCGATCTGGTGTTCCTCGCGACACGGGAAACGAGCCCAACGCCGTGAACAGGCGACCGACCGGAGCGTGCTTCCACATCGAGTCCTTGCCCATGAAACACAGGCGTCGTCGCGTGACCGTGCCGGCGATCGGCGTGTCGACGTACGACCGGTGCACCGGTGCCAGCACGAACCCGCCCGTGGCGGGAATGTGCTCGCGACCGTTGATCGTGGTTCGTGTGTACAACCTGGTGAAACCCGTGACCAAGAAGTGGGCAACGGCGTACAACGCTCGACTGGCCAAGCCGTAGCTGGCCAACGTGGTGCTGGGCTTGCTCACGGCAACATCGCCACGATGTGCTCGAGAACCTCATCGATCGACAGACCGGTGGTGTCGACGACCGTGGCGTCAGGCACCGCGGTGAGCGGGCTGTCGGCACGAGTGGAGTCCTTTCGATCGCGTTCGATGATCGATGCTTCCATGTCACCGAGGTCGCCACCCACTTCGGCAACCCGGCGCTCGGCGCGCACTCGGGGTGATGCGGTGATGTACAGCTTCAGCGCCGCGTCGGGAAACACCACCGATGCGATGTCGCGACCCTCCACGACCGCGCCCCCGTGGTCGGCAACCCACGCTCGCTGGCGCTCGACGAGCACCTCCCGAACCACAGGGTTGGCCGACACTTGCGACACGGCCTCGGTGACGGCTCGGCCGCGGATCGCAGCGGTTGCGTCGACGCCGTCGACGGTGACCGAACAATCGGTCATCTCGATCAACACGGTGGGTGCCATGGCCGCAATGTCATTGAGATCCTGCTCGCAGACCCCGCGCTGCAGCGCCGCAAAGGTCATCGCCCGATACATGGCACCGGTGTCGAGGTAGGCGAGGTCGAGACGCCGTGCCAGCGCGCGTCCCACCGTGCTCTTGCCCGCCCCCGCGGGGCCATCGATCGCGATCACCATCACGAGTTCGTCCGGCACGAGTTCGTCCGGCACGAGTTCGTCCGGCACCAGTTCGTCCGTCACCAGCTCGTCCCCAGCGGCCGACCTTCTTCGTAGCCTGCCTGACTTTGCACTCCAACGACGGCGCGCTCGTGAAACTCGGGGATCGTTGCCGCCCCGGCATACGTGGCCGCCGAGCGCACACCGGCAACGATCTGGTCGATGATGTCTTCAACGCCTGGCCGCACGGGGTCAAGGTACATCCGCGACGTGCTGATGCCCTCCTCGAACAGTTCTTTCCTGGCTCGATCGAGCACCTCCTCGGTACGGGTGCGGCTTTTCACGGCACGGTTCGAGGCCATCCCGAAACCCTCCTTGTACAGCCGGCCGTCGGGGTCGCGCAGGCCGTCGGCGGCCGACTCGTGGGTGCCGGCCAGCCACGAGCCGATCATCACGTTGGCGGCCCCGCCGGCAAGGGCCAGCGCAACGTCGCGCGGGAAGCGCACCCCACCGTCTGCCCACACGTGTTTCCCCATCCGGGCGGCTTCGGCCGCGCAGTCGACCACGGCGGTGAACTGCGGCCGTCCGACGCCGGTCATCATGCGCGTGGTACACATCGCGCCCGGCCCGACACCAACCTTGACGACGTCCGCGCCGGCATCGATGAGATCGCGGGTACCGCCGGCGGTGACCACGTTCCCCGCGACGAGGGGTGTACTCGGACACGCTTGGCGAACTGCCGCCACGACCTCGAGCATCCTGTCCTGATGGCCATGCGCGGTGTCGACGACGAGCACGTCGGCTCCGGCGGCGACCACCTCACGTGCCCGACCCACGGGGTCGGCGTTGATGCCGATCGCGACCGCGATTCGCAACTTTCCGTCGCTGTCGACGGCCGGACGGTAGATCGTCGACCGCAACGCACCTTTGCTGGTCAGCACGCCGAGCAGCTTGCCCACGTCGTCGACGACCGGGGCGATGTGACGCCTGGCACCGTGGAGACGGTGAAACGCTTCGACCGGAGTGACATCTGCGTCGAGCGTGTCAGGGTCGGTGGACATCACGTGCTGCAGTTGCGTGAATCGGTCGAACCCGATTGCGTCGTCTTCGGTGAACACGCCGATCGGACGTTCCCCGCCGTCGACCACGATCACAGCCCCGTGGGCGCGCTTGTGGATGAGGCTGAGCGCGTCTCCGATGGTATCGGTGGGCGACAACTTGATCGGCGTTTCGAAGAATGGGTGGCGCAACTTCACCCACTCGATGACGTTGCGCGTGACATCGGACGGAATGTCTTGAGGCAGCACGGCGATACCGCCGCGTCGAGCGACCACCTCGGCCATGCGACGACCGGCAACGGCGGTCATGTTGGCGACCACCACCGGAATGGTCGTGCCCACCCCGTCAGGTGTGGTGAGGTCGACGTCGAGCCGCGACTGAACCGCCGATCGATTGGGCACCATGTACACGTCGTGATACGTCAGGTCGTGGCTGATGTTGGTGTGCAGCATCTTCATTGAAGGTCTCCTCGAACGCGGCCCACAGGATCGAAAGCGGCTCACAGGATAACGGCACGTGGTCGTCGCGTACGCTGATGCCATGGTCGATTCGAACGCCCCCGTCATGCTCGTCCACGGTTGGGGAGGCTCGTTCGCGGCCACGTGGCAGAGATCTGGCTTCACCGAGCTACTCGCCGACGCTGGTCGCGAGGTCATCGGGGTCGATCTGCTCGGACACGGCGATGCCCCGAAGCCACACGATCCGCACGCGTACGCCGACCTCACCACACGGTTGCTCGACGCGCTTCCCGAGCGACCGGTGGATGCGATTGGCTTTTCGATGGGAGCGGTGACGCTGCTTCGAGCGGCGGCGGCACATCCTCACCGTTTCCAGCGGCTGGTGGTGGCGGGAATCGGGCGGAACGTGTTCGAGCGTGACGACGCCGCCCGCGACCGAATCATCGCCGCGATCGAGGGCGACGGTGCCTCACAGCACAACGAGGAAGACGACAATCAGGCCCGGTTGTTTGCCCAGTACGCCGCTCAACCGGGCAACGACGCCAAGGCGTTGACCGCCGCGATGCGCGCACCGAGCGGCGTTGCCATCACACCGGAGCTGCTGGCGTCGATCACCTGCCCGGTACTGGTCGCGGTGGGCGATCGCGACTTCGTGCTGCCAGCTGACCAACTCGTCGACTCGCTCCCCGATGCGCGATATGTCGAGCTCCGTCGCACCGACCACTTCGCCACTCCCGAATCGTTCGAGTTCATCGACGCCGCGCTCCAGTTTCTCGATGCCGTTCCCGCGTAATGCAGTCTGCCCGTGGCGTCACCATCACCACCGACGTGGAAGCCACCGTCGAGCGGTTGCGATCGGGGGGGTTGGCGGTCATACCCACCGAAACGGTGTATGGGCTGGCTGCCGATGCCGAGCAACCTGGGGCGGTTGCACGGATCTTCTCGGTGAAGAGCCGACCACCGGATCACCCGTTGATCGTTCATCTCGCCACGCCTGAAACGTTGTCTGATGGTTGGCTTGATCCGTCGACTCCAGCCATCCTCGCGCACGCGATCGAACGTCTCGCCACCACCTGTTGGCCCGGCCCGTTGACGATGTTGGTGCCGCGCGGTCCGCGCGCGCTCGATGCGGTCACCGGCGGACGATCCACGGTGGGCATTCGCGTGCCGGCGCATCCAGATGCCCAGCGGATCTTGAACAGCTTCGACGGCGGGTTGGCGGCACCGTCAGCCAATCGCTTCGGCCGCGTCAGCCCCACGACCGCACAGCACGTCCTCGCCGACCTCGGCGTCTTGCTCGACCCGGGCCGCGACATCGTCTTCGACGGGGGTCGCAGTGAGGTCGGCGTGGAGAGCACCATCGTCGACCTGTCGGTGTGGCCTCCTCAGGTGCTGCGCGACGGGGCGGTCAGCGCCGACGACATCGCCGCGATCATCGACGGTCCCCTCGACGACCCAGGCGGGCCAAGCAGGGCGAGCGGCATGCTCGCCAGTCACTATGCCCCGCGCTGTGCCGTACTGGTCGCCGACTCACCTCACCAGGCAGCCACATTGGCAGCTCACCACGCTGAGAGCGGTGAACGCGTCCGCGTGCTCGATCGAACTGCCGACGTGGTTCTGGCGGCGTTCGAGTTGTACAGCGACCTCCGCGCGGCCGATGACGACGACCTCGACGCGCTCATCGTCGTCCTACCGGCCGCCCGTGGCATCGGTCACGCGGTGCGCGACCGCCTCATCAAGGCTGCTGCAGGTTCGGGCCGTCCGACCAATCGAGTCGATTGAGACCGACCACCAGGAGATCTCGAACCTGCTCAACGGCCGGACGCGCGTAGCCGGGTTCGGCGGCTACGACCATGCTGACGGTGGTCGCCCCGGCATCGGGAACCAGCGTCACCTCGCACCAGCCGCGAACCTCGCCTTCGAGCGCGAACTCCAACCGGTAGGGCGGGTCGTCGTCGATCACCCTGCCGAGTTCCGTCGCCACGAGCACCAGCGCTTCGAACGAGTCGACCGGGAGAGCTTCCACGGTGAAGCTGGGATGATCGACCGCGGCGACGCCGGTCCATGTTGGCCGACTCGATCGCTGCCAGGTGCCCGCCGGTGTGCGACGTGGTGTCGAGCCACGCATACTCGCAAGTGCTCGGTCTGCTGCGGCGTTCACGGCCTGCATCGCGGCAACGTCTCCGCCGAGGTCGGGGTGAGATGCCTTCGCGAGTCGGCGGCGAGCGTCGTTCACGTCGGCTTCGCTCGCGCTCGGGTCGAGCCCGAGCAATACCCAGGGATCGTCGCTCACGGCATGTTCACGACACGTCTGCGGCGAAGGCCGCTCTGTCGTTGGTTTCGGAGGTGCCGGTGGTGCTTCGGGTGCCGGTGGTGGTGTCGTAGTTGTCGGGCACACCGGGAGCGCTCGTCGACAGCAGGAGCTGGGTGGCCGCGAACATCACAGCCGTCGCTCCTGCAACGTGGATACCGACCAGCAGCGCTGGCACGTCGTTGAAGTACTGGATGTACCCGATCGCAGCCTGCAAGGCACCGAGAAAGATCCACGTCGACAGCGGCGTCGTGATCGCTGCAGCGTCAGACCGGGTACGTCGGATTGCGCCGGCGATCGCAAGTGCGATTGCCAACGTGATCATGACCGTCACGCCGTGGATCTGGGCAACGGTGCGAATCGCAACATCGAGTCGTGGCGCATCCTCGTCGCCTGCGTGCGGACCGGCACCCGTGACCCAGGTTCCCGTGATGATGGCCACACACGTGACGACGAAGTGAGCGACGACCAGCTTGTGCGTGGAATCGCTGACCGTCCGCTCACGAGCAACACCATCGGGCTGCCCTGAGCGGCGCACCAACGTGGCACCGGTGACGATCAGCGCCATCGACAACAGCAGGTGGCCTTGCACGGCGAGCGGGTGCAGGTCGACCAGCACGGAGATACCCCCGAGTACCGCGTTCGCCAACACGCCGACGACGAGGGCAATCGACAGCTGCGTGAGGTCTCGTCGGCGCGGCACGCGCCACAGCGACGCCAGCACGGCGACGATCACGGCCAGCCCGACGACGCCGGTGAAGAACCGGTTGATTTGCTCGATCGCAGCGTGTCGCGACGACACATCGATCAGCTTGGTACTCGAACAGTTGGGCCAGTCGTCGCAGCCCAGCCCGCTGTCGGTGAGTCGCACGGCCGCACCGGAGACGATGATCGCCGCCAGCGCCCAGAGGGCCGCAATGGCAACCTGTCGATACCGCGCTGGGGTGATTCGCATGCGACATCGAGCCTATTGTGCGGCATCCGCCATGATGCACGGCGGTAGCCCTGATGATCTGCATCTGGAACGGCCCGGCGACGCCGGTACTCTGCCCCCCTGTGAACGACGCCCCGAACCCGACGCCAGCGGGCTGGTTTCCCGATCCGCTCGGACGCCACGAGCACCGATACTTCAACGGACAGACCTGGACCGCTGACGTAGCCGACGGTGGGCAGCGACGGGTCGACCCACTCGGCACGTCGCCAGGTTCGGGTTTCGGTGGCGGTTCGCCGAACAACTTCTCCTCGAACGCGGGCGGCAGCGGCGGTTCCACTGCGGCGATGGTGTGCGGCATCATCGCGGTCCTCATCGCGTGGATTCCCTTCCTGGTCGTCGGTGGCCTGATTCTCGGCATTCTCGCGTTGGTCTTCGGTATCCGTGGGATACGCAACGCTGCACCGAACGCGCCGGGTCGCGGCAAGTCGATCGCAGGCATCGTCACCGGAGCGATCGCTCTCGCCTTGTCGATCGTCGGTGTGTGGCTGTCGGTGCTCTTCCTCATAGAGGTCACCGACTTCGTCGATGCCGCGCCGAACAGCGCAGAGGTGATCGACTGCTCGGTGAGCGGGTCGGTGGTCACGGTGAACGGTTCCATCACCAACCAGTCGAACGGACCGGCGGAGTTCACGGTGTTCGTCGACATCTCGTTCGGCGAAGGCACCAGCACACGCAACGCACGCAACGTCGTTGCTGTGGTGGTCGATACGGTCCCCGCCGGCGACACCGTTGGTTGGCAGGCAGTTGACACGAATCGAATCGGTGCCGAATCGTGCACCGCCAGCGCCGATGTGTTCGGGCCGTTCCCGTTCGGCCTCGAAATGGATCGCCCATGACCGACACGCTGCACGACCACGACCATGACCATGACGACAACCATGAAACGTCGAGCCGCCAACGCCGGTGGATCACCCGAGCCGTGGCGTTGCTTGGTGCCGGGCTGTTCGTCGCGTTCTGGGGGTGGGCGCTGTTCTTTGCGTCGAAGGAAGCGGTCAACCGCATCGAAGACCGCGCCTGGGCTGAGCGCGCTCAAACCATCTGCGCCGACGCCACAACTGAGCGAATGAAGCTGTCTGACTATCGAGAACTCGCCGATGTGGGTCCCGAGATGATCCGGGAACGGGCAGAGATCATCGACAAAGCGACCGACATCATCGAGGCGATGCTCGATGAGGTGGTTGCTGTCGCCCCAGTTGGTCAGAAAGGTGCCGAGATCGTGCCGCTGTGGGAGGCGGACTATCGCATCTACATCGAGAATCGCCGCGCCTACGCCGACCAACTGCGCGAGACGGGTGAGAACCTGCCGTTCTACGAGACGGCGATCGCGATCCCCATCTCCGAGAAGGTTGCGACCTTCGCCGGCGACAACTCGATGTCGTCGTGCGCGCCGCCGAGCGACCTCGCCAGCTGATCCCCCAGGAGATCAGCCCAGGAGATCAGCCCCAGGGAGATCAGCGCGGCCCTTCGAGCGTGCGTACCACTCTGGCCGGAACACCGGCCGCGATGCTGTAGTCGGGGATGTCGCCGCGCACGACGCTGTTCGCTCCGATCACGACGTTGCGTCCGATGTTGGCACCCGGCAGGATCACCGACCCGTGGCCGATCCACGACCCGGAACCAATCCGGACGGCACGGTTCGTGCCCCACTGGGAGCGAATCGGCATCGAGACGTCTTCGAAGCCGTGGTTCTGGTCGGTGATGTACACCAAGTGCCCGGTCATCACGTCGTTCCCGATCTCGATCGACAGGTGCCCGACGATTCCTGACCCTTGGCCGATGAGGCATCGGTCGCCGATCTTGACCACGCATTCGGGCATGCCTTCCTGATCGGGAATGGTTCCGGCAGACAAGGTGATGTTCTGTCCGATCATCGTGTCGTCCCCGATCTCGATGTGCCCCTCGTTCATGAGTGCTACCTGCGGGAATCGGATCATGGAACCGCGCCCGAAGGCCCGGAATCGTTCTGCCTGCTTCGAATCCGGACCGATCGAGGCGGCACGCACGACGGCGTCGTATCCCCACCTCAGCGAACTCGCCAGCGCTCGTTGAAATCGGGCGCGAGCACCGGTCATGGGCCCGCACGATACTGCGGCGCGCCCGGTTCGCTACGGTCAGCTGTCATGGCCACGCCAGCCCGACCTCCAGTGCCACCAGGTTCGTTGACCGACGTCGCCGGCGTTCGGGTTGGCCACGCCCACCGACGCGGACGCGGCTGGCAGACCGGCACGACGGTCGTCTTCGTTCCCGACGGTGCCGTCGCCGCGGTGGACGTGCGCGGCGGCGGGCCTGGCACCCGGGAGACCGATGCGCTTGCGCCAGAGAACGTCGTCGACCGCATCCACGCCGTCTGCCTCACGGGGGGCAGCGCGTACGGGCTCTGCGCCGCCGACGGGGTGATGTCGTTCCTCGAACGACATCAGCTCGGCGTGCGCGTCGGTCCCGAGCCGAGCGCCGTGGTGCCCGTCGTGCCGACAGCGGTCATCTTCGACCTGGGGCGTGGCGGCTCCTTCGCGAATCGGCCCGACGCATCCTTTGGTGCGCGTGCGATCGCGGCTGCTCGGAGCGGCAACGTCGCGCGCGGCTCGGTGGGTGCCGGAACCGGCGCACGAGCCGGCGGGCTGCAAGGGGGTGTCGGCATGGCTTCCACCAGATTGAGTCTCGGCACCGTGAGTCCCGGCACCGTGAGTCTCGGCGAGGAATCGATCACCGTTTCGGCGCTCGCGGTCGTGAACGCGATCGGTTCGGTCATCGACCCCGCCAGTGGTCTTCCCTGGCTGTCGCCGACGGGGCTTCGCCGCCCGTCGCGCAGCGAGCGCGCGGCGTTGTTGGCGACGACTGCCCCGCCGTCGTCGCTCAACACCACGATCGGCGTGGTGTGCACCGATGCGCACATCACCCGCGCTGAGGCCGGTCGGCTCGCCATGTCTGCTCACGACGGGTTGGCACGGGCGATTCGTCCAGCGCATCTGATGATGGACGGCGACACCGTGTTCGCGTTGTCGACGGCCGCGCGTCCATTGGCCGAAGCCGACGTCGCAGATGAGCCTCGGGCCGGCAGCTCGCGCGCGGCGCTGCTCAGCACACTGTTCGCAGCTGGTGCAGACGTGTTCGGGGCGGCATGCACCGACGCCGTTCTCAGCGCCACCACGAGCCCGGGCTGCCTGTGCTACCGCGATCTCTGCCCATCGGCTTTCGCGCCCGGTTCCGGTCGCACGTAGTGTCACGTTCGATGGAACTGCTCAGAACTCCGGAGGTAGCGCGCGTCTGGTCCAGCAACGTTCACCTGCGGAACGAGAAGCTCGCGATCGTGCCCACGATGGGCGCGCTGCACGAGGGTCATCTCGAACTGGTGGCGCAGGCCCGTGCGGCGGCAGACCGCGTGATCGTCACGATCTTCGTGAACCCGTTGCAGTTCAACCAGCGCGCCGACTTCGACGCGTACCCTCGGCCAATCGACGGCGACCTCGACGTCTGCCGCGCCATCGGCGTGGATGCGGTGTATGCGCCGACCGCCGCGGTGATGTACCCGCGGAACTATCAGACCCACGTAGAACCCGGCGTGCTCGCCGACCGCCTCGAAGGTCCGATGCGGCCAGGCCACTTCCGAGGCGTGTCGACGGTGGTGCTCAAACTCTTCGCCGTGACGCGACCCCACGTGGGGGTTTTCGGCGAGAAGGATTATCAACAGTTGGCGATCATCCGTCAGATGGTCGCCGACTTCGACCTCGGGATCGACATCGTTGCCGCTCCGATCAGCCGCGAAAGCGACGGGTTGGCCCGGTCGAGCCGCAACGTACGGCTCGACCCCGATCAACGACGTGCCGCACGAGTGCTGTCGGAAGCGCTCGATGAAGCGGTGATCGCGTGGCGTGCCGGAGAGCACCGGGTGTCACAGCTCATCGCCACCGCGCAGGAGATGATCGAGGCAGCCCCCCTCGCCCGCCTCGAGTACGTCGAGTTCGTCGACGGCGTCACACTGGAGTCAGTCGACGACGCCGGCGACGGCGGCGTCATGCTCACCGCAGCGTGGTTCGGCGAGGTACGCCTGATCGACAATCACGTCTTCGCACGGTGACCCATTTGCCACGACCGGCACCACCACCGGCACCGGCACCACGACCGGCATAGCGGTGGCGGTGGCAACGACGACTCCGGTTCGGTCATCGAAGCGGTTGAGCCGGTCGGTGACGCCAGTCAGCGTGAGCGTGATGACGACGCCATTCAAGATGGCGTGAGCAACGACACCCGCTCCGATTCGTCGAGTGAGATAAGCCGTCGTCCCGAGGACCACGCCGATCGCCGACAGCACCATCGCCAGCCCGATGTTGCCAACGCCGCGCGACGGGTCGACGTGGGCCAGGCCGAACAGCACGCCTTGTAGGCCGATCGCGAGTACGGCACCGAAGCGGCCGATCAGGCCGCGCAGCACGATGCCCCGAAACACCAGCTCCTCGACCAGTGGTGCTGCGACCACTGCGGTCAGCACGATGCCGACCACGTACGACTTGGTGATCTCACCGCCGGCGACGTCTTCGACGTTACTGGTGAGCGGAATGTCGAAACCGAGGATGATTGCAGCCACTGCGGCCTGGGCGACGATGGCGGTGATCCACGTCAGAGGCCCCCAAGCGAGGTCGACCGGCTGGAACTCCCAACCTGTCGATCGAGCCGACCCCGCGGCCCATCGACGGCGCACGTACACGAACCAGGCGATGCTCGGCCCGTAGCCCAGACCGCCGGACAGAACCAAGAACACCCACTCCGGTGCCTCCGTGCCGTCGACCAATGACGCCACAACACGCGACACGAGCAACGACGCGACCAACACGACCAAAGCGCCCACGGCGGCGTGGAGTGGCAACGTCGGGTGTGGCGGTAGCGCCACGGGTGCCTGCACACGAATCCAGCCGGTGCCATCGAAGTAGCACTTGCCGTGCCCGCTGGGGTCGGGGTACCAGCCTGCGGGTGCGGTGCTCGGTGGGGGAAGAGTAGCCATGGCGCGCACTTCAGCGTAGGGGGTCAACCGGTCTCCACCGGATTTGAGTGCGGATACGAGTCCGGATACGAGTCTGGTTGGGCGCTCGCGTACACCCAGGCGTCGAACACGTCGTCGAGGTCCTCGCCACTGACCGCTTCCATCACCGCCTGGAACTGCGCGGTCGTGGCTGTCTGATCCAGGTACGTCGACAACCATGTCCTCAGACCGTCGAAGAAGGCGTCATCGCCGACGGTCGCGCGGATCGCGTGGAGTGCTGCCGCCCCACCTTGGTAGACCGCGCTGGCGAACAACTCGTCCGGCTCGTACACCGGACCCACGTTCCGCGCCCGAAGCGCGAACTCGGCTGCCGATTCAACGGTTTGCATGCCGACCGTGTCGAGCCACAACCATTCGCCGTACGTCGCCATACCCTCGTTGAGCCAGATGTCGTCCCAGGTGGCGGGCGACACGGCGTTCCCGAACCACTGATGTGCAAGCTCATGCGCGAGCAGCAGATGTTGGACGTAGCCGAGTGATCCGTCGAGGTCGTCGACGCTGAACAACGACAGACCCTGGGTTTCCATCGCCAGCCCGCCGATCGAATTCGTGATCGCCAGCCCATACCGATCGAATGGATATGGCCCGAGCAGCTCTTCGAAGAAGTCGATCTGCTCCAGTGTGACGTCGAGGTACGGGTCGAGCGCTTCGCGATCGCTGGTGAGCACTGCGTGATCGAGCGTGACACCGCTGGTCGACACCCCCTGGTTCACCAGTGTGTACTCGCCGATCAGCAAGGTGACCAGGTACGGGGCCATCGGTTCGTCCTGCTCCCAGGTCCACGTGGTTGCGGCACGATCTGAGCGTTCGCTCGTAGTGGCCCGCGAACCGGAGAACGCCCCGTTGGCGATGGCGGTCAAACCGTGAGGGACGGTGATGGCGAACTTCCACGTTGCCTTGTCGGTGGGGTGGTCGCTCACCGGCATCCAGGTGCTCACACCGTCGGGTTCGTTCACCGACCATGCTCCATCGTCGGTGGGAAAGAGCCCCGCACCGGTGAAGAAGTCGTCGGTCGAATCGATGTGGTCGCAGAAGTCGATGATCGCTTCGAATGCACTCCCAGCGGGCGCGGGTTCACCCAAGCTGACGATCAGTTCACGGTCGACCAACTGGAACGGGGCCTGCTGGGCCGCGTCGCCCGACGCAACGGTGACCGACGAAGCAACGGTGACCGACACGGTGTTCACGACGAGCTCCGTGGCGTCGAATGCCAGCTGGTCCGTCGCCGCGAGGGTCTGGCCACTGATCGTGACAGACCCACACAATGAGTGGTCGGATTGGAAGTCGAGCACGACGTCGTAGTGATCGATGTCGATGTCGGACGACCCGAGCGAGGGGTACCTCGGATCGCCCGCCGACGTCGAGCGCGAGATCTCGGTGGCCACGTTCCCATCAGTCGTGGTGGACGGAGCGGTGCTGTCCAGCGTGTTGCTCGTACTGCCAGCCGTGCTCCCAGTGGGGCTCCCAGTCGTGCTGCCAGTCGTCGGGCCGGTCGTGGTGACGCTCGTGGTGACGCTCGTTGGCGAGGTCTGGGATCTCAGCACCGATGGGTTCGCCGTGATCGGTGAGCCACACGCGGCGACACAGACTGCGCAGAGGACCCCAGTGGTCGCCCAGATCGATCTCGCCCGGATCGAATTCGCCCGGTTCGAATTCATGGGGCGGATCTGCACGAGGCGAGCGTAGTTCTGGCGCTCTGCGGGCAGGTCGCGGCGGCCTCCGCCAGTCGATCCAGAGCGATAACGGCGTTCCACAACATTTGGTCAAGATTCCGCAAGGACAGCCAGACGCGGCCGATAGGTACAGCGTGACATCAACACGGCCAACCGGCGGACGCAGAGGAATATCCATGCTTTCGGCTCTTGCCGCGATGCTGATCGTGTCGGTCGCCACGCTGGCCACCGCAGCAGCCCCTGCGGCCGCGGTCGACGATTCCGACTGGCTGACGATCGTGAACACCTACCGAGCGATGTCTGGGCTGAGTGCGGTCGACAGCAACGAACAGTGGGTGCAAGACGCCACCAACCACTCCTGCTACATGCTGTTGAACGACATCGCTCACGACGAGATCCCCGGTAATCCGGGCTACACCGTCGGCGGCGACCTCGCCGGAAACAACGGCAACGTGGCCGTCAGCGGTTCCACCGCCGCGAATGCCCGCAGCCACATCGACCTGTGGATGACCGGCCCGTTCCACGCCATCGGCGTGCTGCGTCACAATCTGGTCACCACCGCATACGGTGAGTGCGAGGACGAATCAGCGCTGCGTTGGAAGTCTGGAGCAACACTCGACGTGCTCCGCGGTTTGAATCTCTCCGCTCCTCGCCCGTCGTCGCCCATCGTCTTTCCGGGCAACGGCGCAACCGTTCCGTTGAACCGGTTCATCACCGAGTCGCCGAATCCGGTGACGCTGTGCGGTTGGACCGGGAACGCTGGTCTCCCGTTGATCGCCATGATGCCAACCCCGGTCACGAACGCCAATTCCAGCTTGACGGGGCCCAACGGGCCGATCGAAACGTGCACGCTGCACGGCGGCAACACGGGGGGCAACGGAACCGCCCGGGCGATCCTCAACGCAGACAACGCCATCGTCGTCATGCCACGCGACGTGCTGGCCGACGGCGCATACACCGCAACGATCGAGTCCGACGCCGGACCGGTGAGTTGGACGTTCAACGTCAACCGATACGGCGGGCTCGCCGCCGCCGAGCCGGTGTTTGCCGACACATCCCCGTCGTCGTCGACGACACGGTTCTCGCCGACCGCGCCGTTCCGACTCGTCGACAGTCGTGAGGGTGCCGGGGCGGTTCGCCTCGCGGGCGGCGCGGTGACCCGCATTCGAGTCGCTGATGCCGACGTCGCTGCGGTCAGCGCGAACTTTGTTGCTGTTCACCCCGGCGACGTGGGGTTCCTCACCGCCTACAACTGCACCTCAGAAGTACCGATCGTGAGCATGATCGGTTACGGCACCGGAGACGTGCTCGCCAATCAGGCGATCGTGCCGCTCGATCAGGGCGATCTCTGCCTCTACTCGCTACGCGACACCGACATCGTCATCGACGTCAACGGATACTTCACGGCGGATGGCGGGTCGGGCTTCATGCCCGTCACACCGAAACGGATCTTCAACACCGCAGACGGCGGCGGTGCGATGTCGCCACTCACCGAGCGTTCGATCACGATCGCTGGACAGGAAGCGCCCACCGACGCAACAGCGGTCGCGCTCAACGTCACCGCCGTGTACCCGGCGAGCGCGGGCTATGTGCAGGTCTACCCGTGCGGTGCGGCCTCGAGTTCTGAGTTTTCCACGGTCAACTACCAGGCCTACGACTTCCGACCCAACTCGGTGATCGTGCCGGTCGGCGACGACGGCAAGGTGTGTTTCCAAACGCTCACCGAGTCCGACCTGATCATCGACTTCACCGGCTACTTCGCTGAGAAGGGCGGGCTGAGCTTTCTCCCGCTCGACCCGATCCGGATGTTCGACAGCCGATCGCCGTACGACTCGCTCAACACCGTGACGAACGGCAGCAAGATCGCCGCTGGACAGGTCGCTCGCATTCGCATCGCCGGTGCCCGCGGGGTGCCGGACGACGCCCGTGCGGTGTCCGCAAATCTCACCGCCACCGGTGTGGGTGGCATCGGCACCTATCTCACGGCGTTCCCATGTGGTGTCCGCCCAGATGCCTCGAACGTGAACATCACACCGGCTGATGCAGCGACCGCCAACGGAACACTCGTCAAGCTTTCGGCCGACGGCGACCTGTGCGTGTACACGCTCGACGAGGTACACATCATCGTCGACGTCAACGGCGTCTGGCTGTAGAACGGGTCGAGCCTCAGCGATGGAGATCGATGTCGGTCATCGTCGCCCGGTAGCGCACGGTGTACACCGAGTCGCCTGACAGGATCCCTCCCCTGCCGAGCATGCGGCCACCTTCCCAGTTCGAGAGTCCGAGCTCTGGTGCGTTCAGGGCGTATTGCCCGTCGACCCACCGAGTCATTCCGTCGCCGACGAACGGCGCGTCGACCCGGTCGTAGAAGCGATCGTGCGCAGCAGCCGAGTCGCTGATCAGCGACGCCACGAAGCGCGGGCTCGAACGGTTGCACAGCTGCACCGCCTCGTCCACGTCGTCGACCACGTGCAGAGCGACCTCGGGCGAGGTCTCCCATTCCCATTCGTGGCCGAGTCGATCGACGGTGGTGTGCGACACGAACGGCTCGTCGTGGGTGCCATCGGCTCGTTCGATCGATGAACGTGCTGCCAGGACCTCGCTGCTGAGGAACCCCATCGCGGCGTCGGTGGCATGAATCCGGGCACCGACGGAGCGTCGCTCGGCGGCAGCGCGCACCGCAGCAACGAACACTGGCACGAGTCGATCGGCGTCGGACCGAACGATGCAGCACGTGTTGAGTGTGTTGCACACCTTCCGGTCGAGCGAGTGACGCACCGCGCCATGGAGACGGGAAGCGTCGGCGTCGGCCGCAACCACCATCCACGCACCCCCGGTTCCATGAAGGCTCACGGGAACCCCGGCCTGGCGGGCAACCGACCCGAGTTGTGCCACCGCCGCTCCCGAACCGCGTGCCACGGCCAGACTGAGGCGCACATCGGAGAACAACGCCCACCCAGCCGCGTGCGCCGCCGACGGAACGAGGCTCACCGATCCCGCCGGCAGGCCGTTCTCGGCCAACGCAGGATCGAGCGCGTGCTCGACGATCGCGGCCGCAGTTCCCAGCGCGTCGCTGCCGATCCGGAACACCACGGTGTTGCCGGTTCTCAGCACTCCGGCCGCATCGGCGAACACGTTCGGGCGTCCTTCGAACACGAAACCCACAACGCCCAAGGGAGACCGCCGGGCGCTCACCGACCAGCCGGCATGGCTGACGGTTCGTTCCGCCATGTCTCGCCCGACGTCGATCGACGCCCACACACGGAGGCCGTCGATCATGCCGCGACGCATGGATGGGCTGAGTTCGAGTCGGGTGGTGGAACGACCCCGCTCGCGGGCACGTTCCAGGTCGTCGAGGTTCGCTGCAGCGATCGGTGCGAAGGTCGAGTCGCGCTCGAGGCGCGATGCAAACGACTCGAAGAACGAGCTGATCGCGTCATCGGACACTTCGGAGAGCGCGGAGAATGCCGCAACGGCCCGTCCGACGGCCGCGGCAACCAGCTCCTGCTCGGATGCAGGAACGTGCAGCAGAGAGCCGCTCGACGGGTCGACGAGCACGTGGTCACCCGTTCGAAAGGCTCGGGCCAGTTCGTCGGACACGTGAGCAACTCGGTTGCCGCCGTAGACGATGATCTGGCCGGATTCGAGATGGTCGAGCAGGTGGCTCATGGCTTCGCAGCGTACGCTCAGAGCGTGAACGCGCCCACCGATGACCGCTTCTACTTCCGCCAACTGCTCTCGGGGCGCGACTTCGCGCACACCGACGAGTTCGCCCAGCAGATGGTCAACTTCGTCTACGCAGTCGGCGATCGACAGACCGGCGAGTGCGTGTTGATCGACCCTGCGTACGACCCGGCTGCGCTGGTGGAGATCGTCGGAGCCGATGGAATGACCGTGGTCGGGGCCCTGGCGTCGCACTATCACGCCGACCACATCGGTGGGTCGGTGTTCGGCCACAATCTCGCCGGCATCGCAGATCTGCTGGCGATTGTCGATTGCCCTGTACATGTGCAAGCAGACGAAGTCCCGTGGATCGTCCGAACCACCGGTGTGACCGAACCGCAACTGGTGGCGCACTCGTCAGGTGACATCGTCAGTGTCGGCGACATCGAGATCCAGCTCGTGCACACCCCCGGCCACACCCCTGGCAGCCAATGCTTCATGGTCGACCGACGACTGGTCAGCGGCGACACGCTGTTCCTCGACGGTTGTGGCCGCACCGACCTGCCGGGCAGCGACCCGTCGCTGATGGTCGAAAGCCTTCGTCGGCTCCATCAAGTCGACGATGACGTCGTGCTTTTTCCCGGACACCAGTACTCGGCAGCCGCCAGCGCCACCATGGGTGCGGTGAAGCGAACGAACTACATCTTCGATCAGATCCCCGGGATCTGATCTCCTCGATCCAACCCGATCTACCAGGTGTCGATGTTCGGTCGCAGACCGCGCGCGTGCGGGGCTGCTTCGAGCAAGCTGGTCAGCCAGCGCCGGGTGTCGGCCGGGTCGATCACGTCGTCGATTTCGAACCACTCGGCGATGCTCAATGCCTTGCCGTGTTCGTACATCTTGTCGACGAGTTGAGCGAACAACACGGCGCGCGAATCGTCGTCGGCACATGCGTCGAGTTCGGCTCGATACCCCAAGCGAACCGCACCTTCGAGCCCCATCGGCCCGAACTCGCCGGTCGGCCAGGAGATGCAGGCCAGCGGAGCTTTGGTGCTGCCGCCCATCATTGCTTGGGCACCGAGCCCGTACGCCTTACGAAGCACCACTGAGATCGTCGGCACCGACAGGTTCGCACCGGTGACGAACAGTCGACTGCAATGACGCACCAGCGCAGTCGCCTCTACGTCCGGCCCGACCATCATTCCGGGCGTGTCGACCAGCGTGACGATCGGCAATCCGTGGGCGTCGCAGAGCTGCATGAATCGGGCAGCCTTGTCGGCACCGTCGCTGTCGATCGCCCCGGCCAGATGGGCCGGATTGTTCGCTATCACGCCCACTGGGTGCCCCTCGATCCGAGCCAGCGCCGTGATCATGCCGGTTCCGAACTGAGATCGCAGTTCCAGGACCGACTCGTCGTCGAAGATGCCGTGGAGCGCGGCACGAACGTCGTACCCGCGTAGACGATCGAGCGGCACTACGTCGCGAAGTTCGGCCTGGTCGCGGCAACTCCAATTGGTCAGCGCTCCCTGGAAGTACGACAGGTACCGCTTGGCGAGCAGGGTTGCGTGTGCCTCGTCGTCGGCAACGAGATCGACGACCCCGTTGGCTGACTGCACGTCGATGGGTCCGATCGTGGTGGGTGCGAACACGCCGAGGCCACCGCCTTCGATCATCGCCGGACCGGCCATGCCGATGTTCGAGTCGCGTGTGGCGATCACGACATCACAACAGCCGAGAATCGCCGCGTTGCCTGCGAAGCAGTACCCAGCGTTGATGCCGACGATCGGGACCGTGCCAGACAACTCGGCGAGCAGCAGGAACGCCAGACAATCGAGCCCGGTCACTCCGCCGGTGTCGGTGTCGCCAGGCCGCCCTCCCCCGCCCTCGGTGTAGAACACCACCGGCAGTTCCAGCTCCTTCGCGAGCTCGAACAGCTTGTCCTTCTTCCGGTGATTCCGGTGACCCTGGGTACCCGCCATCACTGTGTAGTCGTACGACACGGCGATCGCTCGCGAGTCTCTCCCCGGAAACAGGTGACCGTTGATCGTTCCGATGCCACCGACCATGCCGTCGGCCGGCGTCCGTGTGATCAGGTCGTCGTGGGTTCGACGCTTCAGCTGTGCAGCAATCGCCAGCGGACCGTACTCCACGAATGACCCCGCATCGACGAGATCTTCGATGTTCTCGCGGGTCGTACGCCGATGAACGCTGCGTCGTCGGGCGACCGACTCGGGTCGAGCGTCATCGGTGCCCAACCGATGCCGTGCGATCACCTCCGCGAGGTCCGGACGGTTCAAACCGGTGGGAACGGTGGCTGCCGACTCGTCCTCCGCATGCGCCGTCTCGACCGTCGTGTCGACTCGGGCAAGCACGTCGCCTGGCATGACGGTGGCTCCGACCGGCACCGCAAACTCCGCGAGTGAACCCTCGACTCCAGCGCGTACCTCGTGGTGCAGCTTCATCGACTCGATCAGGCAGATCACGGTGCTCGCTCGCACCGATGAACCGGCGGCAGCCTCGATCGACACCACCGTTCCCTGCAACTCTGCTCGGACGGTGTGGAGCGGAACCGGTTCGGCCATCCGCCGATTGTGTCAGCCCGTGTCTGGTCAGTCCGTGTCAGGTCAGTCTGTGCCTGGACGCCGTTGAAAGGCGGTGATCGATTGGTCGCCCATCACCAGTTCGGCAGCGACGGCAGCGAACAGTGCCGGCACGACGAAGTTCGGTCGCCCCGTGGTCTCGGCGACGAACATCACCGCGGCCAGGGGCACTCGGTAGCCAGCGCCGAGAAAGGCGGCGATTCCGAGCAGTGTGTACAGGCCGAACCGCTCTGGGTGGACCACCTCGCCGATGGCACGTCCGATGAGCCCTCCGCCCACGACGAGCGGAATGAACACCCCACCCACGCCGCCGCCAGCCAGTGTGACCGCCGATGCCAGGCACCGGGCCACGAACACCACGATCAGCAGCCAGATCGCGATGTCGGCTTCGTGGAAGAGCCAGTCTCGAAACACTTCGTATCCCGAGCCGATCGTGAGCGGCTGGTCGGTGAGCGCATGGATTCCGTAGAACAGCCCGACGAGCGACACCGAGCAGGCCGCCAGGCGTATCGGCAGCGGTCGCAGCGACAGGTCTTTGGCGATTCGCATCAGTTTGGCGAAGGCCCGAGCGCCCACGGCACACGCGGCACCAACCATCAACGCTCCGAACAGGTCGAGCAGTTCGAAGTTGTTGCCTTCGAACACACCGACGACGCTCAGCACCGGAACCGTGTTGCTGAGCGAGACGAATGTGAGATACCCCGAGGCGCTCGCTACCAATGCTGGGAGCAACATCCGCCGAGCCATGTCATCGCGGTAGGGCACCTCCAGTGCGAAGATCGCCCCGGTGGCGGGAGCTTTGAAGATCGCCGCCACGCCTGCAGCGGCACCGGCCACCATCAACACTCGGTGATCGGCCGAACGGAAACGGGCGGGGAGCCGTCGCTGGATTCCCGCACCGATCGTGGCCCCACCGTAGATCGCCGGACCTTCGAGGCCCAGTGCACCGCCCGAGCCGACGGTGGCGATCGACGCGCTGATGCGGGCGATCGCCGAGCGCGTCTTCAGGCGATATTCAGGATCATGAAAGGCGCGAAGGTACTCGTCAGAAGTTGCTGGCGACACCCCGCCACCCACCACGCGCAAGATGATCGCGGATGCCACCAGGCCGACCACAGGTGCGATGGCGAGGCACCACAACGGCAAGTGCAGCAGTTCGTGATACATCTCATGAGCCACGTACTCCAGACCACGCACCGCCAGCCCGGTCGCCACGCCGGTGACCGCGGCGATGAGCACGGTCTCACGCGACCGCCGGATGAGGTCGCGGAGTTCGTCTCGTCGAACGGTCAGCGAGTCGGATCGTAACCCGCTGCTTTCTCGTGAAGACCACACGTACGGCGACCCTAGATGATCAGTCAGGCCTAGATGATCAGCCAGGGTGGAGGACGGTGCGGCAGTAGTCGATCATCGCGGTCATCCCGGTTCGCAGGTCGACGGCCGGTTCCCATCCCAGCCGCTGGCGCGCGATCGTGATGTCTGGTTGTCGAATCTTCGGGTCGTCGGACGGCAGCGGAAGGTACTCGACGGTGCTGGTGGAACCCGTGAGTTCGATGGTCAGTTCAGCCAGCTCGGCAACGGTGATCTCGTTCGGGTTGCCGATGTTGACGGGGCCGATCTCGTCGCTGTCGAGCAACGCCACCAACCCGGCGACCTCGTCGTCGACGTAGCAGAAGCTACGAGTTTGCTGGCCGTCGCCGTACAGGGTGAGCGGCTCGCCGACGATGGCTTGCCGTACGAAGTTGGTCACCACGCGACCGTCGTCGAGCTGCATGCGCGGGCCATACGTGTTGAAGATCCGCACGATGCGCACGTCGAGACCGAACTCGCGGTGGTACGCCATGGTGATCGCCTCGGCGAAGCGCTTCGCCTCGTCGTACACCGACCGTTCGCCTATCGGGTTCACGTTGCCCCAATACGATTCGCGTTGGGGGTGCTCCAGCGGATCGCCGTAGACCTCGCTGGTGGACGCCAGGAAGAACCGAGCGCGATCGCGCCGGGCGAGATCCAGCAGGTTTTGCGTACCGATACTTCCGACCGTGAGTGTGTCGATCGGCCGCCGGAGATACTCCGGCGGCGAAGCCGGACTCGCGAGGTTCATCACTACGTCGAGTGGCGAGCCACCGGTGACCTCATCGAGCCGGGCGACAACGTCAGGTCGGACCACGTCGCATTCGACGAACGTGAGCCGACCGTCGTCGACGAGGTGCGCGATGTTCTCGCGACGCCCGCTCGACAGATCGTCGACGACCACGACGGAGTCGCCGCGCGCGACCAGCCGATCGACCAAGTGGGACCCGACGAAGCCGGCACCGCCGGCGACGAGAACCTTGGCCATCAGGGACGCCCGACGCTGTCGTACGAGAAGCCTGCAGCTCGCACATCGACAGGGTTCAGCAGGTTCCGTGTGTCGACGATGGCACCGCCGCGCATCACGGCGCGGGCTTTTACGAGGTCGAGCGAAGCGAACTCGGGCCACTCGGTCAACACCACGGCAACATCGACGTCGGTCAGCGCCGCGATCGGGCTGTCGTACACCGAGACGTCGACGAGCCGAGCCTCCTGAACGGTGCTGAGTTCCAATGCCACCGTGGGGTCGTACCCGTGGACATCGGCACCGAGCGCCGCCAGACGCCGAATGATCGTGAGGCTCGGGGACTCTCGCAGATCGTCGGTTCCAGCCTTGAACGTCAACCCCAGGGCTCCGACCCGAACGCCGTCGAGCGGGCGGTAGCCGCTGACCGTGCGCCCGGCGGCGTTCGCCACCTTGCGCACCATCCGTTCGAGCTGCTCATCGTTCACGCTGACGACGCCGCGCATCATCGAGAAGTCGTACCCGTGTTGTGCAGCGATGCTCACCAAAGCACGAGTGTCTTTCGGGAAGCAGCTGCCGCCCCAACCCGGGCCAGGTTTCAAGAACGCTGGCCCGATGCGCCGGTCGCTGCCGATGCCAGCGACCACCGCCTCGACATCGGCACCCACCGCTTCGCACATCGCTGCCACCGCGTTCACGAACGAGATCTTCATCGCCAAGAACCCATTGGCGGCGTATTTGATGGTCTCGGCAGACGCGGCGTCGGTGAGGATGATGTCTGTGTCGAAGCCGGCATACAACCTGGCGACGTCTTGGGCTGCTTCAGGGCGGTCGCCGCCGATCACCACACGATCGGGATGGAGAAAATCGTGGACGGCAGTGCCTTCGCGGAGGAACTCGGGATTCGACACCACCGACACGTCGGGGCGTTGCATCACCCGTTCGACCACCAGCGTCGACCCGACGGGAACAGTCGACTTGTTCACCACGACGGCACCGGGGCGCAGGACCGGAGCGATCTCGGCCGCGGCGGCCTGCACGTAGGAGAGGTCGGCGCTGCCATCGTCGTCCTGCGGCGTTGGCACACAGAGAAAGATGATGTCGGCGTCGGCGGCTGCCGTAGCCGCCCCGACCACGAACGTCAATCGGCCAGCGGCTACCGCGTCAGCGACGATCTCCGCGAGTCCGTCCTCCACGATGGGAATCTCGCCGCCTTGCAGCCGTGCGACTTTGTCAGCGTCGATGTCGGCGCACACGACGTCGAACCCGACGTGCGCGAAACACGCTCCGGTGGTGAGCCCGACATAGCCGGTACCGACGACGGCGATGCGCTGTTGGGCGGGCTGGTCGAGAACGTGAGACATCGGGGATGCAACCTACCAACGCCACCCATCGCTCTGCACACACCTCAGCATCCACGGGGCCGCCGACAACCTTTACTACGGTCGTCGCCATGCCTACGTCTGGTGTGAAGGCATCGTCCGGTGACGAGTGCTATACCGAGCCGTCCTCGGTGTGCTCGTGGGTGTACCGGAAGACCGACAACAACGAGACGCTGGCATCGATTGCCGACTGGTTCATCGCGCGACCGCTCGAAATTCTCATCGTCCTCACGGTGACATCGATCATCGTGCGGCTGTCTCGGAGGATGATCAGGAACAGTATTCCTCGCATCGCAAACCCGCGCCAGCATGCGGTGGCGGGCTTGTCGAAGATTGGTATCCAGGTTCCCGACGCGTTGAGCACTCAGGTCTACGACTCTCGCCGGCGAGCGCGCGTCACGTCGATCTCCCGTGCCTTGTCGAGCACCGTCACCGTGGTGATCTGGGTCCTGGCGCTCTTCATCATCGTCGCGATCCTCGGCGTGAACCTCGCACCGCTGGTGGCCGGCGCGGGCATTGCCGGTGTCGCGCTCGGCTTCGGTGCGCAGAGCCTCGTGAAAGATTGCATCGCCGGTCTGTTCATGCTGATCGAAGACCAGTACGGCATCGGTGACATCGTCGATCTCGGCGAAGCGCAAGGCGTGGTCGAGACGGTCGCGCTGCGCACCACGGTGCTGCGCGGCGTCGACGGCACGGTGTGGCACGTGCCCAACGGCGTGGTGCAGCGGGTGGGCAACAAGTCCCAGCAGTGGTCGGTGGCGGTGCTCGACGTCGATGTGGCATACGACACCGACCTCGTGAGCGCCCGTGAACTCCTCCACCGCGCCGCCGACGAACTGTGTTCGTCCGAGCGCTTCAGCGACAAGGTGCTGGAGAGTCCCGAGGTACTCGGTGTCGAGGCGTTGGGGGTCGACGGCGTCACCTTGCGGTTGATCGTCAAGGTGTTGCCGGGAACGCAGTTCGACCTGCAGCGTGCGCTGCGCGAGCACGTCAAGGCGGCATTCGATGCGGCGTCGATCGAGATCCCATTTCCCCAGCGCACGGTGTGGAACCGTGTCGTTCCCTCGTGATCGCCATGTCCCAAGTTGCAATGTCCCAAGTTGCAATGTCCCAAGTTGCAATGTCATGGCTTCCTCTCTTCCATCGTCCCGCCACTTCGCCGCTCGCGATCGCGATGCTGCTCGTCGCCGCAGGCTGGGCATTGCATGCCTGGCAACGCTGGGCGACACGCCCCGAGCGAGCGCTCGCCAGCGGATCGACCAAACCGGCCCCCCTCGGCGACCTGTCGCTCGAGTCACCGGCGGTAGTGGCGCTCATCACCAACGACTTCGCGGTGCCCGCATCTGCCATCACGGCCACCCTGCTCGACCTCGCCGCAAAGGCCTGGGTTCGGCTCACGGTGGCGAACGGCGAGCTCATCGTCGTCGCCCGACCAGCAGGTGACCACCTCGAGCAGTTGTTGCCGTTCGAACAGCAAGTGTTCAACCACGCCCGGGCACGTGCGTTCAACGACGTCACCTCCGCCAACACGTTGGCTGCCTCGCGCGATCGACTCGATCAATCGTGGCGAAACCGGTTCGCCCGGTCGGTCGGCAACGACGCGCAGCAGCACGGCCTCACACTCCCCCGCTACCCCATACAGCGCTGGGTGCCCGAGGTCGTCGCCGCCGTCCTCGCCGCGCTCGCGCTGGTTTGGTCGTGGCGCAACGCAACCGATGTCGGCGTGCAGGAAGGGTGGGAGCCGCGCGTGTTGTGGCTCGCGACAGCCGCAGCCGTGATCGCACTCGGTGTTGCGACCAACCGACGCGTACGCAGTGCGGCCCAGACACCAACCGCCGCCGGTCTACAACGAAGTGGCGAATGGTTGGGCTATCGAGCCCGTCTTCAGGCCCGGATTCCCGTGAGTGCTTCGGTGATCGGGGTGCCCGACCAGCAGCGAGCCTTGGCGTATGCGGTCGGAATGGGCGTGGCCACGCACGTACAACAAGAGCTGCCGGTGGCTCCCGACGACCCACGGAACGCGTGGTCAGAAGCCGGCGGTACGTCGCACACCGTTCGTGTGCGATACCCGTTTCGCCCCGGCTACGGCCAGCGACCCCTCAAGGTGTTGGCGGTTGGCCTGATCGGCGGCGTGGCACTCGGTGTTCTGCGGGGGTACCTGCGTGACATTGCCGATGGCGAGGCGCTTGCGTCGGTGCTCGACAACAGCCCTGGTCAGGTGGGTCTGTTTCGCGACTTCGCCGCTGCACTTGCCGTGTTGTGCCTGATTCCGCTGGCCGCGTCGATCTGGGCGATCATCGCTGGTTCGATCGATTCGGTGATCACGCGCGAACGCGTCGGTGTCGTCGTGCGCACGAGGCACCCGGCCGAAGTGATTCCAGCCGCGGTCGCCTCGCTTCTCAACCCGTTTGCCGGACGAGCCGATCTCTCGATGTATCTCGCGGTCGACGACGGCACCCGCCGTACCGTGAACGCGTGGGTCGCCGATGGTAGATCGACCGCACCAGAAGGCGCTCAGGCTCGGGTTCGCGCCACGCCCCTGCTCGGTTTTGTGCGCTCGTCCGAGCCGGTCGGCACGTCAACTCGCTGAACCTCGGCTGGCCGAACCTAACCGGCCGAACCTAACTGGCCGAACCTAACTGGCCGGCAAGCGGGGCGCGCCCTCCACACCGACGTCGATCGCGTACAACGAGGTCGTCGCCGTCATGTACAACGTGCGTCGATCTGACCCGCCGAACTCGACATTCGCGCAGATCTCGGGCAGCAGAACAGTCCCGAGCAGCGTTCCGTCTCCGAGGTAGCAGTGGACGCCGGTTGCACCGCTCGCCCAGATCCGCCCGTGGGCGTCGAGCCGGAAACCGTCGAACGCTCCGCGTGGGCAGGTGGCGAACACCTCTCCACCACCTGCAATGTGGCCATCTGAAACGTCGTAACGGCGAATGTGACGGGGGCCGTCCTTTACGTGGCTCACGCCGGTATCGGCGACGTACAACGAACGCGCGTCGAGCGAGAACGCCAATCCGTTCGGACGCACCATGTCGGTCACTTCGGCTGTGACCGTGCCGGTGGCAGCGTCGACGCGATACACGTTGCTGGAGCCGATCTCGGACTCTGCTGCGTAGCCCTCGTCGTTCGAGTCGATGCCGTACGTCGGATCGGTGAACCAGACCGCCCCGTCGTCGGCCACCACGACGTCGTTCGGGCTGTTGAACCGCTTACCCTCGAACCGATCGGCGATGATCAACCGATTCCCGTCTGGGAGGAGCCTGCGCACGCTGCGCGTCGCGTGTTCGCACGCGATGACGACACCGTCGTGATCGATGGTGTGCCCGTTCGAATACTCCGACGGGTCGCGAACCACGCTGACCGCCCCCGTGGAACAGTCGAGTTGCAGCCGACGATTGTTGCGGACGTCGCTGAACTGCACCACGTCGGCCGCCGGTATGTACACCGGTCCTTCAGCCCACAGGCATCCGTCGGCGAGATGGTGCAACCTCGCAGAGGAATCGATCAGGTCCAAGAAGCGATCGTCGACGATGTCGTACTCGGCGGGCAGCGGGGCGCGGATGGCCATTGCCCCAGTCTGACGCTTTAGTCTTGCGGACACATGGCTGCAGACACCGAGTGCCCACCAACCAACGTCGTGGCGAGAACTCGTCAAACGGTCGTCACCCTCGACCTCGAAGGCGTGCTCGTTCCGGAGATCTGGATTGCGGTGGCCGAACGCACCGGGATCGAGGCGTTGCGCCGCACTACCCGAGACGAGCCCGACTACGACGTGCTCATGCAGTATCGACTCGGGGTGTTGGCCGAACACGGGCTCACGATGTCGCTCGTCAGTGACGTGATCGCTGGACTGACGCCAGAGCCGGGCGCACGCGAGTTTCTCGACGCGCTCCGTGCGAGAACGCAGGTCATCATCTTGTCCGACACGTTCGAACAGTTCGCCGCGCCGCTGATGGTGCACCTCGGCATGCCCACCGTGTTCTGCCACCGCCTCGTGGTCGACAACGATCGCATCGTCGGGTACCAGCTGCGCCAACCCGACCAGAAACGCCACGCGGTTCTCGCCTTTCAGGGGCTGAACTACAAAGTCATCGCTGCAGGCGATTCATACAACGACACCTCGATGCTCGCCACGGCCGAACGCGGCGTGCTGTTCCGCTCGCCCGCCAACGTGCAAGCGGAGTTTCCGCAGTTCACCGCCGTCGACCGGTACGACGAACTGCAAACCATCATCTTCGAAGAGCTCGTGGGAGCCTGACAACATGCCTGACGACACTTCCGGCCTCACACCAACGCACGGCGAGGCCAACTTCGGCACCACCGACGGGCTCACTCTGTACCGCCAGTGGTGGCTGCCAGCGAACGACGCCACAGCGGTCGTGATGGTGTTCCACGGCCTCGGCGAGCACTCCGGACGCTACGCCCACGTCGCTGCCGCCCTGAACGCCGCTGGTTACGCCGTGCACGCGGTCGACCATCGCGGCCACGGCAAGTCCGGCGGCAAGCCGACCTACGTGAAGTCATACGGCGAGTTCATGTCTGACCTAGTGCTGTTCCGAGACCTGGTCGAGACTGCTCACCCGGGGCTGCCCTTGTTCCTCCTCGGGCACAGCATGGGCGGCAACTTGGCCATGGGCCACACGCTCGACCACCAAGATGGCCTGGCAGGGCTGGCGCTCAGTGGCCCTGCCCTCAAGCTCGGCGACGACATCAAGGCGATTCAGGTGAAGATCATCGGGGTGCTCGGCAAACTTGCGCCAGGATTCAGGCCTCAAGGGCTCGACGCGTCGTCGATCAGCCGTGACCCGGCAGTCGTCCAGGCCTACCGGGATGACCCGTTGGTGTACACGGGAAAGATGTCGGCCGGCATCGGCTGGGCACTCATCGAACAGATGGAAAAGTTTCCTGCTCGATATGTCGAACTGCGGCTTCCCATCTCCGTCCAGCACGGCACCAGCGACACGTTGACCAACATCGAGGGATCCTGCGAACTCGAGCGTCTGGCAGTGAACGCCCCGGTCACGTCGCGGTACTACGACGGCCTGTACCACGAGATCTACAACGAGCCCGAACAGGCCGACGTCATCGGTGATCTGGTCGCCTGGCTCGACAGTGTGGTCGGAGCCATTCCCGGCTGACGGGCTGCATTCGGTACGCTGCTCGGCGTGACCGACTCGAAGACATCGAAGATCATCTACACCCACACCGACGAGGCGCCAGCGCTGGCCACCTACTCACTGCTGCCCATCGTCGAGGCCTTTGCCGCCGCCGCAGGCATCGAAGTGGAAACCCGTGACATTTCGTTGGCTGGTCGAATTCTTGCCGCGTTCGACCTGGCACCCGATGTGCTGGCCGAACTGGGCGCACTCGCAACCACACCCGAAGCGAACATCATCAAGCTTCCCAACGTTTCGGCGTCGATGCCGCAGATGGAAGCCGCCATCACCGAGCTTCGGGCTCAGGGCCACACGCTGCCGAACTACCCCGATCCCGCCACCACCCCGGAAGAGCGCGAAACAAGGGCTCGCTACGACAAGGTGAAGGGTTCAGCAGTGAATCCGGTTCTGCGCGAAGGAAACTCCGACCGCCGGGCACCCCGCGCGGTGAAGGAGTACGCCCGTCAGCATCCGCATGCCATGGGTGTTTGGTCGTCCGATTCGAAGACCCACGTCTCCACGATGGGCACCGACGACTTCCGGGCGAACGAGAAGGCGGTCACCGTCGACGCCGACGACGTGTTGCGCATCGAGCATGTCGCGCCAGACGGCACGGTCAGCGTCCTCAAAGACTCGGTACCGGTACTCGCCGGCGAGATCGTCGACGGAACGTTCCTGTCGAAGGCTGCGCTGGTGGCCTTCATCGCCGCTGAACTCGACGACGCGGCACAACGCGAGGTGCTGTTCTCGGTCCACCTCAAGGCCACGATGATGAAAGTGTCCGATCCGGTCATCTTCGGCCACGTGGTCGAGGTGTTTTTCGCCGATGTGTTCGAACAATTCGGCGATCAGCTCGCCGCGGCGGGCGCGAACCCGAGCAACGGTTGGGGCGACGTGCTCGCCGCAATCGCCACACTTCCCCAGGCGGATCAGGACGCCATCAACGCAACGATCAACGCTGTGCTGACATCTCGTCCGCCGCTCGCGATGGTCGACTCCGACCGCGGCATCACCAACCTGCACGTGCCGAGCGACATCATCGTCGATGCTTCCATGCCCGCCATGATTCGCAGCTCCGGGCACATGTGGAACGCAGATGGCGCCGAACAAGACTGCAAAGCAGTCATCCCCGACTCCTGCTACGCCGGTGTCTACCAGGCCGTCATCGACGACTGCATCGCGCACGGTGCCTTCGACCCCACCACCATGGGGTCGGTCCCCAACGTGGGCCTCATGGCTCAGAAGGCCGAAGAGTACGGCAGCCACGACAAGACGTTCGAGATCGCTTCGGCGGGCATCGTGCGCGTCGTGAATCAGGCGGGTTCCACGTTGATGGAGTTCACCGTCGATGCCGGCGACATCTGGCGCATGTGCAACGTGCGCGACCTGCCCATCCAAGACTGGGTGAAACTCGCCGTCACGCGCGCCCGTGCCAGCGGTGCTCCAGCAGTGTTCTGGCTCGACGTCGAGCGCGCCCACGATGCCCAAGTGATCGCGAAGGTCAATCGATACCTCGGTGACCACGACACCGACGGCCTCGACATTCGCATCATGGCACCCGTCGACGCCACCCGGTTCTCCCTCGGCCGTATTCGCCAGGGTCTCGACACGATCTCGGTCACTGGCAACGTGCTACGCGACTACAACACCGACCTGTTCCCCATCCTCGAGCTCGGCACCAGCGCCAAGATGCTGTCGATCGTGCCACTCATGAACGGCGGTGGGCTGTTCGAGACCGGTGCCGGCGGGTCGGCCCCCAAGCACGTGCAGCAGTTCGAGAAGGAGAACTACCTGCGTTGGGACTCCCTCGGAGAGTTCTTGGCGTTGGCAGTGTCGTTCGAGCATCTCGCCACCGTGACGGGCAACCCGAAAGCCAAACTGCTCGGTGAAACACTCGACGCGGCCACTGGGAAGTTGCTGAACGAGAACAAGTCACCGGCGCGCCGCATGGGCCAGATCGACAACCGTGGTAGCCACGCCTACATCGCCCAGTACTGGGCTGAGGCGCTGGCCAGTCAGACCGATGATGCCGAGCTCGCGGCCAAGTTCGGTCCCATCGCGAGCGAGTTCGCGGCCAACGAGGCCACGATCGCCGACGAGTTGATCGGCGCACAGGGCAGTCCAGTCGACCTCGGTGGCTACTACCAGCCCGACCCCGCCAAAGTCGCTGCGGCGATGCGGCCCAGCGCGACGCTCAACCGCATCGTCGCCAGCATCTAGCACCACTCACTATGAGTCAACGGTGGAGCAAGCCGGGTGCCTCGGGTGCCGTGCTCTATGCGGTGGCGGCCAGCCTGGTTGGTCTCGTCGTCACCTTCGTGAGCAGGCTCTCGGTGGCACGTCAGCGCGGTCGGCGGCGGGCGGCACAAACGTTGCCGGCCGGGCCGGTCATCGTCATCTCGAATCACACGAGCTACGCCGATGGCGTGCTGCTCGCGTTGGCGTGCCGTCGCCTCGGTCGATCACTGCGGTTGTTGGCCACCGGCGGAGTGTTCCGTGCACCATTGATCGGACGAATGGCACGGCGGCTCGGCTTCATTCCGGTGCAACGCGGCACAGCGAACGCGGCCCACTCGCTCGATGCCGCGGTGGAGGCACTCGCCGCCGGCGAGGCGATCGGTCTCTATCCGGAGGGCCGGATCACGCGCGACCCGGCGCTGTGGCCAGAGCGGGCCAAGACGGGTGCGGTGCGCTTGGCGTTGCGCACGGGCGCTCCGATCGTGCCGGTCGCGATGGTGGGAGCTCACCATGTCGTGAGCCGCCGCAAGATCATCGTCAACCTCGCGAAGAACCTCGTGTTGCGCCCGAAGGTTCTCGTCGACGTGGGCGAGCCCATCGATGTCCGCGCGCTCGTGGGCACCCGGGACATCACGTCGAACGACGTGATCCACGACGTTGCCGACGAAGTCATGGCTCACTTGGTGGCAATGGTTGCCCAACTCCGCCAAGAGTCGCCCGAGCACCCATCAGGCGCGGTGATCGAGGGCACCGAGTAACGGTGACAACCGAGAGCGTTACGACGTACGTCTCGCGACCAACACCGGGATGACGCGGTCGGTCTTCTGCTGGTATTCGGCGTACGGCGCGTACACAGCCACGCTCCGCTCCCACCACGCAGCGCGCTCGTCGCCAGTGACCTCCCGCACCTCGTACTCCTGTGGCGTCGGGCCATCCTGAATCATCACCTCAGGGTGGGCCACCAAGTTGTCGTACCACACCGGGTTGGCGGGTGCGCCGCCGTACGAAGCCACGAGTGCGTACTCGCCGTCGTGCTCCACCCGCATCAACGCGATCTTGCGGACCTTACCGCTGCTGCGTCCGAGCATGGTGACGATGATCACCGGGATGCCGGTGTCGCGCAAGGTGTTGGCACGGGTGCCGCCCGACGCCTCGTACTCGGCGACCTGGTCGCGCACCCACCCGGCAGAACTTGGCTCGTACTCACCCGTAAACGTCATGCCCGCCATCGTACGGAGTCGGATCGGCGACGTCGACACGGAGTTGGACCGGCGACGTCGACACGGGGGTGAGCGGCGGGCGGCCGGCGAGCACTTCGATCACGTTCCTCGCAGCGAGCACCGCCATCGCCGTCCGGGTCTCGACGGTGGCCGACCCAAGGTGCGGAGCGAGCACCACGTTGTCGTGCGTCAGCAGGCCCGGATGAACCTCGGGTTCGTGTTCGTACACGTCGAGGCCGGCACCTGCCAACGAGCCCCGGTCGAGCGCATCGACCAACGCTGCCTCGTGAACGATCGGCCCGCGGGCGGTGTTGATGAGGAACGCCCCATCACGCATGCGGGCGAACGCCGGTGCATCGATCAGATGATGGGTCTCGGGCGAGTACGGGCAATGCAGCGACACCACATCGCTCGTGGCCAGCAGCTCGTCGAGCCCCATCAGTGTTGCGTCGAGCTCGGCGGCCACGTCAGGCTGCACTGGGCGCCGATTGTGGTACGCCACGGTCATCCCGAAGGCCCGCGCCCGGCGCGCCATCGCGAGCCCGATGTCTCCCATGCCCACGATCCCGATCTGGCGGTGCTGGAGGCTGGTGCCGAGCATCATGAACATGCTCCACTTCCACGGCTCACCAGACCGAATGAGGCGTTCCCCCTCGCCGAGTCGGCGAGTGACTGCGAGGAGCAATCCGAACGCCAGATCTGCTGTGGCGTCGGTGAGCACGCCGGGTGTGTTGGTGACGATCACAGACCGCGCTTCGCAGGCCGAAACGTCGATGTTGTCGTAGCCGACCGCCACATTCGACACCACACGCAACCGCGGCGCAGCGCTGAGAAAGTCATCGTCGACTCGATCGTTGAGCAGTGTGATCGCGGCATCGGCGTTCACCAACGCGTCGTTGCGCACATCGGTCGGCGGGGAACCATCGCGATCCCACACCCACACGTCGTGATGCTCACGCAGCTCGTCCAACCCAGCCGCAGGAATCCGACCCAGCACCACCACATTCGATCGGTCAAGGTGCCGCATCGCTCCATCATCGTCCGACGCGGTGTCGGTGGCAGAATCGCACAGCATGCAAGGATCTTCGGGCAAAAATTCTTCGGAACAGAATCCTTCGGGGCAAGACGTCGGGGGGCACGATCTCGGGCCGGTTCGTGTTGGCGTCATCGGTGTGGGCGGCATGGGGGCATTCCACGCCAGAACCCTCGCTGGGTTCGCCGGCGTCGACGTGGTGGCAGTCGCCGACCCGAATGCGGCGAACGCAGCGGAGGTTGCACATGACATCGGCTGCATCGCGCTCACCGATCCGCTGCAGCTCGCAACGTCTCCCGAAGTGGATGGCGTCGTGATCGCTTCCCCAGACGCAACGCATCCCGATCTGTGCATCGCGGCGATCGAGCGGGGCACCCGGGTCCTCTGCGAGAAGCCGTTGGCGACCACACTGAGCGACGCGCAGCGGGTTCTCGACGCCGAGGCGGCCTGCGGGTCGCGAGTGATTCAGCTCGGGTTCATGCGCGAGTACGACCCCGCTCACGTGCAGTTGCGGAACGAACTGGGCCGGATCGGGCCGATCGACTACATCCGCACCGTCCACCGCAACGTCAACGCATCACCGCGTCCGGTCAGCCAGATCATCGGCCAGTCCTTGGTGCATGACATCCATTCCGTCCGCTTTCTCAGCGGGTCGGAGTTCACCCAGGTGGTGGCGCACGGTGGTGCCGCACGCGAAGGATCGTTCCGGCACATCATCGTCGTCGGTGAACTGTCGTGCGGTGCGCACGTCGCCATGGAGTTCGACGATGGCGGTTTCGCGTACGAGGTGTCGGTCGAGGTGCTCGGCCGCAACGGCGACGTCCTCACCGCCCCGCCGTCGCGCGCCGTCGTCCGCCGAGATGGCGCGGTGTCAGCCCACATCGGTGCCGATTGGTTCGGCTGGTTCGCCACCGCCTATGCGGTGCAGGATCGCGCCTGGGTCGAGTCCATCCGAAGCGACGCTGCCGTTGGACCGACAGCCCGTGACGGCTACATCGCACAAGCGGTCGTGCAGGCGATCCTCACGTCGCTCGACACGGGGCGATTCGTTGATGTCCCGCGGCTCGACCGGCGCTAGCGCATCGCCACTCGCACCCGGCGGAGCCGAGTGACATGAGCTGCATCGATGTCGGCGCACAGCGCCGCCCAGGCCGATTCGGTCGAGTCGCCGACCGCCGATGCGACGACTACGTCGCCGTCGTACCGTTCTGCTTCGGCCACCCACACAGGTTCCACCCGCAGCAATCTCCCGTCGAGTCCACGAACATGGTTCTCTCGATAGTCGAGCGTGGTGCGCCAACCGTCGCGCTCGAGTTGTCGGCGCTGCTCGGGCTCGAGCACCGCTCCGTGGCGTCTCGCTCGGTTGCTCGGAGTACGGATGCTCGACGACATCGCCCCATTGTGAACCATCGGGCCTGTGGATCGTCAGTGCCGACATCCTGTGAATTTCCTGGGGATACCGACGCCTTGCCTGTGATCACGTACCCTTCGCAGCGTGTCCGATGTCTTCCATCTCGATCTCACCCGCGCCCAACTCGGTGGTGCCACCCTGGCGATTCTTCCCGGCGATCCCGGTCGCGTGGCCAAGATCGCGGAACACCTCGACGACCCCACGCCGCTCGCCGCGAAGCGCGAGTACACGAGCTATCTCGGCACGTTGGCGGGAGTGCCGATCGTGGTGTGCTCCACGGGAATCGGCGGACCATCCACGTCGATCGCGGTCGAAGAGCTCGCCCAGCTCGGCGTTCGGACGTTTCTCCGCGTCGGCACCACCGGTGCGATCCAGCCCGACATCGCGGTGGCCGACGTGATCGTCACCACTGGCGCGGTGCGGCTCGACGGTGCCAGCCAGCACTTTGCACCGCTCGCCTATCCGGCGGTGGCACATCACGAGTGCACGAACGCCCTCGTCGATGCAGCCGTCGCGCGTGGACACACGGTGCATGTGGGCATCACCGCTTCCTCTGACACCTTCTACCCGGGCCAGGAACGTTACGACACCGTGTCTGGCTTCGTGCCGGCACATCTCCGTGGCAGCATGGCCGAGTGGCAAGCGCTCCACGTTCTCAACTACGAAATGGAGAGCGCCACCCTGCTCACGATGTGCGCCGCCAACGGCTGGCGGGCAGGCATGGTGGCGGGCGTGTTGGTGAACCGCACCACGCAAGAAATGCCAGACGAAGCGGTGCACGCCACGGTGGAATCGGGTGCGGTGATTGTGGTGGTCGACGCCGCCCGTCAGCTCCTCACGGTCTAGGAGAACTCGACGTTGCCGGCCTCGTTGCGGGGAAACTCCACCCACGTCCGTCCCGGCACCAGGCCAACGGCGTTCAGGTCGTCGAGATTGTCGAAGAACGCAAACGGGTCGACCGTTTCGAACCGAACCCACACACCCTCGCGCACTGTGCCTTTACTGAACACCAGCAGCGGGTTGGAGCCGCGCGACTGCAAATCGGGGTTGTTGTCGAGCGGGTTGATGCCGTAGTCGGCCATCATCACCACGACGTTGTCGGCCCACACCTGTTCGTCGGCGGCACCGGTTTCGGTGATGCTCGTGAAGCCGTTCTGGGACCGGAAGTACCGCTCGGTTTCCGGGTCGTACTCCCATTCTGACGAGATGTCGTCGAGTGTGACCTCGATCTCGGTGGCCGGTTCGCCGATCGGCTCCTCACCTGGCTTGAGGTACGGGAACACTGGCGTCGGCGGCGCGTACACCTCTGGTGTGGCCGTGAGCAACACATCGGTGCTGCTGTACAGGTTGTTCGGTGATAGGGCCACACCAGACCGTCGGTAGTACAGGTCGGAGTGCCCTCGCACCGCGTTGAGATCGACGAGCACATTGAGTTCGTCGTCGGCGATACGCATCTCGCGCGTGACGCTCGGGTTGCCACCGCTCCACCCGACCAGTGGCTCTCGGAACATCGAGATGACATCGATGTCTTGGGCCCGTCCAGATCGGATCGGCCCGACCGGATCGGCACCGTCGGAATGAAACATCGCGATGAGTCGGGTGAATCCACCGTTGATGATCGTTTCGAACACGATGTCGGCGTTGTTCAACCCGGACCACGGCTGGGCCCGCCGGTCGACAGGCATCTTCACGGCGACCGCTGGCCGGTCGGGGATCTGAGAGGCGTCATCGATCGGTTCACCGGTGAGCGGCACGCGCAGCACGTCGGGAACGGTTGTCGAGGTGACGATCGGCTTCAACGTGGTCGACGTAGTGGTGGTGGCCCGGTCGGTTGTGGCAGGGGCCGAGGTAGCGGTCGGCACGGTCTCAGCCGTGGTGGTAGGCGTGGCGTCGGACCCGCCGCCGCAGGCAGCCACGGCAGTCGCCGTGACGGCGGCAAGCAGCAACGCTGACTTCGATCGGTTCACAATTCTCTCAACAGTGCGATTCGTTCTTCGAGTGGAGGATGGGTGGAGAACATTCGGTGGGTGGCGCGCAGCTTGCCGCCGTCGCCCACGCCGCTCAGCGGCTGTTCGATCCAGAGATGCGCGGTGGCAGTTGACGCAGAGTGCGTGACCGTGGTGTCGGCCTGAAGCTTTTCGAGCGCCGAAATGAGACCCGGTGGGTATCGGGTCATCTGACATGCGCTGACGTCGGCGAGAGTCTCACGTTGACGCGAGACGGCCGCTTGCATGGCCTTCGCGGCCAGGGGCGCGATGATCAGCAGTGCGAAGCCGACGAGTGCCAGCGGGTTGGACGAGTTGTTGTGGTCGCCGCGCCGGGCCACGCGGCCGCCGTTCCACCACATCGTTCGAATCGCCATGTCACTGAGCAGGGCCACGGCACCGACCATCGTGACCGCCAACGTGGACACCAAGATGTCGTAGTTCCGAATGTGACTCAGTTCGTGAGCGACGACGCCTTCGAGTTCCACCCGATTGAGCTTTTCCAGCAGCCCGGTGGTCACCGCGATGGCCGCGTGCTGAGGGTTGCGCCCAGTGGCGAAGGCGTTCGGCGCGGGATCCTCCACGACGTACACGCCTGGCTTCGGCAGACCCGACGCGAGGCACAATCCTTCTACCAAATTGTGCAACCGGGCATACTGCTGCGGGTCGGCCGGCTTGGCTCGGCTGACCGCCAGGGCGATCTTGTCGGCCTTCCAGTACGACGTGAACGCCAACACAGCGGCGAAGACCAGTGCGACGATGGTGGCGGCGATGCCGTTGCCGATCGCCAGCCCGAACGCGCCGCCGACAAGCCCGACGACGACGACGAAACTGGCAATCAGGAGCGCGCTACGACGCTTGTTCGACCGAATGAGTTCATGCATGAGACAGCGCGGCGCTGATCAGAACGAAACGTTCGGCGCGGTGCGCGCGGCCTCGTCGGCCTCGAAGTACTCGCGACGATCGAAGTTCATCATCTTGGCGAAGATCACCGTGGGGATCTGCTGCAGCTTGTTGTTGTAGCTGAGCACGCTGTCGTTGTAGAACTGGCGAGCGTAGGCGACGCGACCTTCGGTTGCGGTGAGCTCTTCCTGGAGCGCCAGGAAGTTCTGATTGGCCTTGAGGTCTGGATACGCCTCGCCGAGCGCGAACAACTGACGCAGCGTTCCGGTGAGGGCGTTGTCGGCTTCGGCTTGCGCATGCGGCGTGTTCGGTGCGGCTACCGCTGCATTGCGGGCGGTGATGACGGCGTCGAGCGTCTCCTTTTCGTGCGCCGCGTAGCCCTTGACCGTTTCGACAAGGTTGGGAATGAGGTCGAGGCGGCGCTTGAGCTGCACGTCGATCTGCGCCCAGGAGTTTTCGATCTGGTTGCGGCGCCGGATCAAGCCGTTGTACGCGGCGATCAAGTAGATCACGAGCAGGGCCAGAACGGCCAGCACAATGATGAGAATCAACATGAGCCCGAGTCTAGGTGAACAGCGGATATGTCGCTGCGCTCCTTTCGTTTCCGCTGTTCACCCGTATCTATTTTTTGGGAGTGGCGAGGCGCTGGTAGATCGCGGCATATCTGGTGGCCAGGCTTGACATCGCGAAGTCGTCGGCGCGCTGGTTCCCCCGCTCCACCAACCGACCAGCGAGCTTCGGGTCGGTCAGCACGCGACGCAACGCCTGGGCGAGTGCGGCCGGGTCGCCTTGGGGCACCAGGAGCGCATTGACATCGTCGGTCGCGACGTTGCGGTAGCCGTCGAGCGCACTCGCAACCACCGGCGTACCTGCCGCCATTGCTTCGACGAGCACCACGCCGAACGACTCCCCGTGCAGCGACGGCGCGCAAAACACCGATGCGCTTCGCATCCGGTCGAGCTTGTCCGCTTCGGTGATTCTGCCGAGCCACTCGATGCGGCCGTCGCCTCCGTACTCGATGCGCAAACGGTTGGTGTCCGGCCCGTTCCCGGCTACCCAACACGACAGGTCGAGATCGAGCAGTGCAAGTGCCTGCAACAGCACTTCGAGTCCCTTGCGCTCTTCGTGGCGACCGAGGAAGAACAGTGCCGGTCGACGCAGTTCCCGAGGGGGAACGCTGCGAAGTTCAGCTGTGTCGACGCCGTTGAAGAGCACCTCGTACTCTCCGCCGAGGTATCCGCTCACCAACCCGAGTGCGTCTTTCGACACCACGACTCGATGGTCGATTCGATTGGCGATCCGCGCCAGGATCGGCGCCCCGTAGCGATACATCGACGAACGTCCGGCCGCGTGAAACGTGCCGACAGTAGGAGCGGCGTGCAACGTGACCGTGGTGATGGGCGGACCTGGCGCGAGCGGCTCGTGAACATGGATCACGTCGAACTGCTCGTCGCGCAGAATCCGCATGGTGCGCAGCGTTGCGGACGGGTCGGGCGCGAGCGGCGCGATCGACCCGTTGGCCGACGTCGGCAAACTGTCGCCGAGCGGTGTCACGAAGGATTCTGGCGGGGGGCCATCGCACGGGCCGAGCACGCGAACCTCATAGCCGATTCGACGGAGCTCGCGGGCGAGTCCGAGCACCTGCGCCTGCACACCCCCCGGGATCGACAGGCTGTATGGGCACACCATCCCGATTCGCATGCTCATCGATGCCACCGTACTGGTGTCACGAGATCGTGGCTGGCAACGCTCCGCCGAATCGACGGCTGATCTCCGCGGCCTCGATGGGATGTGACAACACGTATCCCTGCCCGAGGTCGCACCCCAGGCGTCGGAGTGCGTTGAGTTGTCGAGTGCTCTCGACGCCTTCTGCGACGGTGGTGATCTTCAGCGATTCGGCCATCTGCACGATCACGCGGGCGAGCGTGTTGCCACGCGGGTCGTTGCCGAACTCCTCGACCGCCGACGAATCGATCTTCACCAGGCTGACTGGATATCGCTGCACGTAGTTCAACGAGGCCGATCCTGAACCGAAGTCGTCGACGGCGAACCGCACACCGAACTCGCTGAGCTCCCGAAACGTGTGCTTCATTCGAGCGGTTTCGTCGGCCAGGACACTCTCGTTCACCTCGAGCATGACGAGTCGCGGGTCCACCCCGTGCTTGGTCACGGCCGATCTGACGTCCTCGATGAAATCTGGATGCTTGATCTGAATGGGCGACACGTTGAAGCTGATGTACAAGCCCAAGTTCTGCTGCCATGTCGCGGCGAGCGAGAGTCCTTGATCGAAGATCCAGTTGCCCATGGGAACGATCAGGCCCGATCGTTCGGCGATGGGAATGAAGTCGGCTGCCGGAATCTCGCCGAATTCGGGATGGTGCCAGCGCACCAGTGCCTCCGCCCCGGTGACCTGGCCGGTCCTCAGGTCGACGTACGGCATGTACACCAACCGTAGTTCGCCATTGTCGAGCGCCGCCCCGAGCTGGCCGCGGTACGCAAGGTGCTTGCTGGCGACCAGCCGCATCGCCGGGTCGAAGATGCGAATCTGTCCTTTGCCGGCACGTTTTGCCTCGTACATGGCGACATCGGCGTCTCGCAGCAGGCTGCTCGTCGACAGGCCGGGAGCTGCGACCGCAACCCCGACGCTGGCCAGCACCGACACTCGATTGCCGTTGATCTCGACCGGTTCACTCAGCTCGTCGATCAAGGCTTCAGCGACGTTGATCGCCCGATCGACCCCACCGCGGTCTTCGAGCAGGATCGCAAACTCGTCGCCGCCCAGGCGAGCGACCGTGTCGCCCGTGCCGGCCGATCGGCGAATGCGGGCGGCGACCGACTGCAAGATCGAGTCCCCAACCGCGTGGCCGTAGGAGTCGTTGACCGCCTTGAAGTCGTCGAGGTCGACGAACAGCACCACGACCGGGTCGGTCTCCGATCGCGCCACACGGAGCGCATGGTCCATCCGATCGAGAAAGAGCGCCCGGTTCGCCAGCCCGGTGAGTTCGTCGTGGAAGGCTCGATGACTGAGCTGGCGCTCCAGATTCCGCTGTTCGGTGACATCTCGAAACGTGGTGACCATACCGTCGACCGCGGTACCACCGAGTTGGTTGGCGATCACCGCTGTTGCGGTTCGAAGTTGCCCATCGTTGCGTGTGAGCGAGGTCTCGAACTCGATCGTCTGGCCCAACTGACCGTTGGCGAGACGTTCGAAATCAGCCTGCAGCGGGGCGCGCCCCGGCTCGGCGACCAGCGACAACAACGGCTGGTCGATCAGTTCGAGTGGTGTGAATCCCAGCATCGACATGACGCCAGGGCTGGCATACGCGATGTGTCCGTCCCCGTCAGACAGCAGCACCACATCGCTCGAGTGTTCGACCATCGCAGCAAGTCGCTCGACGCCACGGCCATCGACAAGTTCGCGAACTTCGCGCTCTATCCGACGCGCCTCGAGAATGGCCAACAGGACCGTGAGACCCACGGCGACCCCCACTACGGTTGCCGACTGCGGAGAGTCGACCATGATGCCCAGCACCACCACCAAGAGGGCTAGCGGAACCACCGAAGCCACGAGCGGCGTGACGAGTTGCGCACGTGCGGCAGGGGCCATCGTATGGTCGCCACCCATCGCGTCGCGGAGTTTGGGAAGGCACACGGTCACGGCGATGACCCCTGACGCAATCAGCCCACACGCGGCAAAGAATCCGCCCGGCTCGAAACGGCCGGTCAGGCGCGACCAGGCGAAGATTGCTTGCCAGGTGACCGCCATCGTCACACCAACCGTCGCCGCGATCCTGGTGAAGCGGAACGCCGGTTTCGACGAGATCCGCTGGTACACCACGAACGCGAGCGCGTATTCGATCAGTGACGGAACTGCGAACCACAGCCAGTCCGGACCGTGCGCCTGGTTGTCGGCAAAGTATGGCTGCGTGATGGTGAGCCAGATGATTGCGGTGGCCACCACTGCATACATCACCGGCTTGATGCCGGTGATGTAGCCGAAGTCTCGGAATCTTCGAGGCGTCCGCGTGGCCATCGTACCGATCACCAATGACGGCAGCCCGAGCGCCAAGACCGCGCTGTAGGCGTCGGGGAACTGCATCGGTGTGCCGTCGAACCACTCTGAAGCTGCGACGAACCTGGCAACTCCGAACATGACCAATCCCACGCCGACCAAGCTCCAGGCCACGCCTCGATCTGGTCGACCAACCACCGCCGCAGCGACAGCTGCCATTCCGGCCAGGAGTGGGCCGACAGCGGCGATCACCTCGGTCGATTGACGGGCAGGGGCGATCAGGTATGTGCAGACGAGCGCGGCACTGACCGCACCCATGAACATCGGAGCAGCCGCGTCTCGTCTCACTGCAGAGATTTTCGGCGTGCAGTCACCACTACTTGAGGGTCGGACTGTGACGAAGCGAGACGCTTCATGCTCGCGATGGTGCGTTGTAGCCCGGATCGGACGGCCAGTTGGGTTGGAAGAGATGCCATTGGTGCGGCGCGCGGCGGATGAGATGCTCCAACTCGGCAGCCAAGTGTGCCGTTCCGGTGGTGACGTCCGCACGAAGTCCGTCGCCCGAGCGCGTGATATCGAGCGGCGGACGAACCACACCCAGGTGCCCGTCGGTTCGGTCGGTGAAGTACACCGCTGTGGGCAACACGGGCGCACCGGCGCGCAGTGCAAGCGTTGCGGGGCCCGCCGGCAGCGTGGTGACCTCACCGAAGAACTCCACCGGAATCCCGCTGCCTTGGATGTCGCGATCGCTCAGCAGACACACCACGTCGTTGCGTTTGAGCGCACTGAGCACCTCGCGCCCGGCAGTCGGCCCGAGTGGCACCACGTTCATGCCGAGTTTGGCCCGCAGATCGACGAACCATTGAAAGAGCTCGGGCGGCTCGAGTTGCTCCACCACGACCGTCAGCCCGTGCCCCCGGTCGACCATCCAACGACCTGCCCACTCCCAGCCGCCCAGGTGCGGCAGCGCCAGGATCACTCCGTTCCCATCGGCCAACGCTTCGTCCACGTGCTCGAAACCCTGCACTCGCATGCCCCGGTCGACGACCCGCGCAGACAGGTGCGGAAGCCGAAAGCTCTCGATGAAGTAGCGGCTATAGGAATCGAACGCCTCTTGGGTGGCACGCCGAAGCCGCAAGCCTCCAAGCGTTGGATCGGCTCGCCGAATGTGGCGTGTGATCATCGCTCGCCGCTCGGCGCTCAACACGCTGGCACCGAAACCGATGGTGGGAGCCACGAACTGGGCGGCGACTCCCGGTAAGCCGCGAGCGGCGAGCGACGCCAACCGATAGCCGGTCACCGTGGGGTCGAGCCATTGACGCGCTGTGTTCATCGCCGGCGCTCACTCCGACGGTCGGCGGGGAACGCGTCCTCGAAGCGGAACACGAGTACTCCGGCGTCGAGTTCGCCGACCAACCCGAGCCTGACGACGGTGCTCGCGCTTCTCGCGGCGCATGTCGATGCGCTCTTGGGTGACAGGGGCAACGTTCGCCTGCTTCCACACTTTGACGAAACGTTGCACGGCAGTGATCGTGGAGAGCAGCAACATGGCCCACATGATCCAAACGAGCGCTCCGTTGAACCATGGTTCGATGAGCAACCCGAAACAGATCACGACGATCCGCTCGGCGCGCTCCATCAGCCCGCCCTTCGCATTGAGCCCAAGCGATTCGGCCTTGGCGCGCTGATACGAGATCACCGACGACACCGCCGACACGGCGAACGGCAGCAGAGCGAGTCGTGGATCTTCGGTTTCGGCGAAATAGTACGCGATGCCACCGAACAGAAATGCATCGGTGACGCGATCGACCGTCGAGTCGAAGAACGCACCGCGTTGGCTGGACGAGTTCGATGCTTTTGCGAGCGCCCCGTCGAGGAGATCGGGAAGTGCCGCCAGAATCACCAGGGCAAGGCCGAGTCGAAACCGGCCGGAACCCACCGCTACCGCAGACAGGATGCCGATGAGCAGCCCAACGACCGTGAGGTGATCGGGTGTGAGTTTGGTCTTGCGGAGCGCTGCGCCGATGGGCCGAACAGCCGCGTCAACCGGCTTGCGAAAGGTGCCGTCGAACACCAACGATCAGCCCCACTGCTCGAGGTTGTCTTGCACCATGTGTTCGATGACCCTGCCGTCGACTGCGTCGACCAACACGAGCGCGCGTCGAGTGGGCGGCTCCTCCACCGAATAGCACAACACCCGCCAGGTCGGCCGGCTCCGCAAGCCGTGCCACACCTGTTGTGCCGAAGCGTGACCCACAGGGAACGCGATGGTTTGCTGTGCGGTGACGAGCGCTTCTTTCTCGTCGACGGTCATACGCCAACCGGACGCGACGCACATCGCACCAACCGCACCCAGGGCGAGCGCCGCCCAGCCGAAACCATCGTTGACGATGGGGTTCGTGTCGACGAGCAGCCAGGCCAGCAAGCAGAGCACACCGAGCACGAGGTACATCACTCCAGGGATCCGGCGTCGCGAGTTGTCGGGAAACTCGTACACACCCACGAACTCGTCGGGGACCAGTTCAGCAGGAAGCTCATCGCGAACGTCGCGAATGTCGCCGTCGGGTTCAGAGGCACTCATGGTCGTTCCAGCCTAGAGGCTCACCCCGCCTAGACGCTCGACCTCCAGGCCGCGCGAATCTTGCGACCGGTGTCGGCGAGCGGCTCGGGCAGCATCCGAGTGTTGGCGATCGCAGTGACGAAGTTCGTGTCACCGGTCCATCGAGGCAACACATGCACGTGCAGGTGTTCACCGATGCTGCCGCCGGCGGAGGCACCGAGGTTGACCCCCACGTTGACACCGCCCGGCTGGTACGCGGATTTCAAGGCCTTCACCGCGTCGGTGACGGTGACCCACAACTCGGCCGCTTCTTCAGGTTCCAGCAGCTCGAGCTCACCTACTTCGCGATACGGCAGCACGAGCAGGTGGCCGACTCCGTACGGAAACGCGTTCAAGATCGCAAAGCAGGTCGCCCCTCGATGAACGATGTTCGCCTCGTCATCAGCCAACCCAGAACGCAAGATCCGCGTGAACACGCTGCCAGCGCCAGGCGGCGCTCCGTCGTTTCCGCCCAGGTACGACGCGCGCCACCCGTTCCAGAGTCGATCCAGTTCGTCCATTGATGACCCCGTCAGCTCCCCAGCACGTCAGGTGGCGGTGAGCGCTCGCTCGGTCGCCGCCGCGACCTCGTCGGTGACCCGTGCGATGAACTGATCCAACTCGACGCCACGCTCGACGGCGGCGTCGCCTTGGCCGCCGCGGGGGTTCACTCCGACCGTGCGGTTGGCGACATCGTCGTCGCCGACGACGAGGATGTACGGAATCTTTTCGATCTTCGAGGACCGAATGCGCTTGCCGAGCCCGTCGTTGGCACCGATGGTGTCGGTGCGAATGCCGGCGCTGCGCAGCGCTGCGATGACCTCGGCGGCGTACCCTTCGTGCGCGGTCGACACGGGCAGCACGCGGACCTGTTCGGGCGCGAGCCACGTGGGGAAGTTGCCGGCGTAATGCTCGAGCAACACCCCGAAGAACCGTTCGAGCGAACCGAACAGTGCACGGTGCAACATGATCGGCCTGTGGCGTTCGTTGTCGGAGCCGACGTACTCGAGGTCGAAACGCTCGGGGTGGTTGAAGTCGGCCTGAATGGTCGAGAGCTGCCACGACCGACCGATCGCGTCACGCACGTCGATGTCGATCTTCGGGCCGTAGAAGGCCGCGTCGCCGTCCTTCACCGAGTACTCGAGGCCGTGGCGCACCAGCGCCTCCCGGAGCGCCACGGTGGCTTCCTCCCAGATTTCGTCGGAACCGACGTACTTGTTCGGATCCTTCGTGGAGAGATTGAACGTGAAGTCGTCGAAGCCGAATGCGCGGAGCACCGACAGCACGAAGTCGAGCAGCGACGTGATCTCGTCGGCGAGCTGCTCGCGCGTGCAGAAGATGTGGCTGTCGTCTTGTGTGAATCCACGGATTCGCAGCAGACCATGCAGCGTGCCCGCACGCTCGTAGCGATACACCGTGCCCAGCTCGAACAACCGCAGCGGCAGTTCGCGGTAGCTGCGTTGACGCGACCGGTAGATCAGGCAGTGCATCGGGCAGTTCATCGGCTTCATGTAGTAGACGCCGTTGTCCATCTCCATCGGCGGGTACATGCCGTCGGCATACCAGGCGAGGTGGCCTGATGTCTCGTACAGCGTGCTCTTGGTGAGATGCGGCGTGAACACGAAGTCGTAGCCGCCATTTTCGTGACGGCTCCGGCTGTAGTCCTCCATCAGCTTGCGGACGATCGCACCCTTCGGGTGCCACACCGCCAACCCGCCGCCCAATTCGCTTGGGAAGCTCAGCAGGTCGAGATCGTTCGCGAGCTTTCGGTGGTCGCGCTTCGCGGCCTCCTCGAGCATGGTGAGATGGTCGGCGAGCGCCTGCTTCGACTCCCACGCGGTGCCGTAGATGCGTTGCAGCATCGGGCCTTTTTCGTTGCCGCGCCAGTACGCACCAGACACGCGCTGCAACCTGAAGTGCCCGAGGCGACCGGTGCTGGGCACGTGCGGGCCGACACACATGTCGACGAACTCATCGCTGTTGCGGTACGCCGACACGATGTCGCCGGCAATTTCACCCGCGTCCAAATCGTCACCGCTGGCGTTCCCGGTGACCCGCTCGATGATCTCGACCTTGTACGGCTGGTCGGCGAACAACGCTTTCGCCTCGGCCGGCGACATTTCGGATCGGGTGAACGGCTGATCGGCGGCGACGATGTCGCGCATCTCCCCCTCGATTGCCACCAGGTCATCGTCGGAGAACGTCTTGCCCGATGGCAGATCGAAGTCGTAGTAGAAGCCGTTCTCGATGGCAGGGCCGATCGTGAACTTGGCACCAGGAAACAGTCGGGTGACGGCTTGGGCGAGTACGTGGGCGGTGGAGTGACGCAGCACGTGCCGACCGGCCTCGGTGTTGTTCGTGATGATGGCCACCGTCGAGCCATCGGTCAACGGACGGGTGAGGTCAGCCTCGGCGCCGTCGATGGTTGCGGCAACAGCTGCCTGCGCGAGCCGTGAGCCGATGGATGCGGCGAGATCGAGTGCGCTGGCCCCAGCTGGGAGTTCGCGCACCGAGCCGTCGGGAAGGGAGATCGAGATGTTCGACATGACGCTTCGAGCCTACGGTCCGCGTGGCTCGGTCGCAGCTCCCGTTTCAGCGCTCGCTGTGTTGCTCCGGTCGCGCCGCCGGCCGCAAGGCCCACCGGATGGTGCGTGTCATCGCCTCACCGAGCGGCCGGGCGACGACGGCTTCGGAGAGGGGCAGCCACGGCAGACGAAGCGGCCACCGGGTCCATGCCGGCATCATCGAGATCGCAGCCGCGGACAGGGCGCCGTAGAACGGACGAACGGCGAGTGGCATCGGCGGGCGGAACAGCAGGTACTGCGCCGCTTGTCGAGCCTCGGGCGTGCCGCGAAGTTCCGGCCGATACCGCCGGAGTTGTACGGCGAGCTCGCGTTGGTTCATCGGGGGGGCCACCACGCCGAGCGCTTCGGCGACACGCGCGGTCTGGGCGACATAGGTGTCGTAACCAGCTGCGTCGAGCGGCCGGGCCCCGTATCTGGAGTGGGCGGTGATGAAGCTGTCGATCTCGGCGAGGTGGACCCAGGCCAGAAGATGTGGATCGTTCGCCGAGTACGTGCGTCCGTCGCTGGCCACACCCGTGACTCGCCGGTGCACGGCGCGCACGCGTGCCACGGCGCGCTCGGACTCGACCGCGGGGCCGAAGGTCGTGGCGGCCAGGAAGTCGGCGGTGCGCTGCAACCGCCCCCACGGGTCGGCTCGATAGTCACTGTGCTGAGCCACCCCGGCCATCGCAAGCGGATGGAGCGACTGGAAGAGCAGCGCTCGCAACCCTCCCACGAACATCGAACTGTCGGCGTGCACCACGTGGATCGGCGACCTTTCGGGAAACCAGCGATCGCCCACGCCGTCGATCAGCTCGGCATGGCGTCGACCGGCATCGGGTCCGACCACTGCGTTGCGGACCGCCGCACCGAGCGCCTCACGAACACTGTCCATACTCCAGCCTCGCGCATCGGACACGGCCGCGCTCAGCGTGAGGAGTAGGCGAGTTCCCGCTCGGCTGGTTGCTCGTCGGCCACGTCGACGGTGGCGACCTTCGACGGCTTGTGATCGTCGGTGGAGCCGGCGTAGGCGTTGACGTACGTCTGTCCGGTCATCTCCCGAATCTCGAACATCACTTCATCGATCATCGATCGCCAGGCGAGATGCTCGGGGCCGCGGCCCACGTAGCGCTCGGGCCGGATCGGCCGGCCGATCGTGATGGAGCAGGAAGTGCGAATCTTTGGCATCCGGGCGTTCACGGGCTGCACGTCATCGGTTCCAACAATGCCGACCGGATAGATGGGCGCGCCCGTGGCGATGGCCAGCCGAGCAGCACCGGTGCGACCCTTGTACAAGCGGCCATCTCGGCTGCGGGTGCCCTCCGGGTAGATGCCGAACAACTCACCGCGCTCGAGGACCGCCTGGGCGACGTCGAGCGCACCCTTGCTCTTGTCGCCGCCGGTGCGGTCTATGGGAATCATGCCCATCGCCGGGAACGCGAACTTGGTCTTCCAGGAATCCATGTACTCAGCCTTGCCCACGAAGCTGATGTTTCGGGGCAACGACAACATCAGGAACACAGAATCGATGAAGCTGACGTGGTTCGGGCAGAGGATCGCCGGCCCTTCGGTGGGCAGACGGTCGAATCCGGAACGTTCGATGGTCCACAACTTGTTCGCAACGGGCCGCAGAGCGGCGCGCGAACGAGCCTGAAGCTTGTTCACACCAACGTCGGCTGCCATGGCCTGCACGATAGATGATGTCCCGGCGTGTCGGGCGAAGTGAACATTGATTCCAGGTAAACAATTTGTGCGGGTACCACAAGTATCTACCGCTGTTCTTTGCAGCTGGTTTCTACCTGGTGTTCAACAACACGCCGAGCAACTGGGCTGCGGACTCCACCGACTCTCCACGCGAAGCGGCCGAATCGAGTGCAGCCACGGCTCCGGGCGAATCGAGGTCGTCGTCGAGTCGTTCACGGACCTCGTCGATCACATCGCCGGGCCGACACCCGACCGAAGCGCGCCACCTCGCCAAGCGCTCGGCGTTGCGCGGCATCAATCCGGCGTCCCACTCCCATTCGGTTCGGTAATGGTGTTCGATCAACCCCAGGCGAATCGCCATCGGGTCGAACTCTTCGCGCAGCCGATCGACGAACACCAAGTTGCCGAGACTCTTCGACATCTTCTTCCCATCCATGCTGATGAGCGCGGTGTGCATCCAGTGCTTCACGAACAGCTCACCGGTGACAGCCTCGGACTGTGCTCGTTCACATTCGTGATGCGGAAAGATCAGGTCTGCTCCCCCACCGTGCAGATCGATCGTTGCACCGAGTTCTCGCAACGCCATGGCGCTGCATTCGATGTGCCACCCTGGACGGCCGGGACCCCACAGGGTTTCCCACGCTGGTTCGTCGTCGGCCGACGGGTGCCACAGCACGAAGTCGAGCGGATGGCGCTTGTGTGGATCGTCGACCTTGCCGCCACGCTGCTCGGCGAGTTCCATCATCTCGGCCTCGGTGTAGTTGCTGAGCGAGCCGAACGAGTCGTACTTCGACACGTCGAAGTACACCGACCCGCCTGCCTCGTACGCGAAACCGCGCTCCAGCACCATGCCGATGAAGCCACGAATATCTGGGATCGACGACGACGCCCGCGGCGACGCCGCGACCGGCAGCGCGTTCAGCGCCACCATGTCACGCTCGAAGCGCGCCTCCTCGCCCGCTGCCAGGTCGAGGTAGTGCACGCCGAGTTCGCGGGCCTTGGCGAACAGCGGATCGTCGACGTCGGTGACATTGCGAACGCACGTGATCGTGTGTCCTTTGTCGATGAGGTGCCGCTGCAGGATGTCGTAGCTGATGAACGTCGCGGCGTGGCCGAGGTGCGTGGCGTCGTACGGAGTGATCCCACACGTGTACATCAACACGTGGTCGTCTGGCTCGAACGGGACGATCGAGCGGCGTGCTGTGTCGTAGAGGCGGAGGGTCATGCGGGTTTTGCAACAGCCCGAGGGTCGCCGTTGATTCCCGTCAACTTCGGCGCGACCCGGGTCTTGTATCGAATGTTCAACTGCAGCAGCACAGCGGTGAACGCCTCGATGGCGGTGGCATTCGACAACTCTCCCGCATCGAGCGGGCGGCAACCGGGAATCTTGGCGACGATCTCGCTGACGGTGGCGACGGCCTTGCTGTCGTCGCCGCAGATCAGCACATCTGAATCGATCGGCTCGGTGATGTGGCCGAGTTCTGTCGCAGGCAGGTGGTGGAACGCTGCAACAACCCGGCTGGCGGGCACGGCTGCTTGCACATGCGCGGCCACGCTGCCGCGCGGCGGAACGAGCGGCTGGAACTCTTTGCCGACGCGCACGAGGGCGTTGGCCATGCTGACGACGATCTTGCCGCGCAGGTAGTTCGCGTGATCCTGCGCCATCGTTGCCGCCGAGTCCCACGGGGTCGCGATGACCACCAGGTCGCAGTCGGCCGCGGCCATGTTGTCGCCGTAGGTCAACAGTTCTTCGATCTGCGGATACCGCCCGACGATCTCGTCGCGGCTTTCCATCGCCCGGTACTTCGAGCGCGAACCGATGACGGTTTCGTAGCCCACACTGGCCAGACGGGCGGCCAGTCCACTTCCAGCAGGGCCACTGCCCCCGATGATTCCAATACGCATGGCGTGAGCCTTGCACAAAGTCCCGGTGTCAGGCCCAACCACTGCGCACCGATCACGTCCGTCGTGATGGTCTGTCGCTGGTCTATGGTGCGCAGCATGGGAATTCTCGAGGGTAAGAAGCTCGTCATCACCGGTGTACTGACCGACGCGTCGCTGGCGTACGGAGTGGCCAAGATCGCCAGGCAGGAGGGTGCCGAGATCGTGCTCACCGGAGCTGGGCGGGCCATGAGCCTCACTCAGCGAACCGCCCGAAAGCTGGCGACCGATGACATGCCGGTGCCACCGGTCTTCGAGTTCGACGTCACGGTCGCCGAACACGTCGAATCGGTCAGAGAACAGGTTCGCGATGCGCTCGGCCATGTCGATGGCGTGCTCCACGCCATTGGTTTCGCCCCCGCGTCGTGTCTCGGCGACGACTTCTTCGCCGCTCCGTGGGACGACGTGGCAGTCGCCATGCAGATCTCCACGTATTCGCTCAAGACGCTGGCCGATGCGTTCTTACCGCTGATGGGTCCGGGTGGATCGTTCGTCGGCCTCGACTTCGACAACCAACACGCCTGGCCGGCATACAACTGGATGGGAGTGGCCAAGTCGGCGCTACAGAGCTTGTCGCGCTACCTCGCCCGCGAGCTCGGCGAGCAACAGATCCGCTGCAACCTCGTGGCCGCAGGGCCGATCCGAACCATGGCGGCCAAGTCGATACCGGGTTTCTCGCTCTTCGAGGACACGTGGGACGGCCGTGCACCGCTCGGTTGGGACGTGAACAACTCCGAGCCGGTGGCGCGTGCCTGCGTGGCATTGCTGTCGGATTGGTTTCCCGCAACCACCGGCGAGATCATCCACGTCGATGGCGGCTATCACGCGATGGGTGTCTGACGACGACGAGGTTCTATCGAGGCACGCGACCGACGGCGAAGCGTGCGATGGCTCCGAGTTCCAGCGATCCGGTTGGCTCGCCGAGCCTGCGGAACAGCGCCGTACGCAGACGTTGTCGGTCGTCGGCGGGGAGCGCCACACAGTAGGCACCAGCCGGGCCCACGCCGGCGAGGTAGCCGTTCCAGAGCTCGTCGAAATCGGCATAGCTCGACGAAACCTGCAACGTCGACTCGACCACCTCTGCCATCCTGGCCGACTCGAAGAGCTGGGAGATCTCTCCTGAGCGACCGAACCGCATCGTCCCTGCCTCATCCGGTGCCCCGGGGTCGATCTCGAGCGCCGCATCCCAGAAGCAACGCAGCATTTCCATACCACCGGCGAAGTCCCAGACACACGCGGACACCCAGCCACCGGGGCGCACGACGCGTATCATCTCGCTGGCCGCCAATTCCGGGTCGGACACGAAGTGCAGGACCAGTTGCGCCATGGCGTGGTCGTAACCGCCGGTTTCGAACGGGATCGACTCGGCCCGCCCGAGCTCGACCTGAACCCCTGGGTGTCGGGCGGCGCATTCGGTCACGAACTGCGGCGAAGGGTCGCACGCAGCCACCGCATCGGCACCGAGCCGGTTGACCAGCGCCGCAGTGAGCGCGCCCGGCCCACAGCCGACGTCGACCGCAGTGTGCCCGCGCCGGACTCCGGCCGCATCGGCGAACAGTGTGCCCAACGCACGCGAGTACCGTCCCATGAACGAGTCGTACGTCGCACCGGCAACTCCGAACGTTCTCGCACCCTCGACGTCGTCCACGTGAACCCCTTTGAGCGAATCACCCCGGCGAGACACTACTCCGTGTCCAACATCAGGCGTCCGACATCAGGCGTCCAGCATCAGGCGTCCGGCATCACGTGCCGGTACCGTGACCGCCATGACCGCCACCAACCGGCTTGCGCAGGAAACCAGCCCCTACCTGCAACAGCACCGCGACAACCCGGTCGATTGGTACCCGTGGGGCGACGAAGCGTTCCAGGCTGCCCGTGAGCGCGACGTGCCGGTGTTGTTGTCGATCGGCTACAGCGCCTGCCACTGGTGCCACGTGATGGCCCACGAGTGTTTCGAAGACGCCGACGTGGCCGCACAGATGAACGCCAAGTTCGTCAACGTGAAGGTCGACCGCGAGGAACGCCCCGATGTCGACGCACTGTACATGGAGGCCGTGCAGGCCATGACCGGCCGTGGCGGGTGGCCGATGACGGTGGTGCTCGACACCGACGCTCGCCCGGTGTGGGGCGGTACGTACTTTCCCAAGGCCCAGTTCCTGCAGCTGATCGCGGCGATCGATGATGCCTGGCGCAACAAGCGCGCCGATCTCGACGTGAATGCCGTCAACCTCATCAAGGCGATGAGCGCAACGACCGAGGTGGTTCCGGCGCGCGAGGTTCCAGCGCTGGAGTTGGTCAACACCACGTTGCAGCACATGTCGAAAGCGTTCGATCAGGAGTGGGGTGGCTTCGGCCAGGCACCGAAGTTTCCGAACACCAGTCACCTGGAACTCGTGTTGCGAGCCTTCATGAGCGGGTCGAGCGGCGACGCTCGTCGAGTCGTCACCACCACGCTCGACGCCATGGCATCAGGCGGTCTGTACGACCACGTCGGAGGCGGGTTCGCTCGATACTCCACCGACCGCGAGTGGCTGGTGCCGCACTTCGAGAAGATGCTGTACGACCAGGCCGCACTGGTGAACATCTATCGTCAGGCATTTTCCGCGTGTGGGGTCCCCGCGTATCGCCAGGTAGTCGAGGAGACGATCGAGTATGTGCTGCGCGACCTTCGCCACCCCGACGGCGGGTTCTACTCGTCTGAAGACGCCGATTCACCCGACGAGCACGGCGCTGGGGTCGAGGGCCTGTTCTACACGTGGACGCCGGCCGAAGTCCGGTCGGCGCTCGCTGCGACAGCCGCCGACGCCGAAACGACGATCGACGTCGATGCAGTGCTCGGCTGGTTCGACATCACCGACGCAGGGCACTTCGAGGCTCGGTCGATTCCGAACCGTCGGCTGCATCGGGCCGAACTCGCCCGACCTCCCATGATCGACGCCGCGCGTCAGCGCCTCCAGCACGTCCGGTCGCAACGGCGCCGCCCGGGTTTGGACACCAAGGTGCTCACCGAGTGGAACGCGTTGTTCCTGTACTCACTCGCGGACGCGGCCGCAGTGCTGCAGCGCGACGATTGGAAGCGAGCCGCGGTGGCGAACGGCGAGTTCCTCCTTCGCGAGTTGCGACAGCCAGACGGACGCTGGTTGCGATCGTGGAGCGCAGACGGTGCGCCGCAGGCGCGACATCACGCCCTCGCCGCCGATCACGCCGCTCTCGTCGTCGCGTTTCTCCGGTTGGGGGAACTCACCGGCGAAGCACGGTGGGTGCATGCCGCCACCCAAACAGCCGACACCATGCTCGACTGGTTCTGGGACCCGAGCCAGGGTGGCCTGTACACCACTGCCGACGACGCTCCATCACTGGTGGTTCGACAGAAGGATCTGCACGACAACGCGACGCCGTCGGCGAACTCGGTGGCCGCCCACGGTCTGCTGCGACTCTCGGCGCTTCTCGGCGAACCCAGGTTCGCGAATCACGCCGACCGAATCCTCCAGCTCCTCGCGGCGGTGGCGAAGAAGGCTCCTGCTGCAGTGTCGAACGCCATGTTGGCGATCGAACTCCGCCAGCGTGGCGTGATCGAACTCGCCATCGTCGGAGACGAACCCGGCCTCGTGAAGGTGGCCCACGTGTTGTGGCGACCCGACGTGGTGCTGGCGTGGGGCGAACCGTTCGACTCACCGCTGTGGCACGACCGACCGGAGGGCGCGGCATACCTGTGTCGTAACTACGTCTGCGAAAGCCCGGTGAGCACACCCGAGGACCTCTACGAAAAGATCACCGGCCGCCCCGTGCCAGAAGGTGCTGAACTACGGGTGTGACCCGCATACCTCTGCCGCGCCGTCAAGATGACCGTTTCGGCAACGAGCGTGGCAGCATGGGTTCTCCATGATCGTGAGCCTTGAAGAGACGTTCCGACCCACGTTCGGGCGCGCCATGGCCGGCGCATTGATCGGATTGTGCGCGTTTGCCGCTCTCGGCGTGACGCCAGAAGGTTCGGATGCAATCTTCGACATCTGGCCGTGGCTCGGGCTCGTCAGCGTCACGGCGTGGACCTGCTACTGGCACCCCAAAGTGGTCGTCACCGACGGAGGTATCGAGGTCGTCAACCCGCTTCGAACGTTCGACGTGCCGTGGCCCGATGTGGTCGACATCGAAACCAAATGGGCGCTGACGGTTCAGACGTCGTCGGGCACCATCCGTGCATGGGCCGCGCCGTCACCAGGCAGGCAGATATTACGAAGTCAACAATCTCAAGATCGCCGCCTCGCAGGCCTGCCGAAGAACTCGGTGGCGCGTCCCTCAGATCTTGCCACCACCGAATCAGGGGCCGCCGCGCAGATCGTGCGGCAACGCTGGCTTCGGTTGATCGACGCCGGACACGTACACCGCCCAAATCCGGACGCTGCGGTGCGCGCCGGCGCAGTGATTGAAGGTGGGGGCCACCGGGAGCGCTGGCACGTGCAGGTCATCGCGCTCTTGATCGTGCTTGCGGCCTTGGCGGTAGCAAGCGTCGTTTGGTGACCAGCCAGCAGGTTGTCTCGGAGCGTCAGCCGATCAGCGCATCACGCTCGATGCGGCGGGTGCGTTGGGCGTCAGGGTCAGGCACCGGCACCGCTGCCAACAAGCGTTTGGTGTATGCCTCTTGTGGCTGCATCAGGATCTGTTCGCGCGGGCCGAACTCCACCAGTTTGCCTTGCTCCATCACCGCGATGCGACTGGCCAGGATCTCGACCACCGCCAGGTCGTGGCTGATGAAGAGACACGCGAAACCGATCTCTCGTTGAAGTTCTTGGAACAAGTCGAGCACACGCGCCTGCACCGACACGTCGAGCGCAGACGTGGGCTCGTCGGCAATCAGCAGGCGCGGATCGAGCGCCAACGCACGGGCGATGCCGATGCGCTGCCGCTGCCCACCCGACAGTTCGTGCGGGTACCGGTTGCGAAGATCTCGGGAGAGATGAACGCGATCGAGCAATTCCCCCACCTCGCGCGCCCGCTCGGCCTTGCCGCGGCCGGCGAGCACCAGCGGTTCAGCGATCGATTCACCGACGGGAAGTCGCGGATTGAGCGAAGAACCCGGGTCTTGAAAGACGAAACTCAGATCTCGTCGAACTGCCTGCAGGTCTGCTTTGGAGATGCCGACCATGTTCCGACCGAGGACGTCGGCCTCGCCTTCGACGAACGGCAACAGCCCGGCGATGGCGCGTCCGACCGTGGTCTTGCCTGACCCCGACTCGCCCACCAAACCGATGACCTCACCGGCGTGAAGATCGATGCTGATGCCATCGACGGCACGGAACGCCGGGACGCGACCACGCTTCGGGTACTCGATCGCGACGTGGCGAAGGCTGACGACGAGTTCGGAGGCTGCCTGATTCGAACCGACCATCGCAGACGGCTCGTCAGCTGATTCGTCTGCGCCCGACTTGACGACGATCTTGCCGAGGTGCGGCACCGCGTCAAGCAACTCTTGCGTGTACGGGTCTTGGGGTCGGTAGAACACGTCGGCAGACGAACCGCTCTCGACGATGCGGCCGCGCTGCATCACGAGGACGCGGTCGGACAGATCGGCAACGACACCCATGTCGTGGGTGATCAGCAACACACCAGCCTCGATGCGGTCGCGTAGGTCGCGCAGCAACTTGAGGATCTCAGCCTGCACGGTGACGTCGAGCGCAGTGGTGGGTTCGTCGGCGATGAGCAGCTTGGGTTCGAGGGCGAGCGCCTGCGCGATCATCGCTCGCTGCCGTTGACCACCCGACAGCTGGTGCGGATACTTGTCGATGCTCCCCTCTGGATCGGGGATCTCGAC
>DATKCX010000064.1:0-18967 GCA_035512975.1 Ilumatobacter sp.
CCCGGGCTTGGGAAGCCTCATCGAACGCCTCCGACGTGTGATCCCGCTCGTTCGCGGTCTGATCCCGGTCGTCCGCCTGATGGTCAGCCTCGTCGGCGTGTTCGTCACTGGGCGTCACAGTGACGCCTCTCGCTCGGTGACAACGTCAACGGGGCCCGCAGCGCTGCCGCCGAGGGGCGGGAAGGTGGTGCGCTCAACAGTGACCACGGCGTGCTCAGAAGGACGTCCGACTCGGCATGAGCAGTACCTTGCCCACTTCGTGAGCGGATGAACCGTCATATGACCCCTGATTGGGTACGGACGAATCCCGCCCACACCGGCGATGTGCCGGCGCGGACGGGATTCGTTACGGAGCTACCGTGATCATTCCCGGCTGATCACTCGCCGGTGAGTGCCTCCAACACGTTGAGCCGGGTGGCTCGGCGGGCGGGCACGATGGCGGCCAACGCTCCGGCGAGCCCAGCGGCCGGAACGAATAGCTCAGAGTCCGATGACTGGGTGACCGCCCCAGGCGCATTGTGAAGGTGTCAAGCCACCGCCAACCATCACGACAGGAAGACCCAATGCATCATCATCCCGACCTCCTCCTCCGGATCGTCCAGGACATCCATCGATCCAATATCGACGCCGCAGAGTGCCATCGACTGGCTCGCAGCGCTCGCTCGCCTCAGCGACCACACCGCGCCCACTGGGACTGGCCTCTGCGTCGGTTCGAAAGCAGTGCCTCCCACCGCGACATCGTCGTGCAAGCTGGTCGATGACCTCGTTGCTCGACATGAACGGATTCCCCATGCCACAACTCCATCCCCGCTCGTCGGTCGCCATCGCCACCGCGGTCGGCCTCGGCTCCATCAGTGCGCTCCACGTGCTCTGGGGCCGGGGCTTGACGTTCCCGTTCCAGCGACGCCAGGACCTCAACGATCACGTGATCGGTCGACAGGTCAGCCCGTCGCCGGCAGCGTGCAACGCGGTCGCCTGTCTACTCGCCATCGCCGCTGTGTCGGTCGAGCGGGCGGCACGAGGATCGTCGAGCGTCGCCAGGATCTCAGCAGCTGGCTGTGGTGTCGTGCTCGCCACACGTTCCGGCCTGGGCTTCTCCGGACGCACACATTTGGTCGTGCCGGGTAGCACGTCCGCTGCATTTCGTCGCAACGACCGACGCATCTTCGCCCCCGTCTGCGCCGTCCTCGCACTGGGCGCGGCGTGCGCTGCGACGGACGGTGTCGTCGCGGTTGGTCGACGCGTGGCCATTCCAAGGACCCCCACCTCACCGAAGGGATAGTGCCTGGCACTATCCCTTCGCGGATTGTTTGAGGCCGGCGAGGGCGCGCTCGCGGCGGGCTCGCTTCTTGCGGCGGGCCAATGCGACAAACCCGATGAAGGCGGCCGATACGGCGACCCACGCGATCAGGGCGACGAACGCGATCTTCGCCACCGGCTCGGCCCACGCGGTACCCGCACCGGCCGGTCGCTGCACCGTCGAGGTGAACAGTCCCACCGACGAGCCGTCGAGCGGAGCGGTCCACTCGATCACGCCGTCGCCCACCTCGCGCCCGGTTTCCGAACTGATCAGCTCGCCCGGCAACGACACGCGGAACGTGAACGACAGCGCAGAGTCCGGCGTGGCACCCGATGCTGCGATTTCTTCGGCGAACGGCCGGCCGCCCACCGCTGCGACGAGGTCGGCGTCGGCGAATGAATCGAATCCGCTCGGCAGCACGAGGGTGCCGTCGATCGCGTTCGTGGTGTGCTCGTTCTCGATGGTGCGCACCGCTTGCATGCTCGTGAACGGAGGGCCGATCGAGTTCAACAGGTTGGCGAGTTCGTCGTTCGAGCTGAACGGGTGTGTCAACGTGGCCGTGATCGAGCCGTCGCCGCTAGCGGTTGGCCCGTCGATGGCCCAACCTTGAGCCACGACGTCTTCGAGCCGCAGATCATCGGCGATGCCCGGCACCCTCGAAACCAGGTCGGCGTCGGCAACCGCGACGACCGTGACGATGCCGGTTCCGTCGGGTTCCATGTCGACCGAAACAGTGACGTCGAGTCGGCAGGCGCTGAGCGCGACCAAACACACCAGGAGAGCAAGGGACCGACGAATCACGACGTTCTATCTTCGCAGGGCGTGTCTGCCAACTCCCGGCACCGGTGCCTGAAACGCAGAACTCGGCCGGACGAGAAGTCCGGCCGAGTTCTGCATCGTTCAGGTGCGGATGTACTGCCAGAGGTCAGGTCGGTTCGACGATTGGAGCTTCTGGTTCGTCGTCGTTCGTCGGTGCCGTCGTGGGGCCGGTGGCTGTGATGGCCAGTTCCACTGCGGCCGGCGGCACGAAACCTTCGACCGAGGTGAACACGAATCGCTGCTTGCCCGGCTTGTCGGGATCTGGTTCGACGTCGACGACGATGATCTCGCCGGCCTTGAACTGCTTGTACAGCAACTTCTCGGACAGCGCGTCTTCGATGTTGCGCTGGATGGCACGGCGCAACGGTCGACCACCGAGCTGCGGGTCGTAACCCACCTCGGCCAGCAACTGTTTCGCGGCCGTGGTGACCTCGATACCGAGGCCCTGCCCTTCGAGCTGGCCGGTGAGGCGCACGAGTTGCAGGTCGACCATTTGCACCACTTCGTCGCGTGACAGCTCGTGGAACACGATCACTTCGTCGATGCGGTTGAGGAACTCAGGCCGGAAATGGACCTTCAACGCATCGTTGACCTTTTCCTTCATGCGCTCGTAGCTCATCGCCGAATCGGCCGTGGTGAAGCCGACGTTCGCCTTGCGCAGATCTTGCGTGCCGAGGTTCGACGTCATGATGAGCACGGTGTTGCGGAAGTCGACCGAACGACCCTGGCTGTCGGTGAGACGGCCCTCCTCCAGGATCTGGAGGAGCGTGTTGAACACGTCGGGGTGGGCCTTTTCGATCTCGTCGAACAGCACCACCGAGAAGGGCTTGCGACGCACCGCTTCGGTGAGCTGGCCGCCCTCTTCATAACCCACGTAGCCGGGAGGCGAACCCACCAGGCGTGAGACGGTGTGCTTCTCCATGTACTCACTCATGTCGAGCGTGATCAGCGACGTGTCGTCACCGAACAAAAAGTCGGCGAGTGTCTTGGCCAGTTCGGTCTTGCCGACGCCGGTTGGGCCGAGGAAGATGAACGAACCGCTCGGGCGCTTCGGATCCTTCAAGCCGGCGCGGGTGCGGCGGATCGACTGGCTGACGGCGGCGACCGCCATTTCCTGGCCGATGATCCGCTTGTGGAGTTCGCCCTCCATGTTGAGGAGCTTGGCGGTCTCTTCTTCGGTGAGCTTGTACACCGGGATACCGGTCCACAGCGACAGCACTTCGGCAACGGCCTCTTCGTCGACCTCGTCGAACAGGTCGACGCCTTCGGCTTTGACCTCTTTCTCCTTGACCGACTTCTCTTCGAGCAGCGCCTTCTCTTGATCGCGGAGGCGGCCGGCCTCTTCGAACTGCTGGTCTTCCACGGCGCGCTTCTTGGACTCTTGGATGTCGTCGAGCTTGCGCTCGATCTCACGCAGATCCGGCGGGGTCTTCATGCGCTTGATTCGCAGGCGAGCGCCGGCCTCGTCGATGAGGTCGATCGCCTTGTCGGGCAGGTGCCGGTCGGCGATGTACCGATCGGACAGGTTGGCGGCTGCCACCAAGGCCTGGTCGGTGATGGTGACCCGGTGGTGCGACTCGTACTGGTCGCGGATGCCCTTCAGGATCTCGATCGTGTGAGCGAGGGTGGGCTCTTCCACCCGAACCGGCTGGAAGCGCCGCTCGAGCGCCGCGTCTTTCTCGACGTGCTTGCGGTATTCGTCGAGCGTGGTGGCACCGACGGTTTGCAGTTCACCACGAGCCAACATGGGCTTGAGGATGGACGCCGCGTCGATGGCACCTTCGGCGGCACCGGCACCGACGAGGGTGTGGATCTCGTCGATGAACAAGATGATGTCGCCGCGGGTCTTGATCTCTTTGAGCACCTTCTTGAGGCGCTCTTCGAAGTCGCCGCGGTAACGCGACCCGGCGACGAGTGCGCCGAGGTCGAGCGTGTACAGCTGCTTGTCGTGCAACGTGTCGGGCACGTCGTTGTTCACGATCATCTGGGCGAGGCCCTCGACGATGGCGGTCTTGCCGACGCCGGGCTCGCCGACGAGCACCGGGTTGTTCTTGGTGCGGCGCGACAGGATCTGCATGACCCGCTCGAGTTCGCGGGTGCGACCGATGACCGGGTCGAGCTGGTGGTCGCGGGCCATCTGCGTGAGGTTGCGGCCGAACTGGTCGAGGATCTGGCTGTTCTTCTCGTCGTCGCCACCGCCGCCGCCCTTGGCACCGCTGACGCCGGCACCCGACTGCTCGCTGCTGCTGCGGCCGGAACCCGACCCCGACTGCTGGCCGGAGCCGCCGGCGGGACCCTGGTAACCGGACAGCAGCTGGATGACCTGCTGGCGAACCCGGCTGAGGTCGGCACCCAATTTCACGAGCACCTGGGCGGCGACGCCTTCGCCCTCACGAATGAGGCCGAGCAGGATGTGCTCGGTGCCGATGTAGTTGTGGCCCAGCTGGAGGGCTTCACGCAACGAGAGTTCGAGCACCTTCTTGGCGCGCGGCGTGAACGGAATGTGGCCCGACGGCGACGAGCCGCCCTGGCCGATGATCTCTTCGACTTGGTTGCGCACCGCCTCGAGGGAAATCGAGAGTGACTCGAGCGCCTTCGCGGCAACTCCTTCACCCTCGTGAATCAGGCCGAGCAGGATGTGCTCGGTGCCGATGTAGCTGTGATTCAGGAGCCGAGCTTCCTCTTGAGCGAGGACTACCACCCTGCGGGCCCGGTCTGTAAAGCGTTCGAACATGCGTGTCGCCTTTCGGTGAGCGGCGAATATGTGGTGCCAGTGTATCGGCCTTCTGCGATCCTCCCCGAGGCACCCCAACACGACTGCAACACGACTGCAGTACGAACGAAATACGAGCCGTGACGCGGGCCGGGGTGTGTGGTGTGGGTGGGTGATCGTCCGATCGCATAACCTGCTGGTCGTGCCCAGCGCGTCTGCGACGTCACCCTTGCTCGCCATGCCCGGTATGGACGCCGACCGCGAGCGGATCGAAGCGGCCATGAACGCGGCCATGATCACATCGGACCCGCATCTCACCGAGTTGGCGCGGCACCTCATCGTGGCCGGTGGCAAGCGCTTGCGGCCGGTGCTCAGTGTGGTTTCTTCTCAGGTCGGAGGCTCCGCCGCAAGCGACGATGCTGTCCGCGGTGGCGTTGCGTGCGAACTCGTGCAAACCGGCTCGCTCTGCCACGACGACGTGATGGACGAGGCCACCACCCGCCGGGGAGTGGAAACCGTCAATGCGCGGTGGGGAAACCTGCAAGCGATCTTGGCCGGCGACTTCCTCTTGGCCAGGGCTTCGGAGATCGCCGCATCGTTGGGTACCGAGGTGGCCGGTCTGTTGGCGCGAACGATCGGTTGGCTGTGTGAAGGCCAGATCGAAGAGCTGCGCCACACCTACGACGTGGCTCGTCCCGAGTCGAGCTACCTCAACTCCATTCACGGTAAGACGGCCTCGTTGTACGGCACTTCGGCCCGAATCGGTGGCATTGTCGGCGGGCTCGATCGTTCCGCCATCGACGCGCTCACGAACTATGGCGATGCGTTCGGCATGGTGTTCCAGATCGTCGATGATCTGCTCGACATCACGTCCACGTCAGAGCGGCTGGGCAAGCCCGCCGGGCACGACATGGAAGAGGGTGTGTACACGCTGCCGGTGCTGCGCACGCTCGCCGGTGGCGGGGCGGCGGCCGACGAGCTCGCTGATCTGTTGGGCAAGCCGCTCGACGGTGCCGAACGCGATAAGGCGCTCGCCATCGTGCGGTCTGGAACTGGCATCGCGGAGGCGGTCGACGTCGCGCAGCGCTACGTCGACGCAGCGGTAGCCACGCTGATCGACCTGCCGAGAAATGACGCCGTCGCGGCGCTGATGGCAGCCCCCGCAGCCCTGCTCGCCTCCGCCAGATAACCCACCTCCGGGGTGCTAGGCGTCGGGGGCGACGCGTGAGATGGCCCGACCGGTGCGGTACGCCAACTCGGCGGGGCCCAGGCGACCGGGGCGCAGCTGGTTGCCGCCGAAACGCAGGTATGCGGCCGCAGCTGACGGGCTGGTGGCCGCGGTTTTCGCCAGTCGACGATGCACCGATGGGTTGCCGAGAATTCGGGTGGTGAGGCGTCCGACCTTGAAATAGGTGCCGTACCGGGCTTGAACCGCTTTGGGGTACTGCTGCAGTGCGGTGGCAGACCCGCCGGTGAGCGCCTCGGCGACGACATCGCCGGCGATCACCCCGGTCTCGATCGCGTACTCGATGCCGGCACCACTGAGCGGGTTGGATGCCCCTGCGGCGTCGCCCACCACGAGGAACGTCGGCCCGGCCTGTGGACCGACCGAGCTCCCAGTGGGAATCCGGCCGCCGGCATTCGCCACGACGGGATGCTGGATGGAAGCACTGTCGAGTTGCCAGCGTTCGCCGTGATCGGCGATCACCTGGTCGAGCAGGCGCTGCATGTTGATCACCTGAAATGACGGTGAGGTCGACATCACCACGGTGCCGACCGTGACGGTGTCGTCGCCACCCGGAAACATGAATCCGTAGCCGGTCACCGGCGTTCCGGCTCGGTCGCGTAGACCGGCGACGAGTTCGATCTCGCTCGCGTCGTGAAGTGTCGAGCGGAAGATCGCGCGCTGCGCCACTGCCAGTGGCCACGACGGTCGACGAAACGTGCCGAGCGCGCGTCCGAACCTGCTGTTCGCGCCATCGGCCACGATGATGTAGGTGGCGCGGATTTCGAACGACGTGCCTGCGATATCGGTGACCTGGGCACCGCGGACGAATCCGCGCTCGACGATGGGAGCAGTGGCGGTGTGTCCGTCGAGCAACTGCACACCGAGTCGCACCGCCTCGTCGAGGAGCCGCCGATTCAATTCCGGTCGCGCGACCACCAGCGCATGGTCGGCGCTGTCTGGGTCGGCTGGCCAGCGCACCGACGTGCTCGGCAGCTCAGCGCGCCCACCGACGTGATGCTCGCCGTCGGTTTGAAAGGTGAATCGAACGTGATCGATTCGGTGTGCGCCCGCGGGCGGCGACACCTGCAGGCGGTGGAGAGAGGCAACGGCGCGGGGCGTCAGCAAACCACCACACGGCTTGTGCGCGGCGACGCTGCGTTCCACGATGATGACCCGACGACCGACCCGAGCGAGTTGAATCGCGGCGGTCGCGCCGGCTGGACCTCCGCCGACGACGACGACGTCGGCAGTTGCGGCAGGATGGCCGGCGGTCATGGCGAAGCCACCGTCATCATGGCGAAGCCACCGTCATTTGGGCCATCGTTTGGTTGACGGCAACCGCCAACCAAACGATCACGAGGAAGTCGTTACTCGCCAGCAGGCGATCCGGCGACCGGCTCGGGACCGATGGGCATGACCGTGTCGTCGAACTCGTGCAGCGTGAGCAACGTGGTTGCTCCACCTTCGAGGGCCTCGAAAATAGGTGATTCTTCAGAGCACCAGTGCTCGTACTCCTCGACGAACTCCCCGGCCGGATCGACACCGCCGAGTGTGTAGCGCTCGTGGCACACGACACCGAGCAACTCGTAGTCGGTGAGTTCGCCGCCAGTTTCGCTGCCCCAGTTCGGCATCAACCCGCGCGCCCCGGTGATGTGTGCGCCACCTTCACGATCGGGGTTGCCGGCGATGTCGATGCCGGCGAGGTTGTACCCCGCCGTGCCGAAGTACACATAGCGGATCTGGTCTTCGATGTGCGGGAACGACTCGACGATTTCGCCATCGGAGAACGCATACCCGAGGCCCGCAACGCCTTGGCCGTCGCCGCCGTGGCACGACGAACACGACGCGTAGATCTCATCGCCGAGACCGAGCGCACCTTCGACCACTTGCGGGGACGCCGTGACCGAACGGGCGTACATGAAACCCCACACCGGCATGAGGCTGAGAGCGGTCATCGCCCAGAACGGCACACGCTTGCGGCGCTTGTACGCCACGACCACCGGGGAATCGGGCTTCGGTTTCGGAGCGGCGGCCGGGGCAGGTACCGCAGAGCGTCCAGTTGGTGCCGCCACTGCCGGCGTTGCCGCGGCAGTCTCCACTTTGGCAGGGGCAGACGCAGCAGCAGCTGGAGTACCCGAGGCGTCGTCGCCGCCGAGGCCGAGCGCGGACCGACGCTCGCGGCTTCGCTTCAGCAAATGCTCGGGTATTTCAGTCACGCTGGTCCTCTCGTCGTGTGCGATTCGTTGTGCGATTGGTGACGTCGTCGCTGCGCGGGCGCGCTGGTGGCGGCGTTCGCCGGAAACGATAGACGCGATTGTGTGCAGATTCTGAATTTCGACAGGGAATTCGAGCCGATGGAAGTCGGCCCGCTGTCGGGTCGACCGTCGATTCCACACGCACCGATGCGAAGATGGCGGGATGACACGTGAACCTGGTCGACGAGTGCGCAGCGCTGTTGCATGGTGCGCTGGATGGGCGCTGTTGGCGGCTGCGTGCGGAGGCGATGACCCTGATTCGTCGGCAACCGCTACGACCGGTACTGGCACGACCGGTACTGGCACAACCGATACCGGCACCACTGATACCGGCACAACCGATACCGGCACCACTGATACCGGCACCATCGAGACGGGAGCAATCATGACTACCGAACCTGCCACGGGCGAGTCGGTCGCGTCGACCACGATGGAGTCCACGCAAGCCCCTGCGGTCACGGCGGCCGCAACCACGACCTCCCCCACGACTCTGGCTCCGTCGCCCACCCCCACTCCAGAGCTGCAACCCCCCACGATCACCGAACTGATCGAGTCGGGCAAGGTGCTCAACATCGCCCACGCGGGCGGCGACCAGGACTCCCCGCACTCCACGATGTACGCATTCGCCCAGGCGGTGTTGGCAGGTGCCGACATGCTGGAGATGGACATCCGGGTGACCGCCGACGGCGAGATCGTGGTGCACCACGACGCCGACACCACCAAGACGGCCAACGCAACCCTGGTGGTGGCCGACACCGACCTGACGGCGCTCCAGGCGCTCGACAACGCCTACTGGTTCAGTCCCGAGTGTTGGCCGTGCCGAGACCTGCCCGACGAGTCGTATGTGTTCCGTGGCGTTCGCACCGGAGACGCACCGCCGCCCGACGGCTTCACCCCCGACCATTTCCGCATCATCACCTTGGCCGAACTGGATGAGGCATTCCCGGCGATGCCGTTCGACATCGAGATCAAGCCAGAGGGCGCGGCGGGCATCGCCGCAGCACAGGTCCTCGCCGACGAGTTGGACCGCCTCGACCGGCTCGACTCGACGATCGTGGTGTCGTTCGACTCCAGCGTCGTCGCGGCGTTCCACGAAGCGGCACCCGATGTCGCCACCAGCCCGGGCGTGGATGAGATGGCGGCGTGGCTGCTCGCCGGAACGCCGCTGCCCGACCACCACGACGTCGTCCAGGTGCCGCCGATGTTCGACGACATCGTCGTGCTGTCGCCCGAGATGCTGCAGTTGGCGGCCGAGTCAGGTGTTGCTGTGTGGGTGTGGCCGAACGATGCCAGCACACAAGAGAACCAAGCGTTCTACGAGTCGCTCGTGGCGATGGGGGTCACGGGCATCTTGGCCGGTCGGCCGGCCCAAGCATCTGCCGCCATTGCCGCTGGCTAGCGGGGAACATCAGGTCAGGGCACGAACCCGGTGGGCTGTTGGTCGCTGAGGAGCTCACGCACCCGCTGCGCGAGTTCGGACTGCCGGTACGGCTTCTGCAGCAACAGGTTTGCGAACCGGTGCTCGCTGTCGACGCCGACATGACCCGATGACAAGAGCACCTTCATCGACGGCCAGCGCCGAACCACCTCGTCGGCCAAGTCGAACCCGTTCATTCCGCCCGGCATGACGACATCGGAGAACAGCAGCGAAACCGTGGGCTCCTGTTCCAGTAGCTCGATCGCCTCGCGACCATCGTTGGCGACGAGCACTCGGTATCCGGCATTCTCGAGCTGCAACGTTGCAACACCGCACAGAAGCGGCTCGTCGTCGACGACGAGAATGGTTTCGAACCCACGCGGGAGGGGTTCGGCCGCGGTCGGTGGTTCGAGCTCGGTGATGGTCTGCTTGGCGTGGGGAAGCACGATCCGGAACGTCGTCCCCACGCCCTCCTCGCTGTCGACTTCTATGGTGCCGCCCGAACGAGTGACGAATCCATACACCATGGCGAGCCCGAGCCCGGTGCCTTGACCCAGAGGTTTGGTGGTGAAGAACGGCTCGAAAATTCGCTCGAGATCGGCGTTGCAGATGCCGTGCCCGGTGTCAGACACCTCCAGCGTGACGCTTTCTCCGCTGGGGCCGACCGCGCGACCCGCCTCCACCTCTGATGGGTCCTCCGCCTCGGATGCGTCTCGATTGGCGGTGGTGATCCTGACTTCGCCTGATCCGGACATGGCATCGCGAGCGTTGATCACGAGGTTGAGAAGCGCGTCTTCCAGGTCGCCAGGGTCGACGTCTACCGGCCACAGGTCGGCCGCGAGATCATGTCGCACGGCGACTTCAGGCGTGATGGTTCGCACGATCAGGTTGTGCATGCCGTGGACCGCGTCGTTCAGGTTGACGATGGCTGACCTGGACCCACTCTTGCGACTGAATCCGAGCAACTGTTTGGTCAGGTCGGCCGCGCGCATCGCCGACTTCGTGATGTCGTCGAGGCGTGATTCGGCGTCGACGGCGTTGATCCCCGAGAGCCGCAACAGATCGGCATTGCCGATGATCACGCCGAGCAGGTTGTTGAAGTCGTGGGCGATGCCGCCGGCCATCTGGCCGACCGCGTCCATCTTCTGGGCGCGCCGCAACGCTTGCTCGGTCTCCATTTGCTCGGTGATGTCTGCATGGGTGCCGGCCATCACGGTCGAATCGACGCCACGCTCGTTCTGGGTGAACCGTCCGCGGGTCTGCACCCATACCCAATGCCCCGCCTTGTGGCGCATGCGGAACTGGCCCTCGTAGAAGTCGGACTCGCCCGCGATGTAGGCGTCGACTCGCCGCAGCATGTACTCCGAATCTTCGGGGTGCATGAGGTGGGTGAACAGGTCGATGTCGGCGTCGAGTTCGCTCTCTTCGTACCCGACGATCTCGAGCCACCGGCTGCTGTAGGTCGATCGGAGGGTGGCAGTGTCGTACTCCCAGGTTCCTACTCGGGCACCATCGAGAATGTCGGTCAGTCGGCGCTGCTGCGCAACCAGCTCGCGCTTGGACGCCACTCGATCGGTGATGTCGTTGATGGTCCCAGCGGCACCAGCGAAGTTCCCGGCTTCGTCGTGCACGGTGCGAGCGAAGACCTCGACGGTGCGCACGGACCGATCGACGTGGACCGTTCGTGCGACGAACTCCAACTCGGTCGCGAGAGGCGCTTGGGTGTCGGGAACCAGCTGCTGGGATGCCGCCAGCCGGGCCCATGCTGCGAGATGCTCCTCGGCGTCGTCGGGGTACACGCAATCGATGAACGGCATTCCCAAGGAGTCGTCGACCGTCAGCCCCGTGAGCAGCGTCCACGCCTTGTTCAGAAACGTCCAACGACCGCGTGCGTCGACGCGGAACACGACCTCGCGAAGTTCTTCGATGACGGTGCGAAAGCGTTGCTCGCGCCGCATCGCTGCCTCTTCGGCCGCCTTTCGGTGGGAGATGTCGATGAGGCTCCCGGTGATCACACGCGGGGCACCGTTCTCGAACACCGTGCACCGTTGCTGAACGAATACCCACAACCAGTTGCCATCGTTGTGTCGGAGGCGAACGTCCCCTTCGACGTAGCCGACCTCGCCGTTGAGGTGCCGGCGCAGGAGTCGAGTGATGCGCGTCGAGTCCTCTGGGTGCATCATCGTGTCGAACAGTGCGGTGTCGATCACGACCTCGGGGCCGGTGTACCCAAGAATCTCACGCCACTCGGCGTTGACGAACACCTCGCCGGCGACGATGTCGTACTCCCAGAGTCCGATGGGAGCGTGCTCGAGCAGTTCGAGGACTCGACAGAGGTCGGGGCCGTCCGGTGGGATCGCGCTGCCAGTCTTCGTGGCTGACGGCTCGGGCTGCACGGGGGCGAACGCTACAACAGGCGGCGTCGACAGCAGATCTTCGACCGCCGATCGCCCCGGCGGCGTATGCACTTATTCACAACCTGTCGCGTGCGTCAGACTTCGTTGCCAGACTAATGCCCGGCTACGAGCGAAACTTGTCGTTTCGCCTGTTCCGCCAGGCCTGGACACGCGATCGAGATATGGCAGCTCGGAACCTGGCGACTACAGTGCAACACGAGAGTTCGTGCGACGATTCACGAGCGTCGAACGAATAACTGATCGATCAACCACACCACACATCCGACATGACGGCACACGACACGACACCCGAGAGGGAACTACGACCGCGATGATCGCTTTCAACTGGTGGAACCCCCTCGAGGGGAAAGCCGTTCCCGGCATCAACACAGCGTTTCTGGTATCGCTCGTCATCACGACGGCGCTCACGTTGGTTGCGATCCCCTATGGCAAACGGCGGCCGAAGGGCACCTCGTTCTCCTGGGGCGAGGCAATGCTCGGATCGACGTATGCATTCGGTGTGATGTTCCTCGCGTTCGGCGTGGTGCCACACCAATGGATCGACCACGCCGACAAAGAACTGGGCTGGGACAAGACGAAGATCATCTACGGCCCCTTCGGCATCCTGAAGCCGCAGTCCGCCGACGGTTGGAACCCGATCACGCTGCAGTACGAAGCGGTTCGTGACTCGATCGTCGTCGTCATCCATCTGTATTTCTTCGCACTCCTGTTGTTCATCTGGAAGTGGTGGCAAGTCCGTGGCGACAACGTGTCGACCGAACTTGCCACGTCTTCGTACGGCCGTCCTCTCGTGAAGAAGGCCTGAGAACTTCACCATGGCCAAGACCGACGCGAATCCGCCGATGATGCCCTACACCGACGAGTACCAACTCGTCGAGGTCGACGCGGACTACCTCTCGCGTGCGGTCAAGCCCAAGCAGTTCATTCACATCGACCAAACAGAATGCATCGCCTGCGAGGGCTGTGTCGACATCTGTCCGTGGAAATGCATCCACATGGTTAACACGTCGGCAATCGTCGAGGCCGATGGCACCGAACAACCAGGTGTCGACCCGTCCGACGCGTTCCTGTTCATCATCGATGACGACATCTGCACCCGCTGCGCCCTGTGCGTCGACCGCTGCCCAACCGGGGTCATCATCCTCGGCAAGGTCGGTCAGTCCACCGCCGCAGGCGACTTCCACGCCCGCACCAACAGCCATGGCTACGGCTATGGCATGAGGCTCTGAGCCAGAGACGACAAGGGATTCACCGAGATTCACCATGGCAAAGATCATCGACGACACGCCCAAGCCAACACCCAAAGAGCGCGCCCAGCAGGTCATCGGCAACGTGCAGGGCGGCCAGGTTTGGTCGAGCATTTTCCGACCGGGCTCGATCTTCCGCAAGGGTTACTCCGACAGCCCGCGCAACCGCAGCTACGTCATCATGAACTCGGTGCTGTACCACCTGCACCCGGTGAAGGTGAAGCGGCATGCCGTGAAGGTCAGCTACACGCTGTGTCTCGGCGGGTTGAGCTTCTTCTTGTTCATCTTGCTCACGGTCACCGGCATCTTCTTGATGTTCTTCTACCGTCCCGAGGCCACGGCGGCCTGGAACGACATCTCGAACCTCGAAACATCCGTGACGTTCGGGCTCTTGGTCAGAAACATGCACCGATGGGGTGCGCACCTCATGGTGATCTCGGTGTTCTTGCACATGGCCCGCGTGTTCTACCACGGTGCCTACAAGCCGCCGCGCGAGTTCAACTGGGTGATCGGCGTCATCTTGCTCAAGCTCACCTTGCTGCTGTCGTTCACCGGCTACCTCCTCCCGTGGGACCAGTTGGCCCTGTGGGCGGTTGCCGTGGGCACCAACATGATGGGCTACACCCCGGTGTTCGGTCAGGACGTGCGGTTCGTACTGCTCGGCGGCGCGGAAATCGGTTCGGAGACATTGCTGCGCTGGTACGTGCTCCACGTGTTGTTCTTCCCGTTCATCATCGTCATCTTCATGGCGATCCACTTCTGGCGTGTCCGTAAAGACGGCGGCATCAGTGGGCCCCTATGAGCCCGTTTCGTGATCGGAGCCTGCAGGCATGACTGAGATCCCCGAGCATCTGCTGAAGCGAGCCCAACAGGCGCGCGACAAGGCCGCGAGCGAGCCGGCCGACGCTGCTGCAGCCGCGCCCGCAGACGAGGCCGCTCCGGCTGCCGCCGACTCACGCATTCCCGCCCATCTGCTCGAGCGCAGTAAGGCCGCGAAGGCCAAGACCGCTGGCGGCGAGGCGGCGGGCGGCGGTGTCGCCGTGCAGGAAAAGGTCGCGTCGGTCGTGCAGGCAGCACCAACCGGCGGCGGCGTTCCCGTCGGTGCCGGCCCTGGCGGGCACACGCAACGCTTGCTCACCGTCGTCAAGTCGGGTTCCATTCAAGACGTCAAAGCGCAACCGGTCGACAAGGTTCACACGTGGCCGCACCTGTTGGCAGCCGAGTTCGTTGCCGCGTTGGCGTGCCTCGCGTTCACGTTCTTGTTCTCGATCTGGGTGAACGCCCCGTTGCTGCAGCACTCCAACCCGAACCAGACGCCCAACCCGTCGAAGGCCCCCTGGTACTTCCTCGGCCTGCAGGAACTGCTCACCATGTTCCACCCGATGATTGCCGGCGTGACGATTCCTGGTGTCGGGTTGATCGTGTTGATCTTTGCCCCGTACATCGACAAGAACCCTTCCAACAAACCCGAAGACCGCAAGTTCGCCATCTCGTTGATGACCGTGCACCTCATGTTCTGGGCCGTGCTCGTCATGATCGGGTCGTTCTTCCGTGGTCCCGGCTTCAACTTCACGCTGCCTTGGCGCGACGGCTTGTTCTTCGAGCTGTGAGCGACTGGTGACACTCGGAAAAGGAGACACAGCATGAATGCAACTGCGGTCATCGCCATAGCCATTGGCGCCACGGTTCTGCTCGGAGCGCTGGCGTTCATGACGCTGGCGCGCCGTTCCGACGTGCGCGGAGCGGGCGCGCTGAGCGCTGAAACGAAGCGTCGCGACACTGTTGCGCGCGCCAGCCAGGTGGCGGCTCCCGCCACCCGTGGTCGTGCCGAAGCAGAGGCCGAGGGTGCCGTCGCTCGCGCCGGAGTGAGCGTGGTGCCGGTCACCGCTGATACCGGCCTGATGCCCTGGGTGGCACCGGACCCAGACGCCATCGGCGTCAGCCGTCGCGTGTTCTTCAACCGCGCCATCGTCTCGTTGATGGCGGCGAGTCTGGGTACGTTCTCTGCTGCCAGCTTCGTTGCGTTCTTGTGGCCCACCAAGACCGGAGGGTTTGGTGGCAAGGTGCCCGTTGGTCGTCTCAGTGACATCCAGGCTGGAATCACCGCCGGCAACGGGTTCTTCTATGCACCCGAAGCTCGCTCGTGGATCACCACCTACCCTGCCGACTCGCTGCACAAGGCCGAGGCCACGTACCAGGCCTCACTGATGCCTGGCTTGCAGGCCGGCATCATCGTGTCGTATCAGAAGTGTCCGCATCTGGGTTGCCGCGTGCCGCAGTGCGCCACGAGCCAGTGGTTCGAGTGCGGCTGCCACGGCTCCCAGTACAACCGTGTCGGCGAAAAGAAGGGTGGCCCAGCCCCGCGTGGCATGGATCACTTCGCGGCCACCATCGCCCCGTCGGGCGACGTGGTGATCGACACCGGCACGATCCTGCAAGGCCGCCCCATCGGCGTCAACACCACCGGCCAAGAGGCCGAGGGTCCTCACTGCGTTGGAGCCGCTGAACACTGATGCTTGCACTCACCTCAACGTCGATCGCGTGGCTGTTGTTCGCGGTCATCCTCACCGGATGGTCGGTCTACGCGTTCTTGAACCTTCGTCAGTCGCGTGACGAACTCGGTTCGGAAGCCGAACTGGCTGCCAACCGCAAGAAGTATTACGACGACGAAGAACTCGAAGGTACGCGGCTCACCCGTGTGCTGGGTATCGGTGTGATCTTGATGGTCATCATCGTCGTCGCACTCCCGCTGTACTGGATTCTCGAACCAGCCCGTCTCACGGGCGCGACCGAGGCCAAGGAAGAGCGGTTCATCGAGTGGGGTTCCAACTTGTTCGAGACCACTGCGAACGGTGGCTTCAACTGCGCAGGATGCCACGGCGGCATGAACGCTGGTGGCGGGGTAGCGCCCTATCCGCTGATCGACTCGGCCACGGGTGCGATCAACCAGGTCAGTTGGAAAGCCCCGTCGTTGAACACCATCTTCTACCGGTTCAGCGAGGAAGAGATCCGCTACATCTTGGTGTACGGCCGAACGTTCTCACCCATGCCCCCCTGGGGCGTCGACGGCGGCGGTCCCATGAACGACCAGCAGATCGACACGCTCATCGCGTACATGAAGAGCATTCAGATTCCGCGCGAAGACTGCGGGGTTGGCGAAGAAGATCCGATCACGTGTCCGTCTGGCCACCTGCCGGCAGAGAACCAGGAAGACATCGACACGTTGGTCGACTCAGCGGTGGCAAGTGGTGAGTACGCAAGTCGAGGCGAGGCGTTGTTCAACCTCGAGTTCGGTGCGGGCGCATACAGCTGTGCGCGCTGCCACACCTCGGGATGGAGCTGGGGTGATCCGGGCGTTGCCGGTCAGGGTGCGTTTGGTTGGAACCTCACTGGTGGTTCCACCAATGATCACTTCGCCAACGAGGCCGACATGATCGCGTTCATCAAGAGCGGCTCGACGCAGGGTGCCAAATACGGTGCCCAGGCCCAGGGCACGGGTCGCATGCCCGGCTTCGGCTCGGTGCTCACCGAGCAGCAGATCCAAGAAATCGTCGAATACGTGCGGAGCCTGTGATGTCGTCGGTGTTGCTCGCAATCAACTGGGAACCCGAACTTCGAGGAATCCTCACCGTCCTCATCGGAACCGCCGTGTGGATGGGGTCGATCTATCTGATCCTCGGCACGAATGTCGGTGCCCGGCTCGGTTTCATCGTCACGCTCACCGGCCTGATGGGCTGGATGGCGTTGATGGGCGGCATCTGGTGGATGTACGGCATCGGCCTCAAGGGCGACGTGCCCACATGGGTCCAGGTGGAAGGGCGCACCGTCATCCAAGACGTGGGTCTGCTGCACAACGCCGATGTGCTCGACGCACCGTTCGACTTCTCGAAAGAAGACGACTCGTTGGTCGCCTCGGCTGCGCTCGAAACCGCCCTGGTCGACGAAGGGTGGCTCAGGGTCGATGCGTCGGCTCCCGAGTTCGGCCAGGCACAATCATCAGCAGCTGTATTCCTCGAGGAAGAGGGAGCCTTCGCGGCGGGCGAGTATGCAGTCACCGCTGTGTACGAAATCGATCCGCCACATGAGTCGGCGTACCCGAAGCTCGGCCCGAACGGCGAGTTCGACATGATCGCCTTCTGGCACAAGCCGTACTACACGTTGGTCGAAGTGGCGCCATACCTCGAGCTCCGCGAAGAGCCGGGCCGAGCGCCAACGCCTCCCGAGATCGACGAAACGCAACAACGCCAATACGTGTACATGGTGCGCGATCTCGGTTCGCTGCGTGAACCGGCTGCCTACATCACCATCGGGTCCACCATTGCGTTCCTGGGTTTGTGTTTCCTGTTGCATCGCCGTGACCGGTTCGTCGCGGAGAACCTCGCCCGGAAGGCGATTGCAGCCGGCTGATGGGTGAGTACCTTCCGCTCGTGGTGTTGGCGATACTCGCCACGCTGTTCGGTGGCCTGAGCATGATCGCGTCGAAACTGCTCGCTCCATCGCGCCCGAGCGCGGCGAAGGATGCTCCGTACGAATGCGGCATCGTTCCCAGCCGTGAACCGCCAGAGCGCTTTCCGGTGAGTTTCTACATCGTCGCCATGTTGTTCATCATGTTCGACATCGAGATCATCTTCATCTATCCGTATGCGGTGGAACACGGAGCGCTCGGCGCGTTCGGGTTCTGGGCGATCGCGATGTTCTCGGTGATCTTCTTCCTCACGTTCGTGTACGAGGTCGCCAGGGGTGGTCTCGAGTGGGGCCCCCTGCATAGCTACAAGAGCCTCGCTGCCGACGCCGACATGGTCACGCCGTTGCGGAACTCCACGTCAACCATTCGCCGGGTCGGCCTCGAGGGACGCGTTCCCGACGACGACACCCGAGCTGCATAGGAGTTCATATGGGAATCGTCGACGATGTGCTCGCTGAAGGAATCGGCGGGCTGAGTCACAACGTCATCACCGGCCGACTCGAAGACCTGATCAATTGGGCTCGTTCGCGTTCGTCGTGGCCGGCATCGTTCGGGTTGGCGTGCTGCGCGATCGAGATGATGGCCACGGGTGCCGCGCACTACGACATGTCTCGCTTTGGGATGGAAGTGTTCCGAGCCTCGCCGCGGCAGGCCGACATCATGATCGTGGCCGGTCGTGTGAGCCAGAAGATGGCCCCGGTTCTGCGTCAGGTGTACGACCAGATGATGGAACCGAAGTGGGTCATCTCCATGGGCGTCTGCGCCTCGTCGGGCGGCATGTTCAACAACTACGCTATCGTGCAAGGCGTCGACCAGGTGGTTCCCGTCGACGTGTACGCCCCGGGTTGCCCGCCAACCCCCGAGACGCTGATTCACGCCATCGAGACGTTGCATCAGAAGATCGAAGACGGCGAGATCATGAAGCGGCGGTCGGCCACAGGTGCAGGTGCCAACCTCCACGTGACCGAGATCGCTGCCACGTCGACTCCCGTGCTGCTGGGAATCAAGTAATCATGACCGACACCGATACTCCCATCAACGCGCCCGACGACGAGGTCGTCGAGCCAGCGCCGGAACTGCACGGCTGCCCCCTGGTCGAGAGTTGT
>DATKCX010000065.1:0-4694 GCA_035512975.1 Ilumatobacter sp.
CGGCCGAGTTCACCTGGGCCGACGCGGACGTCGAGGCGCAGGCGGCCATCTTCTTCGATCTCTTCGACCTCAACGGTTGACGGGTCGTCGACGATGGACTTGACGATGTGTTCGAGCACCGCAGCAGCGGTGGGTGCCGAGCTCACTTGGCAGCAGCCTTGGCGGCCTTGAACTCATCGATTGCGCCAGAGATCTGGAGCAGCTTGGCAACGCGCTCTGTGGGCTGCGCGCCTTGGCTGAGCCACTTCACGACTTTGTCGTTGTCGACAACAAGGCCCGACGGCTCTTGCATGGGGTGGTAATGCCCAAGGATCTCGATGAAGCGACCGTCACGCGGTGCGCGCTCGTCGGCCGCAACGATGCGGTACTGGGGTTGCTTCTTCTTGCCGACTCGGGTGAGGCGCAGCTTGACTGCCATCTGTTTGTCTCCTGGATCAAAAACGAGAACCACGAAAGGTTAGCGGGCTGGGGCCCGAATCGGAACGTGGCAAAACTTGGTGGATCGTGCTACAACCTCGCGGGTGACGAGCTTGTTCGCGTTCGATCGGCCAGACCTCGACGATACGGCCATCGCGACCATCCTCAGCACGCATTGGGGAATCAGTGGCGGACTGATCGCGCTCCCCGGGGAGCGGTCCAACAATTCGCTCGTCACCACAGCTGCGAACGAGCGGTTCGTGCTCCAGATTCAAAGCCGCAACGAGGTGGCCACCGCGGTCGAGTTGCAGACCGACGCGATGATGCACCTCGAGCGCGTGGCCCCGCACCTTCCGGTGAGTCGCGTGATCCCGACGCTCGACGGCGAATCGCTGGCACACGCAACGATCGACGGTGACGTGCACCTGGTACGGTTGGTCACGTATCTCCCGGGTGAAACGTTCGACCCCGCCGAGGCGTTGCCCAATCATGCGTACCTGGCGATTGGTGCCCTGCTTGGGGAGATCGGTGCGGCATTGGCCACGTTCGATCATCGCGTGCCGGATCACTTCATGCCGTGGGACATCGGCAACGGCTTGCTGGTGAATCCGATGTTGCGCGTACACATCAGCGATGAATCGGAGCGAGCGCTCGGGGTGGTCGACCGTCGGCTGACGTCGATCGCTGAGACGATCCCGAAGCTTCGCCAGCAGACCATCCACAATGACGGCCATGCGGGCAACCTGTTGCGCGCCGACGGCGATTCGCCGATGGTGACCGGCGTGATCGATTTCGGCGACATCACACGCACGGCGATCGCGGCCGACGTGGCGATCGCGGCAGAGAGCTTTGCGCCCGATCATGCGCAGCCCGGTGAGGTGACCGCGCTCCTCGCTGCCGGCTACCACCGGCACCACCCGCTCACCGACGCCGACGTCAGCGCGCTTCCCGAGCTCGTCTTGGCGCGGTTGGCACTCTCGGTGTTGCTCGTAGAAGTGCAAATTCGAGAGTCTCCGCATCTGGCCGACAGGAGCAAACGCGCGCTCCCGTTCGTGATCGAACGTTTGGAGCGGTGGGCCGCGCTGGACCCCGACGAGATCGCCGGCCAGGTTCGCGACGAACTGGGATCGGCATGACCTCGCGCCCGGGCGACGACGAACTCATCGGACGACGCCGGCACGCGCTGGCACCGAGCTATCAGCTCTTCTACGACGAACCGGTTCAGCTCGTGCGCGGCGACGGCGTCTGGGTGTTCGACGCTGACGGTCGCCGCTACCTCGACTGTTACAACAACGTGCCGTCGGTGGGGCATGCCCACCCTCGCGTGGTAGCGGCACTCGCCGAACAGGCGGGCCTCATCAACACCCACACCCGGTACCTGCATCCCATGGTGGTGGAACTCGCCGAACGGTTGGGAGGGATGCTCCCCGGTGACCTGAGCGTGTGCTACTTCGTGTGCACCGGCACGGAAGCGAACGATCTCGCCGTCCAGATCGCTCGAGTGGTCACCGGCAACCACGGGGCGGTCGTCACCGAGCGCTCGTACCATGGCAACTCCGACCTCGTCGGCAAGCTCTCGACCGACTCCTACCCCGCCGCCGAGCGGCCAGAGTGGCTGGCCGTCGTCGAACCGCCCAACACCTATCGGGGCCCGCACACCAGCGCCGCCGGCTACGTGAACGAGGTCGCCCTGGGCATCCGCGAGCTCGCGGTTCGGGGCTACACACCCGCTGCGATGCTCATCGACACCAGCTGGGACTCGAACGGGGTACTGGTTGCGCCGGCCGGCTACGTCGCCGACTCGGTGGCGCTCGTGCGCCGTGCCGGCGGCCTGGTCATCGCCGACGAGGTGCAAGCCGGATACTGCAGGCTGGGCACTCACTTCTGGGGTCACACGCGCTACGACCTGGAGCCCGACATCGTGACAATCGGCAAGCCCATGGGAGCCGGACACCCCGTTGCGGCCGTGGTCACGACTCCACAGATTGCGGCGGAGTTCGCTCGCCACCGCAACTACTTCAACACGTTCGGCGGCAACCCGGTTTCTGCGGCGGTTGCGCTGGCCGTGCTCGACGTGATCGACGACGAACAACTGCTCGACAACGCAACCAGAACCGGCGATGTGTTCAGGCAGCGACTCGACGAGTTGGCGAATCGTCACCCGATCATCGGGCATGTGCAAGGGAGCGGCCTGTTCTGGGGTCTCGATCTCGTCGCCGATCGGGGCACGAAGCAACCGATCGCCTACGCCGACGCCAAACGGATCGCCACCGAACTACGGCACCGAGGGATCCTCGCCGGGGTGACCGGCCGCTACACCAACGTGCTCAAGTTGCGCCCGCCGCTGGCGTTCCAACCCGAACACCTCGACGTGCTGATCACCGAACTCGACGACCTGCTGAGCACCTTCCATCTGCAAGGAGGCGACGACAGCCGAGCCCCAGGTGCCGAATGGTGAAGCGTGACGGTTGGGGTCTGACCCCAACCGTCACGCTTGATCGCAGTTGCTATTTCGGGGGGTTGAACGCGCCGGGTTGACCGGGCAGGCCGCCTTGGCCCATCATCGCTTCGAGTTCTTTCATGTCGGGCATGCCGCCGCCCAGGCCACCCAGACCGGGGAATCCGCCACGACCCTTCTTGCCCTTCTTGCCGCCGCCCATGCCCATTCGCTTCATCATCTTCTGCATCTCGGCGAACTGCTTGATCAGGCGGCTGACCTCGGCGGTTTCGGTGCCGGAACCCTTGGCGATTCTCGCCTTGCGAGGACCGTTGATGATCGACGGCCGAACACGCTCTTCGAACGTCATCGACCGGATGATCGCCTCGATCGGTTTGAGGTCGTCGTCGTCGATCTTCGCGTTCTTCAGGTCCTTCGGCATGCCGGGCATCATGCCGAGGATGCCCGAGAGCGGGCCCATCTTCTTGAGAGCCTGCATCTGCTCGAGGAAGTCGTCGAGGGTGAACTCGCCTTCCATGAGACGAGCTGCAGCCTGCTCGGCCTGATCCGCGTCGAACGCCTTCTCGGCTTGTTCGATGAGGCTGAGCATGTCGCCCATGCCCAGGATGCGTCCGGCCATACGGTCCGGGTGGAACTGCTCGAAGGCCTCGAGCTTCTCGCCCACCGACGCGAACGCGATGGGCCTGCCGATGACTTCCTTGACCGACAGCGCAGCGCCGCCACGGGCGTCGCCATCGAGCTTCGACAAGATGACCGCATCGATCTGCAGCGTCTTGTGGAACGCCTCGGCAGTTTGCACCGCGTCTTGACCGGTCATCGCGTCGATGACGAGGAACGTGTAGTCGGGCGAAACGGCACCGGAGATGAGGCGCACTTGTTCCATCATCGCGGCGTCGATGGAGAGGCGGCCCGCCGTGTCGACGATGACGACGTCGCGGCCGAGTCGCTTGGCTTCTTCAACACCCTGATAGGCGGTGAGCACCGGATCTTCCGGGTCGGAGTACACCGGCACGTCGACCTGACGACCCAGCGTGCGGAGCTGTTCCACAGCTGCGGGGCGCTGCAGGTCGGCTCCGACCAGCAAAGGTTGGCGACCTTGCGACTTGAACCACAGGGCGAGCTTGCCGGTGGCCGTGGTCTTACCGGATCCCTGCAAACCGGCCATCAAGATGACCGTCGGCGGCTTGGATGCGTACTTCAGCACGAGCGTCTCGCCACCAAGAATGCGGACGAGTTCGTCGTTGACCGCCTTCACCACTTGCTGGCCCGGGTCGAGCGCCTGGCTGCGGGTGGCACCGATGGCGTGCTCGCGAATGCGGTTGCACACCGAGCGGACCACGGTGACGTTCACGTCGGCCTCGAGCAGCGCCGAACGGATCTCTTTCATGATCTCATCGACGTCGGCTTCGGTGAGACGGCCCTTGCTACGAAGGCGCTTGACGATGCCATCGAGCCGGTTGGAAAGATTGTCGAACATGAGACTGCCAAATCTACCGGCGCGACCGCCGCTGTTCGGCACGCGCCAAACGATCACGCCTGGTGCCTGGCACCAGGCGTGATCGTTGGTTGGGTCAGCCGAGGCTGGTGATGGACTTGACCACTTCTACGCCGTCGGTCGTCACGACCGACACGTTCACTCGGTCGGAGCGGTAGTCCATGGTGACGGGCAGCGACTCGCCGTCACGTTCGGTGACTCGAACCTCGACGCCCAAGGTCTCGGCAACCTTGGAGAACTCGTCGAGCGGAAGGCCGAGCGACTGCTCGAGCGATGTGACGTCGACGTCGACGGGGAGCACGGGAGCCGTGATCGACGTCGTTG
>DATKCX010000066.1:0-4805 GCA_035512975.1 Ilumatobacter sp.
TCGAGCGCTCACCGACCTGCTGCGACAGCCTGAGTCGTTGACCTCACCCTTTGACGTAGGAGAGCTGCTCGGCGGCCCGAGCGTGGCGGATCGACAAGACGTCGTCACTCGGTTGAACACCACGTCGTCGCCACCCGCCAGCGCAGCGGTCTGCGACGCTTCCGACGCGCAACCGAGAAACGGCAGCAACGCCAGCTGAGAGATGCGCGATCGCGTCGTCACATCGAGGTCCAGTGCCTCTGCGGCCGACAGCGGGAGCAAGTAGGTGCGCAACCAGTGTTTCATCGGCTGACCGTGCGCAGCTCTGTCGCCGTGTTCGATCGACGGGACGAGGGAGATCCGGGCTCTTCGGATTTCACGGTGGAGTGAGGTGGTCGAGGAGGGCCCAGTTGGGCTTGCCGGCGTAGAGCAGTGAGCGGATGCGGTAGTGGGTGAAGTTCCGCATTCCGAACGCGTTTATCCGGCCCTCGGGGTTGGGGTCAAGTCGCTGGTGTTGGTGGGTGTCGGTTGTCGATGGTGCGGAGGTGGCCGGTGATGGCGTCGGCGACGTGTTGGTGTCGGGTCGTCTCGCTGGTCCAGCCGCGTTGTTCGGCGTCGTCGCGGAGCGTGATGACGTCGGCGAGTTGGTCGACGAGGACGTCGCGTCGTTGCGGATCGGGGATGTAGTTGTCGCATTGTTCGCAGATGTTGGCGTAGGTGCAGGCGTCGGCCGCGAGGTGTCGGCTGCAGTAGCCGTGCGCGACGCGGGTCTTGATCATCTCGCTGTGGAGCCAGTCGATGTGGTCGGGCACGAATCGTCCGGTCGGTCCGGCGATGAACCGGGTGGCAGCGGGGGTTTTGGCGATCGCGGTGTCGTAGGCGGTGCGGATGGTGTCGGAGGCGAGGTGGGCGTAGCGGAGCGTCATTTCGGGGGTGACGTGGCCGAGCACGGCCATGAGGGCTTCGATGCTCATGCCGCCGTTGGCGAGGCGGGTGGCGTACGTGTGTCGGAGTTGGTGGGGGTGGACGTGGCCGATGCCGGCGTTCGCGGCGGCGATGTCGAGGCCGCTGCGGATCCGGCCGGTGCCCATGCGGCGGCCGCTGATGACCCACATGAACTCGACCGGGTGTCCGGTGCGGGGGTGTGGGAGAGGCCGGCTGTGTCCGCGATGTTGGGCCCATTCGTCGAACGCGGCGAGTGTGGGTTCGTCGATCGGGACGGTGCGTTCGGTGTTGAGCTTGCCGACCGGGACACGCAGCCAGGTGCCGTGACCGTGGTAGTCGATGAGCGCGCCGAGCTCGAGGTCCAACAGTTCGCCGGTGCGGATCCCGGTGCCGCGCAGGATCGTGATCGCGCAGCGGGCGGCGACGTCGTCGAGTTCGGTGACCGCGGCCATCAGGTCACGATCGTCGGCGGTCGACAGGGCGCGTGGGACTGCGGTGGCGAGGCGGGGTAGGTCGCTGCGATGCAGCAGTGGTCGAGTTGGTCGTTCGGCCCAGCCCCACAAGGTGATGTCTTCGAAGAACGACTTCAACGCCGACACGGTGCCGTGTTGGCGGGCGATCGACACCGGCTGCCCGTGGGCGCGTTTGCCTCGTGAGGGTCGGGTGTGGTTCCAGTGGAGGAACTCCTCGATCGCCTGCCGGTCGAGCTGGTCGATGCGAACGATGTCGGGATGGTGGTCGTGTAGCCACATCCCGAACAGCTCGTAGCTGTCGCAGCGGTCCTCGATGGTCGAGGGTCGCAGCGTGGTCGAGCAGGCTTGGAGGTAGCGGCGAATTGCTCGACGGATCTCGGCCTGGGGGATTCTGGCGAGCGGGTCGTCGAGGCTGCGATTCCGGGTGTTGGGGTGTGGTGGCTGGTCGTCGAGCAGCCGCAGCTGGAAGCACACCTGCTGCAACGCTCGGAGCCGGCTGTGGAGGACGCGGCGATGGTTCGCTGTCACCGACGTCGACGCGTCGAGCGCCGTGGCGGTCGACGCGAACACCTCGGCGTTGATGTCGTCGAGGGCGCAGTTGCTCGTCAGACAGACGAACGCCAGACCAATCACACAGACCTGGTCGATCCAGCTGTCACCCCAGCCGAGCTGTCGGCCGACGGCGACGGCCCGGTCGACATCGTCGCCGTGCAGTCGTGCCCACGTCGAGTAGTGACAGCCGCTCGCACGCCCGGCGACCAGATCGACATCACCATGCAGACGCCCGATCGCGAGCAACCAGGACACGAACGGCCACGCATCGGTCCGCTGCACATCGCCAAGGCGGGCGACGGTCGGTCGCATCATCCAGGCGTCGAGATCGTCGAAGCGTTCGAGGAACCGCACCGCACCACGCCGGCGCAAGCTCTTGGCCTGCTGCGCGCACTCGAGCCCGCGGACGTAATCGAGATACTCGGCCAACACATCGGATGCGACCGCGACGTTGCCGGTGTCGACAGCAGCCGAGGTCTTCACGAGCGTGCCTTCGCGTACTCGGCGGCGATCCGCTGTGGTGATACGTGCACGTAGCCGGCGGTCGTTTCCGGGGACGCGTGCCCCATCAGCTCGCGTAGCACCAGCAGATCGATCCCAGCCGCTGCGAGGTCGGTGCCATAGGTGTGACGTAGCCGGTGCGGCCGGACCCGGATCGCCCCGGTGCGGTCCCGGTGGGTTCGGAAGATCTTGCGCATCCCTGCCTCGGTCATCGGCTGCCCACGTGTTGGGCCACGCAACACCACGAAACACTCCGCCGCGTCGCTGTCGCTCGGACGTTCGTGACGCAGATAGTCCGTCACCTCGACAAAGAACCCGCGGTCGATCGGCACGACTCGCTCCCGACCGCCCTTGCCGAGCACCCGCACCTGACGCAACCCGACATCGACATCTGCGAGGCGCAGCGAGCGAACCTCGCCGGCACGTAGCCCGCCGAGCAGCATCGCCAACACGAGCGCCCGGTCCCGATACGTCAACAGATCAGCGAAGAACTCAGTGACGTCGCTGCTGTCCAACGACTCGGGCAGCCGATTCGGTTCACGAACCAGTCGGCCACCCGTGCGGGCCCGCCCAGACGACACATGACCCAGCAGACCGCGGCGCTTCGCACGCACCCCCGACGACCGGCGCGCAGCCGGGACCGGGCACTCCGGTCGGGCACCGATGATCACCGCGAACTCGAACAAGCCGCGCACCGCGGCAATCCGCTGGTTCATTGTCGACGCCGCCGCCCCGCGGGCCGATCGCAACGCCACGACCTTGCCCGACGGTCGTGTCGGTGTCGACAGCCAATCCAAGAAGTCGAACACGTCCGTCGGCGTCACCGCCTTCAATGACAGCTCCCGCTCGGTGCAGAACCGCAGGAAGCTCAACACATGGAACGCGTACGCTCGCACCGTCAATGGCGAGAACGCTCGAACCTCCAGATGCGACAAGAACGCGTTCGCGAGCTCGACATCAACCGGCTCACCACCACCGACGATCCGATGGCTCCCACCGACTCGATCGACACGCACCGCGCACCTCCGTTCCGGCCCGCTGCCACAGTCTGACCAGCCGTGACCCGCCCAGCGCGGACCACCGCGGGACGGGCCATCGAGGGCCGGTAAACGGATATGCGGCGGATCTTCTCGGCGAGCATGTGGACGTTCTCGACGCGTCCGTTCGACGCTCGCCCGGTGTGGTGGTAGGCAAGGACCTCGCTGGTCCACCGGTCGATGGTGCGCGCGAGACGGGTCAGTTCGGGCACGTCGGCGTCGGCACAGTGTTGGAAGAACACGACCAGCCGGCGACGGGCGTGTGCTGGGCCGGTCGCGGCGTAGACCTCGCGCAGCAGCTCTTTCGCGAGGATCGCGGCGCCGACTTCGCCGTAGGGGTCACCGGCGGCGAGCATGTCGAACATCCAGCCGATCCGTTCGTCGGTGAGCCGGTCGATGCCGGTGAGGAACACGCGTCGAGCCCGGTAGAGCGGATCGCCCTTGCGGCCCCGATGGCCGAGCTGTTCTTGTTGGACGCGGCGGCGGATGTCGTCGATCGCCGCGTTGGCCAACTTGACGGCGTGGAAGTGACCCACGACCAGTGTCGCGTTCGGCAGGTGTTCGATGAGGGCGGCGCGGTAGCCGGCGGCGGGATCCAACGTCGCCAGGCTGATCTGTGCGCACCAGTCCGGCCCGCGGTCGGCCAGCCAGCCGGCGAGCACGTCACGCGAGCGGCCCTTCACCACATCGAGCAGCCGGTGACGGTCCAAGTCGACGATCTGGGTGGTGAACACGGTGCGATGCTCGGTAGTCGCGTTCAAGAACCGCTTCTCATCCACACCGATCCCGCGCACTCCCTCGAGCCGGGCCGGGTCATCGATGACAGGGTCGGTGTAGTCGACGACCGCAGCGTGGGCGGTGTGCCAGCCAACTCCGAACTCGGCCGCTGCGGCAGCGATCGAGAACCCCTCGATGTTCACCATCTCCGCCAACCGGGCTCGGGCGCGCTCGGTCAGCGACGCCCGCCGGGCGACCTGGTCGACATGCTCGGACCAGGTACGCACCTCGCACAACGGCTCCGGACACCGCGACCGTCGGCGCGCGAACACCAACACCGTCGGCACACCAGCGATCGGCAGATCCCGCACCGTCGTGCGGCTGCGGCCGTGACCGACAGCGCGCACACCGCACCCCGCACACCACTGCGGTTCGGGTCGCGTCTCGACTGCCAGCCACCACTCGCCATCGCGCAACACCTGGGCACGCACGACGAGTTCGGGCATCCCGACGAGCGCGGTCGCGTCGTCGCTACCGTGCACATTGGACAAGGGTCTCTCCTTCAGCAGATGTCAGATACCTGCAGAATGGCGAGGCCCTT
>DATKCX010000067.1:0-13135 GCA_035512975.1 Ilumatobacter sp.
CCTCGAGCAGAGAGACGGTGCGCCGGAAGTCGGTCGACAACAGCCACTCCCGGTGCGCCGCGTCGAACGCGGCGCGCAACTCGTCGGGTGCGTGTTGGCCGACCTCGAAGAGCGCTTGCGGTACCGAACGCCCGACGCTCGTCGTGAGGATGCGGATCTCTTCGATCATTCGTGGCCACGCATCGACCGCAGCCGTGGCCCGAGACTGGCGGCGTTGGCGATACGACGCGATCGGGAACGACATGGCGAAGAACCCGAGCGCGATCGCAGGCAACACGCTGCCGAAGAGGAAGGCGCCGACCATTGCTCCGATCGCCGCGAGTGTCACGATGACCGCGACGAACTCGCGGCGCCGGACATCGGGCAGGCCGGCCTGCACGAGCCATTCATCGACGGCCAGTCGACGGCGACGTTGTGGCGTTGATCGGCTCGGACCCAGGCGGCAGCCGGTCCAGCCGAACGTGACAGAGGTGTAGAGCAGGTGCGCGCCGAGGGCAGCGACGAGGGCCGCGACGAGCGCGATCACGGGCGTGACTCGTTCAGAGTCGGTACGGCACCCAAGAGTGCGCGAAGGTCGCAGCCGGCCTCACCGAGGGAGCGCGTCAGACGCGACGGAATCTGTCCCGTCCAGACAAGCGGTTGATCGTTGCTCGTTCGTCCGAAGACCTCGGTGGTGGTGAACTGCACGTTGTCGACGCCCCCGACAAGATCCTCGACGGCGACGATCGACGAGACGCGCGGGCCCGCAGAGGTGCGAATGCAATGGACGACCACGTCGATCGACTCGGCGACGAGACTGTTGAGCGCGCTCATTGGCAGCTCATTGGCCGTGTCGGAGAGCTGACAGATGAATCGCAGCCGCGTCAGCGCTTGGCGGGCCGACCCGGCGTGGATGGTCGTGAAGCCTTGCACGCCGGATGACAGCGTCAACAACAGTGGCAGCGCTTCTCGATCGCGGACCTCACCGACGATGGCGACGTCGGGCGCCATGCGCAGGAAGCCCGCCACGAGCTTGCGGAGGTCGATGGCCGGTCGATCGACGCGCGCCGCTCGCGTTTGCATGCTGGCCACGTTGGCCAGCGGGATGTCGGCCTCGAAGACTTCTTCCGCGACGACCACTCGAAGCGCGGGGTCGAGTTCGGCCGCGCAGCACGACAGCATCGTCGTCTTGCCGGATCCGGGTGCTCCGGAAAAGACGATGGTCCTTCGCGCTCGGACGCAGGCGCCCAGAAATGCTGCCGTGCGCGCGCTGAGTGTGCCGGCGCTGACGAGTTCATTCAGCTCGTGGTACTGCATGCCGACGAACTTGCGGATGTTGACCATCAAGTGGCCGCCACGGGCGATGTCGCCGTGCACGATGTGCACACGCGCGCCGGTGTCGAGTTGCGCGTCCTGCAAGCCTTCCGACGGATCGAGCTTGCGATGCGACGCTGACGCATCGTCGAGGATCTTGGTTAGGGTTCGAGTCACGTGTTCGTCGTCGTGGAACACTTCGTGGTGGTAGCCGCTGGGGCCTCGATGGCGCTTTACGAAGATCTGATCGGGTGCGTTGACCATGATCTCCCACACGTCGTCATCCGCGAGTAGTGGCCCGAGGGGATAGGAGATAGTGGGGTGGTGAGTGTCGTTGAAGGTGTAGGAAGGTGTGGTGAACGCCTCTGAAGACCTAGGTCCGGGTGCCGATTACCTCGAGGACGTCCGCCGAGTGGCACGAGCCTTTGCTGGTGAGGCGTTCGAAGCGCTCAGACGTGAGAAGGTGCTTCCGAGATCCGCCTGGGCCCCGTTTGTAGCGGTGGGACGTGATTATTTCGGTGACTCGATCCGAGGCTCGGAGCACTACACCCCCTTTGAAGTGGTTCTGAAGGGAGCCTGGCCTGCGCGGTTCGAAGGCGGTATCGAACGCTCGGGTCTTGAGTTTCCAGCCACGTACATATTCAGCTTCCTCGAAGCGTGCATCGCCCGTTGCTGCTACCCGACGGAGGACTATTCGGCTGGTGCGGACGGCGTGACGAGGTCGATTGATGAGCTGGTCGATGTGCTGACCACTGACTCAACCGAAGTCGCCTGCTGCCGCGTGGTTACGCACCTCGCTACGGTCGACGACAAGCCAATGCGCTTGGGTGGTGTTGAGATAATTCCTTCAGACTCAGCCGCACATCACCAGACCGCGAGCGTTCTATCTGCGATCGACGCTGCTGTTCCATCAGCGCGTCGTGCCTATTCCGGCGAGCCACCTTTCGTGTATGACCCACCGACGGCGATCATCATCCTCCGCAGGACGACGAGCGACGAGCCCTACGCCCATGCAGACAAGCTGTCTGGCGACATTGAGCGCTTCTTGCTTCTAATCCGACTTCTTTTCGCTGGAACTGTTCAGTCCAGATACGAGGTTGTCGGCGCATCGAGCCTCGTTAGCCGTATGAACTCTGACCTTCGCCGCTTTGAGGGTGGACACGGCTGGAATCTGATTCGAAGGACGATCGTGCTGGATGCTGGTGCCGAGCCATCGGTGGTTGGCCTTGGCGCCATGCTCGATGCAGTTGAGATCAGGCGAGAGGGGATGTTGATCAGCTCATTTGACATGGCGGTGCGGAAGTTCAATCGCTCGCACGTCACTGGTCCGTGGATCGACCAGATCGTCGATCTCGCCACTGGGCTAGAGGCATGTCTCGCTGGGAACAAGCATGACGACGATGGTTTGACGTTGAAGCTTAAGCACCGCGCAGCAGTGCTGCTGGCCACGACCCGCGACCCTGCCCCGGCAATTTTCAAGGACATCGGGTTGCTGTACGGCCTCCGTTCGACGCTGGTGCATGGAGGGAACCTGAAGGAAGCGGAGCTGCGCAAGATCATCGCGAAGTTGTCTACCGTGCCAGATGACGCTCCATTCGGCACGGCGACCGCGCACGCGGTTGACAGACTCCGGGACTTGGTACGTAGGTGCCTTCTCGCGCGTGTGTGCCTTGCCTCAGGGCCCGACCCCCTTTGGCCGTTCACCAAAGACGTGGCCGTCGACTACGAACTCTCCGACGAGCTGGTGCGAGTCGCGTGGCGGGATCGTTTCCACGAACGACTCACTTCGATCGCTAGCGCTGGTGCCTGGGACCGACCACGAGTGGCCGTGGATTTCACCAGTCCAACCGGATAGCCACATTGCGATCGTCCGAGCCGATGTGGGCGGCATCGGAGGCCGCTCGGCCAGGGGCGTGGTAGCCCGACTCGATTACATTGCGGGGGGCAATCGCCAGCACGAGGCCCCATCCCAGGGACAACCCAACCTAAGAGGCCCCCTGAGGAGCGCCAATGACCTTGGAAGTTGTTTACGGCGAGAGCCGAAATCGGGCTACGGCGAAACGACTCGCTGAGCTACTTCGAGGGGTTCTCGACTCGGGGACGGTCTACTTGGGGTACCCCGTTCTGGCGACGGCTGACGAGCGAGTCGACATCGACGCGCTTCTTGTCAGCCGAGAACACGGACTGGTTGCCTTCGTACTCGCCGAGGACATTCCACAATCTGAGGACGACTGGAACCGGATCCAAGGCGAACAGGACCGGCTTTACGCCGTCTTGGAGGGATACCTCGGACGTCACGAGAGTCTGCGTAGCCGACGCAAACTGGCGTTCATTCCGCAGACCGCAACTGTGTTCCCCCATGCGGTGACACCGCCCTTCGAATCCAGCGACGGATTTTACGGGGACCTCGATGAGGTCAAATCGTGGGTGGCTGGGCTTCCCTCCATCGACGCTTCCATCGAACGGGCGCTACAAGGTGCGCTCCAGCGAGTCTCAACGATAAAGCCGGCGAAGAAGCGAACCTCCGTCGTGCGCGAGTCGTCCCGCGGGAGTGTTCTCAAGGAGATTGAACGAGGTATTGCAAACCTCGATCGTTGGCAGAAAGCGGCTGCGATCGAAAGTCCAGAAGGTCCGCAGCGGATTCGCGGTCTGGCGGGCTCGGGTAAGACTGTCGTGCTCGCTTTGAAGGCGGCATACCTTCATGCGCAGCATCCTGAGTGGCGCGTCGCTGTCACATTCCACACTCGTGCGCTTTACCAGCAGATAGACGATCTAGTTACTCGATTCACATTTGAGCACAGCAACGATCGCCCAGATCCAGAGCGGCTTCAGATTCTTCACTCGTGGGGCTCACGCGGACGACCTGGTATCTACAGCACGATCGCAACTGCGGTCGGGGAGCCCATACGGGACTGGTCGTATGCCCGTGGCAAGTTTGGAATGGATGATGCATTCCGAGGTGTATGTCAGGAGCTGCTCGCAACAGTTCGAGATCGGCGCGCAGATCCCATCTTCGATGCAGTCTTGATCGATGAGGCGCAGGACCTGCCGCCCGAGTTCTTTCAGCTTCTCTACCACGTAACGCGTGAACCAAAGAGAATTGTCTGGGCATACGACGAGTTGCAAAAGTTGTCCGAAGCGACGATGCCCGATACCGATGAACTCTTCGGTACCGAGCCATCCGGCGAGTCACGAGTGAGCTTGGAGTCAGCACCCGATGCGCCACGGCGTGACATCGTCCTTCCGATTTGCTATCGGAACACACCATGGGCACTCGCAACGGCACACGCGCTCGGCGTTGGCGTCTACAGAGAAAACGGGTTGATCCAACACCCGGACCAACCAAGCCTTTGGCAAGACATCGGCTATGACGTCGTACACGGAACCTTGAAACATGGCTCCAACGTCACGCTCGCTCGCTCCTCAGACAGCTCGCCAGGGTACTTTTCCCAGCTTCTCTCACCGTCCGATGCCGTAGTGATCCGTAGGTTCGACGATGAGAGCGAGCAAGACGCCTGGGTCGCAAGTCAGATTGCACAGAATCTGACTGAGGACGAGCTCGAACCAGACGACATACTCATAGTCCTGCCGGACACATATCGGGCTAAGACCAGGGGCCCGCGTCTCATGCGGGAACTCCTACGTGTCGGCGTGGACTCACACCTTGTGGGCGTCAATACGAGCCAGGATCAAGTCTTCGTTTCCGGCTCAGTAGCTCTTGCGCACATCTATCGCGCCAAGGGCAACGAGGCACCCATGGTTTACGTAGTCGACGCACAGGTCGCTTCGGGCGGAATCAACATTCTGACAAAGCGAAACACGCTCTTTACTGCAATCACGCGAAGCCGTGCGTGGGTCCGAGTCCTCGGTTTTGGCGAGCGCATGCAGATAGTCGAGGATGAAGCTGCGAAGGTCATCGAAAACGACTTCAGACTCAAGTTCAAGGTGCCTACGAAGGCGAAGCTCAAGGAGCTTCGCCACATCTACCGCGAACGCCCGGCGGAAGACGAGGAAGCGGTCAAGAAGGCTACCGAAGCCTTGTCATTGCTTGTGGAAGCGTTTGAAAAGGGCGAGGTGGACCTGACTGACCTGCCGCCGGCACTCCGTACTCGTTTGCTGCTGAATCTTCGCGAGCGCGATCTCAGCGATGACGATTAGGGCCCTGCACGACGAGGTAACCAATGTTCTGGACTATCTCCTTGAGTCAGAACTCGCGCTCTTCGTCAACAAGATCTCGATGAAACAAGGTCGCGTGTCATGGCACGCGTATGACAGCAGAGTCCCGTTTCTCCAGACGAATCAGCACCACACTCTCGCGCAGTTTTCACAGTGGGTTGCAGCGGGCCACTACTCATGCATTCTCTTCGACGGTAGCCTGCTGCAGCTGACGTACGACATGATCGGCAGTGAAGTCTCCGGCCATCGACTTGCATACATACCGTGTCCGATGGTGGTCGATCTCGAACTCCTAAGAGACGAACCGCTCGCCGATGTGATGGAGATGTACAGCGATGACGTCAGTTCGTTCGCGCTTCGAACTCCAATTCGGTTCGACTTCGATCCCTCTGCTGCGAAGCAAGGCCACCCAGCTGCTCACATGACGTTGAACTCGATCGACTGTCGCATCGCGTGTGTTGCGCCGATGCACGTGGGCCGATTTGTCGACTTTGTCTTCAGAAACTTCTATCCGGACTTGCGTGCAGCGCATGCGCCATTCTTTGTGGAGCTAGAGCGTCGGCATCTTGGTGAGAGAGTGATCGAGGACGACGAGCGCCATGTCCCGTATATGGCGTGGAATCTCGGGACTAACTACTTCGGCGGCGTGGCCCACACGAAGTCTGGCTCTTGATTCGTCGGCTCGAATCATGGACTGGCGAAACATGGACGGTCCCCCAGAGTTCCACCATCTCTGCACGGGCCCGCCCTACGATTTGCGTTTGATGACTGACTCGGTGATCGGACCGGTGCGACAGGCCCGTAGGTGCCTCCGTCCACAGTGCCATCATGTTGTGGAGTGGCGAAAATGGCAGACCTATGGGCTGTGCAAACGGTGCTACTTCGCTCTCCCTCTCGATTTGGCGAACCTGTTCGGTGTTGTTCACCGCAACGGCACGTCATATGCAAGTTCGACCTACGGGGTGAGGATGGCGCAACTCATGCCGAGTTGTGTCGCCGCGTGGAGCGCGCATGGTGGACTCGCCGAGTCACGGGACGCCTTGCGCCTTGGTATTTCGCGAAATCACTTGCTCGGCGTTCGCGTCTGATCGACGTCGCGAGGCAGTCGGCCGCGTCGGGGGCCGACGAGTCTCACGAGCGCGGGCCAATGTCGCGGGTGGGGAATCTGGATGCCGCGGTGGATCTTGGATGCATGTGAGTAGGAGAGCCCCGTGGCCGCAGCGAGGTCAGTCGGCGAAATTGCGCGCACTCTTGCTCCGAGTTCTTCGTCCCAGAATGTCGGCGAGTATCCAAGCGCGCGGGCATGGTTGTCTCGTGACGTCTTGCGCCCGTCGGCAATTGTGCGTCCGCGGGTAGCGCGGTTCGTTGCAGAGTTGATCTCTTCACGGGCTCTGACGGAGCCGGCCAGTGCAGCGTCGCGCCGTCGTGTTGGCCAGCAGACGCTGCAGTAGCGGCGTTGATGGTGCTCAAGCTGTGCCCCACAGTCAAGACATGCCGGCATGAGCGAAATCTGCACCGCCCGGCGTTTATTCGCACTAACCGCTGCGCCTGGCTTTCGGCGGCTTTGAGAGCCCACGTGGGCGGCGCGTCGTCGTTGCGCAGAGCTGAGAGGTGTCCGCTTCGGGATACTGCGCCCGCTGGCGTCTGCCAGTCGGTGAGCCACACTCTCAACCCATGGGGCGAGAGTCGCGGACCACCGAGGCATCGTGTGTGCCAGCAGATGAGTGAGCGGTGCGAGAATTCGGCAGTGGCCGTCGTCACGCTCGGCAAAGTCACTTTGTCTGAAGATGTGATGGTGTGCGAGATCGAGAACGCAAGACTCACTGTCGGGTCGCACTACTTCGATGAAGTCGAGCGTTAGTGAGTCTCGGCCCTTGGCGTCCATATGGAGGAAGCCGAGTCCGGGGTCGAGCCCGATTGTCAGACATGCGAGACGGCATTCGGCCTCCGCCAACGCGAACAGGTAATTCATTGTGGCGTTGATCGGGTCAGCAGCGCGTATGGCGGAGCCGCGCGCAAGTGGCGAACGGCGCCCGCTGAATCGAAGCCAATGATCCGGCAGGTACGGGACGTCCTTTCGCGCCCATTGAAACGAGACCCGATCCGTCCACGCCGCGAAGTACGTTGCGGCGGCTTTCGCTTCCACCTCCCGGGCTTCATCTGCGTTTCGCGCGACGTGGAGCGCAGAGCGGAGGCCCTCGATCTGGGCACCAGTATTTGGCGCGCCCAGTTGATTTCGTGCGACCCCTGCCTGCCCGGCCAGTTTGGTGTCGAGGAGGTCGACGATGATCGAAAGGCCAGTGTCAGTCTCAGCCGCCAACGCTTGCGCTCGACGAAGGCGAGCGTCGTCCAGCCCGGGATTGGCACACGAGGTGATCAGCTTGCCGTCGTGATCAATGTGGATGAAGGCCACTTGTACCCGATCGAGCCATCGCAACGCTTCAAGGGTGATCGTGCCGCTATGGCCGAGAACGACGAGTCGATTCAGGCCGTGGCCGACTCTGGCGAATCTGCGTTCGTGTCTGTCGCGTCCTATCCCGTCGCGCACGATGAGGTGGCGGCGGTCTACACCGATGTGGAGGCCGTAGCCGTCGACGACACAGACGCCAGAGCGGTGGTGGCGATCGACGTTCTGGCTGTGTGTTGTCACGAGATAATTGTATCAAAAACCCTTGAAAATGCTGGCCAGACCGCCGCCCATATGACTGGCAGCAGCAGTGCGCCTGGACCCGGGAGTTCTTGGTCCGAGACGTGGAATGCCGGCAAAAGATCTTGGGAGTTCAGGTCGCGAGCGAGAGCGGTAATCAACGGCCACGACGCATCCCGTGCAGCCTTGTTCAGCACCCCGAAACTGAGCGACTTGATGACATCTAGAAGTTGGTCCAGCGTCGTGGGATCGATGTCGAATTCCCCGAGTGGCGTGATGTGGTGCGTAGCGGTGTACGCGAACTCGGACAGTGAATTGCTGGCGATTTCATCGGGAGCGAGTACGGCGAGGATTAGCAGAAAGAGTTGGGCTCTGATGAAATTGCCGCGTGTCGGCTGCCCATCGGGGTCTGACTCCCAGTACTTGGCGTCTCGCATGCGCTTGTATGCGCGTGTCAGTTCGTCACGAAATTGATGAAGCGACCGGCCGGTCCGGGCATCGAAGGCTTGCAGTGCGAACCTGTCTGCCACTTCACCGGCATCGTCGTGTTCGAGCTGTACGTGGAGTGGACCAAAGCATTTTTGCAGAGTCAGAGCAGCCGCGTGTCGGTAGCACGCCTCAGGCACATCGTGCCCGAGGCGAAGCAGCCACAGCACAATCTCCTCGTTGGGGCGTGGAGGCCGTGTTCGTCGCGCGAACTCGATGATGTAGTCCACGTCCGACGGCGGGTACTGCGTTGTCCAACCCGCGTGGCCGAGAGCGACGCGAAGCGGGCTTGGAATCAACTTCTGTTCGCGCCAACGGTCGAGTTGCCGTTCGGTGATCGTCACACCGCGCGACGTCGCGACGCGAATTAGCTCAGTGTCGTTCTCGCTCGGCTCTGGTCTGCCCACGAAGACCAGTTGTACCTGAGTAGGTCGACCAAATCGAGGATCCCGATCTGTCATCGTCCGACCTGTACTCGGAAACGGAGTGACTATGGCTAAAAAGCAGGTCGGATACACGATGGGGCGCCGCAATGCGCTGGCCCGAGAGCGTGGATTCAGCTCATACGCTCAGCAACGCAAGTTCACGCCGGCAATGTCCAGCCGGACAGATCTCGAATCGTTGCCGCCTTTGGCCCGCGAGGCGCGACAGCGCGCACTCGACGCGATCGCAGTCACTCGTCGCGAACGCGTTGACTTCGCCGAGGCAACTCGACGCGAAGGCACGTCGCCGGACTCCGCAACTTGGTGGCTCGGCGATGCAGTGCATCGCCGAGGTGGCCGGTGGCAAGTCGCTGCAGCGGATCGGCTATTTCGCGCCATGTACGTCTATTCGGGCGGTCGCATGAAGCCCGTGGACGTGCGCGGATCACGCACCGCGTCGTCGATCGGCAGATACCACGCTGCCGTGCGGAAATACCTCAACACAGGCGACGCGACTGCCCTCTCGCCGTTCCTCGGCAAGAGCGTCGGTGGCGTCGAATTGGAGACGGACCTCGACGTCCTCGACGAGATGGGCCGACGAGGCGAGTTCGACTTCGAATCGATCTACCGGATGGTGGACTGATGCGCGCCGCCGAATTCGATTGTCCCTTCTGCGGTGAGATTGCCGCCGAATGGCACCACCTCACCGGCAAGAACCCGAGCGGCGTGTATCTCGATCCCGAGCTGACTGCGCCCGTATGTCACCTCCACCATGACCTTGCCCACGAGGACCTAAGAAGTCAGCGCCTCGACGTCGCATCAACAGCAACCGAGTGGACCCCGCAGGCGGCTGTGACTTTTCCGACTGGCACGAATCGCAGTGTTCTGCGCGCGTCTCGCGCCAGGGCGCGACGAGCCGTTCTGGTCGCCATTGGCAGCCACCCTACGCGACTGCGCCGAAACCTTCGGCGCTTACAAAGGAGCAGACGAATGAATCAAGACACTGAAGGAAAAATGCCGTTCGAGTTTGTGCCAGTTGCACTGCGGGCCTGGACCGTCCGCCAAGATCGAGAACAAGTCGACGGCGACAAGCCAAGGTGGCGACCAACGCAGGTAGTCCGCACTTCACCGCATCGAACGATCGTCCTTGACTGCGAGACCTCTGCCGACCGCCTGCAGCAACTTCTCTTCGGGTCGTGGCGAGTGTTCATTGATCATGACGACGCCGAGCCCGGCACGTGCTGCATCGAAGAGGGCTTCTTCTATGCCGACGACCTCCCCGAACGTGATCCCGACGGCTTCGCGGAGTTGCGGGACTTTGTCCGGCACCATCGGGCTGAAGTCACACCCGGGTACTGGCGTCAAATCCGTCTATTGCCGAGACGCCAGTTCGTGGAAGAAGTGGTCTTTCACTGGGGCTACCGCAACCAAGCGACCATTGTCGGCTACAACCTTCCTTTCGATCTTTCCCGACTCGCGATCAAGGCTGCACCGGCCCGAGGCCGCAACAGAGGCGGCATCTCGCTGCAGCTCTGGGACCACAACGGTCAGGAACACAAGTACCGACCGCGTCTTCTTCTACGTCACATCGATCGCTATCGCACGCTCATCCAGTTCAGCTCAACGATGGACCGAACCCAGTTCTTCCGCGGAAGGTTCCTCGATCTCCACACTCTTGCGTTCGCTCACTCTGACGAACGCGGGCTCAGCCTGGAGGCAGCCTGCGGCAGATTCGGATCGCCGTATAAGAAGCGCGCCGTAGCCCATGGGGTGATCAACGAAGAGTACATCGCGTATTGCCGCGACGATGTCGCCGCGACCGCTGCCCTGTTTCGAGCGACGAATATCGAGCATCGACGACACCCGATCGATCTACCACCTCAGAACGCATTCTCGGCGGCGACAATCGGGCGCGCCTACTGGCGGAGAATGGGAATCCCGGCAACGGCGCAACGCTGGCCTGACTTCCCAGCCGAAACCAACGGGATCGGAATGGCAGCCTTCTACGGCGGACGCGCCGAATGCCGCATCCGGCGCGTCGAACTCCCGGTTGCCTACGTCGACTTTCGGTCCATGTACATGACCTGCAATGCCCTGATGGGCACTTGGCCGTTGATCACGGCGGACCACCTCAAACTCGTCGATGCCACACACGAGGTCCGATCCCTCATCGCCGAACCAAATCTCGTCGATCGCTGCTTCGATCCCACACTCTGGCCGAGACTGCACACGTTGGTAGAAGTGGATCCCAACGGAGCGATCCTGCCAGTCCGCGCTCGATACGAGGCAGGCAGCGACACGTGGGGCATTGGCGTCAACCCCTTCCAGTCAGATCGGAGCGCCTGGTATCCGCTTGCAGACGTGCTCGCGTCCGCACTGCTCGGAGGTCCGTTGCCGCAGGTTCGGCGTGCTTTTCGAGTCGTCGGCGAGGGTTCGCTCACTGAGCTAAGGCGCGTGGCGCTGTGCGGCGAGATATCAATCGACCCTAAACGCGAGGACTTCTTCCGCGCCGCCGTTGAGCACCGACATCGCACCCAAACCGCAAACGACCTTGACGAGAAGCACCGATCGAGGCTCGACCAGTTTCTCAAAGTGCTTGCCAACGCCAGCGGCTTCGGCAGCCTCGCGCAATTCGACCGCCACCGCGACACAGAGCGAATACCGATCAAGGTCTACGCCGACAACACAACGTTCACAACGACAACCAGCACACCCGAAGAGCCAGGGGAATACTGCATGCCGCCGATTGCCGCCTGCATCACGGGCGCCGCGCGGCTCATGCTCGCTTTGCTCGAGAACCAAGTCACCAAAGCCGGCGGATCCTGGATGTTCTGTGACACAGACTCGATGGCCATCGTCGCCACCCGCCGCGGCGGGCCCATCGCCTGTCCCACTGGTCCACTACAAGACCGCCACGACGACCCCACCGTGCGCGCTCTCAGCTGGAAGCAAGTCGACACCATTGTTGACCGCTTCTGTGACCTCAACCCTTACAACGCGGAAATCGTGAAGGGCTCAATCCTGCGTCTCGAAAGACAGAACTATGACACGCGTGGACGACGACGAGAACTGCGCTGTTTCGCCATCTCCGCAAAGCGTTACCAACTCGTCAGTCCCGACAACAGCATCGCCAAACGCTCACGTCACGGCCTCGGCCACCTCCTCAACCCGCTCGAACGCACGCCCAACGCTGCCGAGTGGGTCGACCAGGCCTGGACCTACCTCCGCACCCCTGACTCGGACTTCGCTTGGCTCGACTACCCAGCGGTGTCGCGCATGACGGTATCGAGCGCCGAAGCGCTGCATTGGTTCTCCACACTCAACGCCGACCTTCCGTACGCCCAGCAAATCAAGCCCGGCAATTTCCTCCTCATCGCGTACCCCGATCCTCTAGACCCGGCAGGCGCACAGCCGGTCGCTCCCTACGAAAACGACGCTTCCCAATGGCTTGCTCTCGAATGGATCGATCGCAACACCGGGCTACCAATTCGGATTCTCACCCAACCGATCGACGGGACCCAACGGCCCAGCAGCGTCCACGTACGCACCTACCGCGACGTCCTCAATCGTTACCTCGCCCACCCCGAATCCAAATCCCTCGCCGCCGACGGCCAACCCGTGAGAGCCGACACCACGGGGATCCTTATCCGCAGACCCGTTCGAGCCATCCAGCCGATCACCTACATCGGAAAGGAAGCCAACGACCTCGACGCCCGCGCCATCGGCTTGCTCACTGATACCGCCGAGCACACCAACACCTACGAACCCGACGACCACGAATGGACACAACTCGTCGTACCAGCGTTACGAACAATGCCCAGCGCCGAAATCTCCGCGCGGAGCGGGGTCCACCGGCGAACAGTGCAACGCCTTCTCGCCGGCAAATGCACTCCCCACGCCCAGGCCCGACAGGCCCTCGTCGACTGCGCCATCGAACGAGCGGCGCAACACGTCGGCCGACTGCGCCGAACCGAAAAGCCACCAACCCTGCTGTACCGGTACATCACTGCGCAAAAGGCGGTCGCAAATCCGCCGAATTAGATTCGGCATTTTCGGAAGTGTTCGTTTTGCTGCAAAACCGCAGGTCAGCGTTTTGTGGAAAACATCGAGT
>DATKCX010000068.1:0-2979 GCA_035512975.1 Ilumatobacter sp.
TGCCTTGGTGGGAAGCAACACGTTCCCGGCGATGCCCGCTCGACCGACATTCGAAGTGATTGGCACGACGTGGGTCTGCCAGACATCCACACTCAGCACATCGTCGGAGGACACCACCACACACGGCCGGCGTTTGTCGAGATCGATCCAGTACACACCGCCTCTCGCTACCACGGTGCGGAACGCTCCATCCGCTCCAGCGCTGCCGATGACTCCGCCCCTGTTGGAGGTTCGGCGTTCGCAAGCTGGGCGTCAGCCAGCAGCTGCTGAGCGAAACCCAACGCGGAGTGGGTGGCAGCGTGATGCCGGAGCTGATCGGCAACCCAGGTAGAGAACGGGACACCGAGCCCGTCAATGATCGGCACCACGTCCTCCGGAACGCTGATCGTCTTGTTCGGCATGTACGCATCATACATACGTACCGAAGCTTGGCAGCGGCGCACTCCGCCCCGTGGGTGGCCGCTCGGAATCGATCGTTGTACGATGCTGCGCATGGCCCGGCGAGCAGACGACCTCACCTCAGACCCGGCGGTGGTCGTCATCGAGGAGCCGTCCGAGTCTTTCGATGCTTGGCTCCACGAGCTACAGCAGGGCGAGCCGCTCGACCTCACCGTCACCGCCGCCGAGCTGCTTGCCGGGGCACGGGCAGAAGACGGGTGAATCGATTCGTCCTCGACGCGTCAGCCGGGGTCGAACTACTGCTCGACACGACTCGCGGTCGTGCACTGTCCGCGCGGCTCCCCGCCGATGCGGAGTGGTGGGTGCCCGAGCACTACTACCTCGAAGTCGCATCCACGCTCCGACGTGGGGTGCTGAGCCAAGCCCTGACCGCAGCGCAGGCAAACGACGCCTTACAAATGCTCGAGCGATCAGTCTTCCGTCGAGCCGAAGTGCGCCCGCTGCTCAGTGAAGCGTGGCAACGGCGCGATTCGATGACCATCGCCGACGCCTTGTACGTCGTGCTGGCTAGCCATCTCGACGCCACATTGGTTACTGCCGACGAGCGGCTGTCGCGAGCACCGACGCTGGACGTTCCGACGATCGTCCCGTAACCGCCAACAGTTGACGCTCCCTGGGATCTGGGCAAACGCGGGGAGGATCGAGGCAACGATGACCAAGTCGGCTGGCAGCGACGAGGACAACGCGCCGTGTCGATCATCTCGCCCGATCGACTTGGGTATCGTCGCATCCGTGACCACCCCCGTTGCCGACACGCTGCTCACGAACGCAACTCTGGCGTCGGGTGACGTGGTCGACGTGTTGCTGCGCGACGGGTTGATTTCCCAGATTTCCAGTGCGGCGAGCACGCCCGCACCAGGCGACGCGATCGATCTCACCGGCTACGTGCTCCTCCCGGCACCGGTGGAACCGCATGCACATCTCGACAAGGCGTTCCTGGCCGAGCTGATCCCCAATCCCACGGGCGATCTGTTCGGTGCGATCGAAGCGATGACCGCTCACCGCCACCTCCTGAACTTCGACGAGACCGTCGAGCGGGCAGAGCGGGCGGCGCGGCTGATGGCCGCCAACGGGTATGTCGCTGTGCGCAGTCACGCCGACACCACGCTCGAAAACCAACTCGTCAGCGTGACGGCCCTGGTGGAAGTGAAACGGCGCGTGGCCGACGTGATCGACGTGGAGATCGTGGCGCTGGCGGGCTCGCCCGCTGACACGCCCGACCAACTCGCACTGCTGCGCGACGCGATGCAGACAGGTGCCGACCTGGTGGGTGGCTGCCCGTATCGGGAGGGCGAGAACGAACGCGACATCGCCCGCGCCACCGACGTGTTGTTGCAAGTGGCAACCGACTTCGGTGTGGGCGTCGACCTCCACACCGACGAGACACTCGACCCGACCGCGAACGGGCTCGACGCCCTCGCCCGACGGGTGCTGAGCGGCTTCACACTCGGCGCATCGGCCAGCCACTGCGTCAGCCTCGGCCAACAGCCGTTCGACGTACGCCACTCCACCGCAGAGCGAGTCGCCGAGGCGGGCATCGTCGTGATCGCGCTCCCCCAGACCAACCTCTACCTGCAGGGCCGTGGCCTGAGCCCCATGCCACGTGCGCTCACGGCACTCGAGGCTCTGCGCGCCGCCGGGGTGACCGTGGCCGCCGGTGCCGACAACCTGCAAGACCCGTTCAATCCGACCGGGCGCGCCGACCCGTTCGACACCGCCAACCTGATGGTCATGGCCGGACACACGCTGATCAACGAAGCATGGGACACGGTGTCGAAAGCGTCCGCGGACGCGCTGCGCCGACCCAGCGGCCTGATCGAGGGCGCACCGGCCGACCTTCTGGCCGCCCGCGCCTCGAGTCTGCGCACCGCGATCGCGTTCGCTCCCGCCGACCGAATCCGCTGGCGCGGCGGGGTCCGCTCGTGACCGGCGCACCGGGCGTCACCGTGGTCGAGGTTCGCCCCGACGACGAACGCGTCACCCCGGTGATCGCCGTCCACGTCGCATCGATGGACAGCGACACCGACACGCCACCCGAGGCCTGCCACCGGCTCGACCTTGCCGGGCTGCTCGACCCGTCGATCACGTTCTTCGCCGCGTTCGACCGTGACGGCGGTGATGGCAGTTCCGATGCGATCGGCATCGGGGCGTTCGCTCATCGGGCCCCTGATTGGGGTGAGGTCAAGTCGATGCATGTCCTGGCCACTCATCGAGGGCGAGGAATCTCGCGGCTGATCCTCGACGCGATCGAAGCGACCGCCCGGGGCAAGGGAGTGAGCGCGCTGCGACTCGAAACGTCACGCGCGTTCACATCGGCAATCGCCCTGTACGAGCGTTCGGGATATCGGCCGTGCCCTGCGTTCGGCGGCTACGTCGATCACCCGATCAGCCTGTTCATGGAAAAGGTCGTGGCCGAGGCCGCGCCTGCCGATTCGATACCCTCGGGCTCATGAGCGAATACGCCCCAGTCTCACGGTCTGGTCCGAGCGCAGCGTTCTTCGACCTCGACCGAACGCTGAT
>DATKCX010000069.1:0-10303 GCA_035512975.1 Ilumatobacter sp.
GCCGCGTGGCGCGTCGCTGCGCCTCTTGGTGCAAGCCGGCAGCCAGACGGGCCACGAGGCGTTCTTCGGCAAGCGCGCGATTGCGGAGCTGGCTGCGATGTTCGTCGACCACGATGCGTACCTGTTCGCCGACCTTGTCGATCAGGCGGGCGCGTTGGGCATCGGAGAACGCCGACGACGAGGCGATGTCGAATCGCAACTCCACCCGTGTCGCGGTCTTGTTCGCATGTTGACCGCCTGGGCCGCCAGACGGTGAGAACGTCACGTCGAGTTCGCGGCGCGGCACTCGCACGGTGCGGGTGACGAACAGGTCGTCGGTGGCGTCCATGGCACCAGCGTGCCAGACGCGTCAGCGGATTGGTCGCTACGGCGACGTGGTCGTCGTGGTCGTTGCGGTCGTTGTGGTGGTGGTCGTCGTTGTGGGAGTCGTCGTGGTGGTCGTCGTGCTGTCGGGCAAGGTAGTCGTGGTGGTGTCGGGAACCGTCGTGGTGGTCGTCGGTTGGTCGACGGTGACGCGGATCACGTTCGTTGCTGTGCGGCCGCCAGGGTCGGTCACCGTGTACGACAGATCGATGACCGATCCGGGCGTTGCCGGAAGCGCGGTGATCGAGACGTTCAAGCCGTCGACGAAGGTCCCCAGCTGCGCCGAGGGTTCGACGGTCAGGGTGAGTGGGTCGTTGTCGGGGTCGGTCGCCGCTACCGGCACGACCACGGTCTCCTGGTACGGAATGGTGACCACGACGAGCGGGGCAACAGGTGACGCGTTCGCCGAAACGGTCACCTCCGCGGCGGTGGACGCGGCACCCAGCGCGTCGACGGCGACGTACGTGAAGATGGCAGTCCCAGCGCCGCTGCCCGGGCTGACCCGCACCGTCTGATCAGCCAGCACCTCGACCGTGCCAGACCCACCGTTGCTGAACGTGATGCTCGCCGGCGTGGCGGTGACGACCAAGCTGTCGCCGTCGGGATCGGTGTCGTTCGCAAGCACGTCGATCGTGATGGGCAGGTTCGTGATCTCAGCCGCATCTGGGTGCGCGATGGGCACCTGGTTGATCAGCGTGATCGTGAGGGCAACGGTGGCTTGCAGTCCACCGGGATCCGCGACGACGACCTCGACGTCGAGCGTCCCCGAGCGACCCGCAGGGCTGATCCGCAGGGCACGATTGCTGTCGATGACTTCCACCGCCCCGGTATCACCGGACACCGACGTGATCACCAATGGCTCGCCGTCTGAAGCGAGGGCGCTCACCGGCACGTCGACGATGTCGTTGCGCCCCAGTTGCAGTGTCGTCGGACGCGCGAGCGGTGCCTGGTTCACGTCGATGCTCACCATGCCCACGTCGACGATGCCACAGGTGTTGCGCACGCTGTACGAGAACTGGACGACGCCGTTCTCGCCGGCTGGCGGGTTGTACACGCCAGTTGGCCCATTGAGCGGCGGCCCCACGTTGATCACCGTTCCGTTGATCGCTGATTGGGTGAGGTCGATGAAGATCGGTTCTTGGTAGCCCGTCGACAGGTTCAGGTCGGGTGCCACGGGTGCGCCAACGGTGCACGCCTGCACATTGATACGGGCGACGGCGGTGGCGGTGAGTTCGCCGTCGGTCACCGAATACCCGATCACGGCGATGCCGCTGCTGCCGGGGGTGGCCGAGAACACCAACGACGAACCCTCGATCTGAGCGGTTCCGAGGTTGCCGACAGGCGGCGCGGTGATCGAGAACGTCAGCGGATCGCCGTCGGGATCCTCGTCGTTCAACGCAATCGGCACGGTGACCGAACCGCCGTTGAGGACGTCGGCCGTGTCGTCGCGGGCGATCGGCGCACGGTTCGGTGCGGCAGTGATGGTGAGCGTGACGGTGGAGATCGATGTGAGACCGTCGGCGTCGACGATGACGTACTGCGCCACCACGTCGCCGACGAACGCCGGGTCGGGCACGATCACCACCGACCGAGCACCCACGCCCACGGTCGCCGTGCCCGACAGGAGGGTTGCGGACCGGACAGTCAGCTCCGCGTTCGTTCCGTCAGGGTCGCTGTCGTTCTCGACCACGTCGATCACGGTGCGTACGCCGGGACCCACAATCGACCTGCGGTCGGCGACGGCGAGCGGGGGTTGCGGTACGGGTTCGACGATTCGGATGATCAGACGACCGCTCGACACCCCGCCAGCATCGTCTCCCACCTGGTAGGTGATGGTGACGACGCCCGCCACGCTGCCCGCGTCGAACGTGATCGTGCGGCCCGAGCGCACTGCCACGCCAAGGACCGGGGTGGTGGATGACAGAAGCCGCAACGAAGCGGCGCTGCCGTCGGGGTCGATGTCGTTCGCCAACACATCGACCACCACGGTTTCGCCGATCGTGACCGTCACTTCCTCGTCGACCACCAGCGGAGCGACGTTGTTGACCGCTGGAGGAATGACGCTGACCACGATCGAGGCGGTGGCCCGCAAGCCTTGGCTGTTGACCACCTCGTATGTGCATCGGAACACGCCCGATTGCCCTGGCGGTGGGGTGAACGTCACGCGCTGGTCGGCGGTAACCGTGGCCGAACCGCCCGACGGGCAACCCGGCGTTCCCACCAGCGTGGGTTGATCACCGGACGGATCGACGTCGTTGCGCAGCACTTCGAGCGTGACCGGCACGTCCACCTCCGTCGTGGCCGCATCGTCTTGGGCCGAGGGTGGGGCAGCGATGCGTTCGGTCAACACGCGCACCGCAACCGTGCCAATGGCCTCATTGCCGTTGCCGTCGGAAATGGTGTACGTGAACCGGTCGAGCGACGAGTCTTGATCGGCGGCGTTCGGTGCTGGGGTGTACAGCACCCGGTCGCCTTGGATTCTCACCGAACCTGCCGCACTGCCGGTGCCCGGTGCGACGTCGGTCAAGATCAGCGGATCGAAGTCGGGGTCGCTGTCGTTCACGAGCACGTCGATCGTTTGCGGAGTGCCCTCGACCACGGTCGCGAAGTCGGCGTTGGCCACCGGCGGCCGGTTCGGCTCCAGGTCAGACACGAGCACCACCAGCACCGACCCGTTGACGACGTTTCCGTGCCCATCGTCGACGGAGTACGCAAACGGCGTCAGGTCCGCTGCGCCGGCGCGCGCCACCACGACCAGCTGCTCGCCATCAACACTCAGGTCGAGGCCACGAGGGATGGGTTCCACCAAGCCGACCGACAACCGGTCGCCGTCAGGGTCGCGATCGTTGGCGAGAACCGGCACCGTGACCGCGATGTCGCGACGCACTCGAACGGCGTCGGGCTTCACCACCGGTGGCCGGTTCACGTCGGTCGGCTGGGCGATGTGGATCGTGACCGTCACCGGGTCGCCAGTTGCGCCGAAGGAGTCGAGCGGTCGGTACGTGAACGTCGCGGTGCCCGACGCCCCTGCCGGTGGTGTGTACCGCAAGCCGGGCAGACCAGAAGGTGTGGGCACTTCAGCGATGGCACCGCCGACGTCGGCCGGGGTGAACGAGCCGATCCGCAGTGCGTCTCGTTCAGGGTCGACGTCGTTGATGAGCACGTCGATGACGACAGGCGTGTCGGCACCGGTCTCTGCCGCGTCCGGCGAGCCGACGGGTGCCCGGTTGGGTGCATCCGTCGGCAGCAACTGCACGCGGACGGTCGCGGTGGCTTCGGTGCCGTTGCCGTCGACGATGGTGTACTCGAACTGGTCGGTGCCCACGAATCCCGACGACGGCAGATACGTCAGCGTGGTCGCGCTGACGATGTTGACCGCACCGTTCGATGGTTCGGTCGCCGAGAAGAGCGCCACTGCTTCACCGTCTGGATCGAAGTCATTCGCGGTGACTGCTATCGGAACACTCGCACCGCTGCGTGCCGTGACGGTGTCGTCCACCGCCACCGGCGGGTCATCGATTCCGTTGTTGTCGGGCTCGCGATCGCCTGACCCCACAACCTCTGACGGGCTGGCAGCGGCACCGGCCGCGCCCGCGGAACCGTCTTCCAACACTTCCCCCGAGTCACCCAGGAGTGGCGACGCGCTGTCGTCTTTGCGAATGACGTTCAGACCCCACGGGTGCACCGCCCACACCAGGTCGCCGTTGGTCTGATCCACCCACACCAGGTCGATCGCAGCCCATATGCGCAGTGTGCTCCCTGCAGGGACGTTGGCTTCCACATCGTCCAGCACCACGCCAGCGCGCCAGTCGAACCGAACGAGTGACGACGTTGAACGATGAACGATCGCCCCGGCGCGACCACCGATGGCAAACATGTCTCCGCCCGCCGCATCGAGACCGGCGACGGTGATCGAGCGCTCGACACCGTTCACGCCGATGCATTGCAACACGTCGTCGGTTGCGAGCCAACCGCAGGTATCTTCGGGGCCAGTCTGCTGCAGCACGACTTCAGAGACGGCGACACCGCCCGGAAGATCCACCCAGTCGCCGTCGGAAAACCTGGTCCGCGAGCGTTGCTCGTCGAGCAGGAAGGGCTCGTTTCCCACCAGCGTGAATCGGGCGGTGGTGAGACCGGATGCGTAGGTGTCGCGGGTGCTGGTGGTGATGCGTGCGAACGTTCCGGCGGCAAAGGTCCACACGCCACCGTCGGGTGCGATGCGCGTGGCGTCGCCGGCTCCGGCAGCGACGAGGTCGAACGGAATCGAATCGCCTTCGGCCGGCACGAGGAGACCCTCGGCTCCTTCGGGAGCGACGGCGATGATGCCGGGCTGCGACACGCCGACGATGGCCGCCGCCTGAGCGATGAGGCCGAGCGACTGGGCCGGGCCGATACGCAGCGCCGATGCATCGATCGACCGAGCGGTTCCGGCTGACCGATCGACCACGGCCGCCACTCCGCCGTTCTGGGCGACCTCGAGCACCGAACCATCGGGGCCCACGTCGATGCGCGCCAGCGTTCGCCCCGAGAATCCGTCCGCCAACGCGATTCGGCCGGATGCCGGGTCGACGAACCAACGTGTCGCTCGAGGCGCGGTGGCGTCGACGGCGCTGAAACCATCAGCCCGCAACACCACCACCACACCAACGCACACCACGATCGCAGCCAGAATTCCGGCGAACGCCCGGCGCCAAGGGATCGCGTCGGAGATCACTCGTCTAGCTTGCCAGCCAACCGCCGCGCCCGCAGCTCAATTCCTCATCATGTCGGATGATGGAACGTGTCAGGAGCCGGGGAACTGAGGTCGGTCGGTGAATACCGCCACGGCCTGCCGCAACGGGACGAGATCACGGCGTTGACTGCGCTCGGCGTCGGATCGGGCGGTGCGCGCCGCCGACTGCGCGGCTCGAAGCTCGTCGCGTAGGCGATTGACTTCCGCTTCGAGTTCCATCACTCGGCGAATGCCCTCCAGATTCATGCCTTGCTCGGCGAGTTCGGAGATCCGTGACAGCACCTCGATGTCGGCATCGCTGTACCGGCGATTGCCGCCCTCGGTGCGTGCAGGTTGCACCAGCCCGCGACGTTCGTAGATGCGCAACGTCTGCGGATGCATGCCAGCGAGCTCGGCGGCGACCGAGATCACGTACACGGCGGAGTGGTGGCTACGAGGACTCATGACGACTCACCGTCCACAGTACTCGCCGCCGCAAATTGCTCGATCGCCGCTCGTTGGCTGTCGGTGAGCGAGGTGGGCACGGCCACGTCGACCGTGACGATGAGGTCTCCGACGCGATCGCCCGCCTTGTTCGTGATCGTGATGCCGCGACCCTTCACCCGGTGCCGAGAACCGCTTTGCGTTCCTGGCTTGATCGACATCGTGACCGTGCCGCCGTCGAGTGTGGGCACAGCGATGTCGGCCCCGAGCGCCGCCTGCGGAAAGGTGATCGGAACCTTGACGGTGAGATTGTCGCCCGACCGTGCGAAGCGGTCGTGAGCGATGACGCTGATCTCGACGAGCAGGTCACCGGCCGGGCCGCCGTTTCGACCCGGTGCACCGCGCCCCGCGAGACGAATGGTTTGGCCGTCGTTCACTCCGGCAGGAATGCGGACTTTGACCTCACGGGGCCGTCGTTCCACGCCCGACCCGTGGCACGTGCCGCACGGATCGACGATGATCGAACCGGTACCGCGGCACACCTTGCACGGCGAGGAGAACGAGAACATTCCTTGGTTGTCGTCGACCACGCCCCGCCCGCCGCACACTCCACACGCGGTGGGGGTGGTACCCGGCTTGGCACCGTTGCCGCCGCACGTGGAGCATCGAGCGTCGCTGGTGAGGTGCAGTGCGGTGGTGATCCCGTTCACCGCATCGACGAAGTCCATGGTGAGCCGGGCGCTGACGTCGGCACCGCGTTGTGGGCCCACTCCGCCGCGGCCACTTTGGCGGCCGCTGCGGTTGAACATCTGGCCCAGCAGGTCGCCGACGTCGCCGCCGAAGCCACCATTGCCAGCATTGAACGTGAACCCTCCGGGGCCGCCCCCGTGGCCGCCGCCCGCCATGGGGCCGAGGCGTCGGATCTCGTCGTACTCCTTGCGGCGTTCCACATCACCGAGTACGTGATATGCGGCCGAGACCTTCTTGAACCGCTCTTCGGCCGCAGCGTCGCCAGGGTTCTTGTCGGGGTGCAGTTCGCGGGCGAGCTTGCGGTACGCCTTGGTGACGTCTTTCACCGTAGCGTCGGCGGCGACACCGAGCGCCTGGTAGTAGTCGGTGTCATACCATTCTTTGGGAGCATTCATCTCGGTGTCACCTCCTCGGTTTCACGATGTTGGTGACACGCCTGGTGCCTGGCACCAGGCGTGTCAGTCGCGGGTGCGGACCATTGCTGGGCGCAATGTCTTGCCGCGCCAGAGGTAGCCGCTGCGGAGTACTTCGGCCACCACGACGTCGCCGCCATCACCCGGTTCGTGAGCGACGGCATCGGCGACGGCCGGGTCGAACGGCTCGCCGGCGAGATTGAGCATTTCCAGGCCGTGCTTCTTCAGCTCGGACAGCAACACGTTGAGGAGTGGCTCCACCTCGTCGGGATGTTGGAGGAACGCTGCTTCCGCCGCGTCGAGCACCGGCAGCAGTGCCTCGGCGAGCCGACCGGTTGCCCGGTCGACGGCACCTTCGGCTTGAGCTGCTGTCCGCTTCCGAAAATTCTCGAAGTCGGCTTGTGAACGCATCGCCAAGTCGCGGTATTGATCACGCTCCGCGCTGAGTTCCGCGAAAACGGCCGGTGTGAGTTCGGCCGCGAATTCGGCTTCGATGTTGGCGAAGGAGTCTTCGATGTCGGCTACATCGCCGTCACCGAAGCCCGATGGCGTCGCCCCGGCGGCGGCCGCGTGATGCAGTTCGGTCGGGTCGACACGGGGGACTTCTCCGGTGTAGTCGTCGACCTCGCTGCCACGCTCCGCGTCGCCATGTGGGTCACCGTTGGGGTCACCCGCGTCGCCGGTGACGTCGCTCATGACGCTTCGCTCTCGTCCACCACCTCGGCGTCGACGATGTCGTCGTCGTTCACCGAGCCGGCGTCGGTGTCTTGACCACTCGCCGACGTGCCCGCCGCATCGGTGTCGCGGGCGGCAGCTTCGTACAACTTCTGGCTGAACGCCTGGCTGGCTGCCGACAACGACTCGGTCGCCGCCTTCATCGCTTCCAAGTCGTTACCTGCAAGTGCGGTCTTCAGCGCAGCAAGCGGCGTTTCGACCGCTTCCTTGTCGTCGGCCGACACCTTGTCGCCCTGCTCACGGAGCACCTTTTCGGTTTGGTACACGAGCGAGTCGGCGTTGTTGCGAACTTCGGCTTCGGCCCGACGCTGCTTGTCTTCGTCGGCGTGCGCTTCTGCGTCTTTCACCATCTGGTCGATGAGGTCCTTGTCGAGGGTGGACTGACCGGTGATGGTCATCGACTGCTCTTTGTTGGTGGCCCGGTCTTTCGCCGACACGTGCACGATGCCGTTCGCGTCGATGTCGAACACCACTTCGATCTGGGGCACGCCACGCGGGGCGGGCGGCAGATCGACGAGCTGGAACTTGCCGAGGGTCTTGTTGTAGCTGGCCATTTCACGCTCGCCCTGCAGCACGTGGATTTCCACGGACGGTTGCATGTCGTCGGCGGTGGTGAACGTTTGGCTGGCCTTGGTGGGGATGGTGGTGTTGCGCTCGATGAGCTTGGTCATCACGCCACCCTTGGTCTCGATACCCAGGCTGAGCGGGGTGACGTCGAGCAACAGCACGTCTTTCACGTCGCCCCGCAACACGCCAGCCTGCACGGCGGCACCAACGGCGACCACTTCGTCGGGGTTGACCGACTTGTTCGGCTCTTTACCGGTCATCGACTGGACCAGTTCGGTGACGGCGGGCATCCGGGTGGAACCACCCACGAGGATGACGTGATGCAGGTCACCCTTGTGGATGCCGGCATCTTTCAACGCCTGCTCGAACGGGATGCGGCAACGCTCGATGAGGTCGCTGGTCATCTCTTGGAACTTGGCGCGGGTGAGCTGCTCGTCGAGGTGCAACGGGCCGTCGGCGTTGGCGGTGATGAACGGCAGGTTGATCTGGGTGGATTGCACCTGGCTGAGTTCGATCTTGGCCTTCTCGGCGGCTTCCTTCAGTCGCTGCGTGGCCCTGCGGTCGGCCGACAGGTCGACGCCCTGGGCGCTCTTGAACTGCTGGACGAGCCAGTCGATGATGCGCTGATCCCAGTCGTCGCCACCGAGGTTGGTGTCGCCGTGAGTGGACTTCACTTCGAACACGCCGTCGCCGATTTCCAGCACCGACACGTCGAACGTGCCGCCGCCGAGGTCGAACACGAGGATGGTCTCGTCTTCAGAGCCCTTGTCGAGCCCGTAGGCGAGCGCAGCAGCGGTGGGTTCGTTGATGATGCGGAGCACTTCGAGGCCTGCGATGGTGCCGGCTTCCTTCGTGGCGGTTCGCTGGGCATCGTCGAAGTACGCGGGAACCGTGATGACGGCCTGGGTGACGGTGTCGCCCAGGTACGCCTCGGCATCGCGCTTCAACTTCATGAGTGTGCGCGCCGAGATCTCCTGCGGCGTGTACTGCTTGCCGTCGACGTCGTCGCTCTTCCATGCCTCGCCCATGTGACGCTTGATCGACCGGAACGTGCGATCGGGGTTGGTGATGGCCTGGCGCTTGGCCACTTCACCGACGAGCACCTCGCCCGACTTCGAGAAGGCCACCACCGACGGCGTGGTGCGGCCGCCTTCGGAGTTGGGGATGACGACCGGCTCACCGGCTTCGAGCACGGCGACGACGGAGTTGGTGGTACCGAGGTCGATACCGACTGCCTTAGGCATGATGAACCCTCCAGGGGGAAACAGAGAACTTGCTATGGATGCACTCAACTCTAGAGGAGGAATTTGCGATGGCAACCTACCGATGAGGAAAGTTGAGTCATGATGACTCAACTTTCGCGGACGTCTCACACGGTGGGGTCGAAGGGCTCCCACTGACCGGCGACCGTGGAGGCGCTCACCACGTCGGCCCGGCGGGCGGCCACGAGATCGAGGAGGTCTGCGGCGGCGTCGTCGTCGACTTCGAGCTCGGACAACAGATCGGCGAGGTGCGACGCCATGATCGAGAAGTGGCGGTCGGTGACGTGGTGGGATGCGTGGGCCGCCCGCAGCCGCTGCGCCGAAGCGGGTGGGGCACCGGCAACGGTGTGCGTGTCCGCGCAGACCTCGATGAAGTATTCGGCCAACCGTTGGCTCTGGCTGGGGAGGTGTGTCTGGGCGAACAAGGGGCCGAGTTCGCCATCGGCGCTGAGGAGCTCGTAGAGGCGATCAGCCAAGCGTTGCACAGCAACCGGCCCCCCGAGACGCGACAGCAGATCCACGGCGCGAACTCTAGGCCCGGAGGTCGAGCGGAGAAGTCAGCGGACCGCGCAGAGTCCGTGTGGCGGCGTCGCGTGTGGCAAATTTGGCCCGTGCCCGACGCACCACCGCCACTCCACGGGCGCGACGAGATCGTGCAGCAAGCATGCCGTGTGTTCGAGCGCGGCGGCGCAGGCGTGATGCTCGTCGGACCGCCGGGCATCGGGAAGTCCCGATTGGCGGTCGAGATCGTGGGACAGATCGACCCAGACGCGGCGGTGGTTCGCATCAACGGATCCCCGGCGAGCGTCGACGTACCGCTGGGAGCGTTCGCTCCGCTGTTGCCGGGTGGTATGGCAGAACTGGCGCTGCCGGCGATCCTGCACGTTCGCAGGTCGCTCCAGGAACGCTCGGGCGGCGCGGCGGTGGTACTCGCGGTAGAGGATGCGCATCTTTTGGACGAGGCGTCCGCCGCGCTGGTGCTGCAGTTCGCCACCGGCGGTGACGTGCGGCTGGTCGCCACCCAGCGATCGGCGGTGGCCACGCCCGATGCGATCGTG
>DATKCX010000070.1:0-3978 GCA_035512975.1 Ilumatobacter sp.
GTGGGGATGGGCACCACGCCGAGGCCGTAGGTGTTCATGAGCTCGGCCGCCTCGGTTTGCGCGGTGCCGGTCATGCCGGCGAGCTTGTCGTACATGCGGAAGTAGTTCTGCAGCGTGATCGTGGCGAGGGTTTGGTTCTCCTCTTTGATCTTCACGCCTTCTTTGGCTTCCACGGCTTGGTGGATGCCTTCTGACCAGCGACGACCTTCGAGGATTCGGCCGGTGAACTCATCGACGATCTTCACCTCGCCGCCTTGGACGATGTAGTCCTTGTCGCGTTTGTACAGCTCTTTGGCTTTGAGCGCGACGGAGAACTGGTGCACCAGGTTGGACGACACATCGTCGTACAGGTTGTCGACGCCCAGAGCGGCCTCGACCTTGTTGATGCCCTCTTCGAGCGGCACGACGACGCGCTTGTCTTCTTCCACTTCGTAGTCGATGTCGCGTTGCAGGGAGCGCACGATGGATGCGAAGCGGTAGTAGAGCTTGGCGGCGTCGCCGACGCGACCGGAGATGATGAGTGGCGTGCGCGCCTCGTCGATGAGGATCGAGTCGACTTCGTCGACGATGCAGAAGTTGTGGCCGCGCTGGACTTTGTTGTCGAGGCGCGGGGCCATGTTGTCGCGGAGGTAGTCGAAGCCGACCTCGTTGTTGGTGGCGTACGTGATGTCGGCGGCGTAGTTGCGGCGCTTCTCTTCTGGACGTTCTTTGAACCCGGGAATGATGAGGCCGACTTCCAGGCCGAGCCAGCGATGGATGCGCCCCATCCACTCGGCGTCACGGCGTGCCAGGTAGTCGTTCACCGTGACGAGGTGCACGCCCTTGCCGCCGAGACCGTTCAAGTACGCAGGCAGGGTGGAAGTGAGCGTCTTGCCCTCACCCGTCTTCTGTTCGGCCACCCAACCGAAGTGGAGGGCTGCACCGCCCATCATCTGCACGTCGTAGTGGCGTTGCCCGATGACTCGGTCGGACGCCTCGCGCATGACCGCGAACGCCTCGACGAGAATGTCGTCGAGTGTCGCCCCGTTGGCGATCCGCCCACGAAACTCGCCGGTCTTGCCTTTCAGCTCCACGTCGGACAGACGCTTGTACTCATCGCTCAAGGCATTGATGTCGGGCACAATGCCCTGCAACGCTTTGAGCTTCTTACCTTCCCCCGCGCGGAGGATGCGATCGAGAATTCCCATGCAACCTCGGAGCCTACCGGCCCCTGCTGGAAGGCAGGTTCCGACGAGGAGCCCGTGAACTCGACTTTTCTGCCCGTGAACTCGACTCTTTTGGGGGTCGACTCGCGTGCTATGCGGCGCGCGGGCGGAGGGCACTGACATTCAACGCGTCCGCGCCGCGCCGCGCGACTGGCGCAGCGGGGCGACGCCGAGCGGGGATCGCAGGAGTGGTGGCGACGGCCGCACGCTGGACCGCGGTGGCACCGCCCTCTCGGAGGGCGGCGGCCGCAGACCTCAACGTGGAACCGGTGGTGACCACGTCGTCGATGACAAGCACCCGCTTGCCGCGAACCGAGGGACTCGCCCGGAAGACGGGACCGTGCAAACGCTCGATGCGAGCCAACCCGGTCTGAGCGACCGACGCGCGATCGCGCTCCAGCAGCCGCCGACAAGGCAGCCCCAGTTGAGCGGCGACCCGCTTCGCGACCACTTCTGCTTGGTCGAATCCGCGCCGTTGGCGGTGTGCGCGCGATGTGGGAGCCCACGTGACCACGTCGAAGCCGGTGCCATCAACTCCCGACTGGACCAGCCGGTTCACGAGCAAACCCGCAAAGTGATGGGCGAGCTGACGTCGGTTGCCGTACTTGAAGCCCAGCAGCACATCGCGCGGGCGCCCGGCGAACGGAACGGCGGCGACGACCTCGCTGCTGCGCGGCATGTTCGGCGGAGCGAGCAAGGCGAAGCGACACGCCCGACACAACACTGGCCCGACCCGATGACATCCTGCGCAGTTCGAGTTCAACAACATGTCGACATGATGCGCATCGGGGTGTTGCAGAGTTGCCTCTGCAAACTACTGACGATCGGATGTGTTCCTGACAAGGCACGGCGAGCTCCGAGTTGCCTTTGGGCAACAAGCGGCGAGACGGAACGCAGTCAGGGACGCATCCGGTGTCAGTAGCGGTAGTTGTCGGGCTTGAAGGGTCCGGACGGGTCCATGCCCAGGTACTCCGCCTGCTCGTCACTGAGCACCGTGAGCTTCGCGCCCAGTGCGTCGAGGTGCAGCCGGGCGACCTTCTCGTCGAGGTGCTTGGGCAGCACGTACACACCGAGCGGGTACTGGTCGGTGCGCTGCCACAGTTCGATCTGAGCGATCACCTGATTGGAGAACGAGCAGCTCATCACGAAGCTCGGGTGGCCAGTAGCACAGCCGAGGTTCACGAGGCGGCCTTCGGCCAGCACCAAGATTTGATGCCCGTCTTCGAACTTCCACACGTCGGTGCCGGGCTTGAGTTCGTCGCGGGTGGCACCAGTGCGGGCGAGGCCTTCCATGTCGATCTCATTGTCGAAGTGGCCGATGTTGCACACGATGGCGTTGTGCTTCATCGCTGCCATGTGCTCGGCGGTGATGAGGCGGCTGTTGCCAGAAGCGGTGACGAACACATCGATCTTGCCGACCACGTCTTCCATCAACACGACTTCGAGGCCTTCCATGGCAGCCTGGAGCGCGTTGATCGGGTCGATCTCGGTGACGAGCACTCGGCAACCCTGACCACGCAGCGACTGCACACATCCCTTGCCGACGTCGCCGTAGCCGAGCACGAGGGCGGTCTTGCCACCGAGCATGACGTCGGTGGCGCGGCAGATCGCGTCGACCAACGAGTGGCGGCAGCCATACAGGTTGTCGAACTTCGACTTGGTGACAGAGTCGTTGACGTTGATGGCCGGGAACAGCAAGTCGCCGTCGGCGAACATCTTGTAGAGGCGCTTCACACCGGTGGTGGTCTCTTCGGTGACACCCTTGACTTCGCGGCCCATGCGGGTCCACTTCTGGCCGTCGGCCTTGAGCGAACGCTGCAAGAGACCGAGCACGATGGCGAACTCGGCGTTCGGTGCTTCGGTGGGGTCCGGCACGGCACCGGCGGCTTCGAACTCGACGCCCTTGTGCAGCAGCATCGTGGCGTCGCCGCCGTCGTCGAGGATCATGTTCGGGCCGTCGTAGCCATCGGCATCGGCGGGCCAGGTCATCATCTGCTCGGTGCACCACCAGTACTCCTCGAGCGTCTCGCCCTTCCAGGCGAACACGGGAACACCGCGAGGTTCTTCGGCAGTGCCGGTTGGGCCGACAGCGATCGCGGCAGCCGCGTGATCCTGGGTGGAGAAGATGTTGCAGGAGGCCCAGCGCACTTCGGCACCGAGTTCGGTGAGCGTCTCGATGAGAACGGCGGTCTGGATGGTCATGTGCAACGAGCCGGAGATGCGTGCACCGGCGAGCGGCTGCGACGGACCGTATTCCTTGCGGATGGCCATCAAGCCGGGCATCTCGTGCTCGGCGAGGATCATTTCCTTGCGGCCGAACGGTGCCAGTGTGAGGTCGGCGACACGGAAGTCGTGTTGCGCGAGAACGGAAGTTTCAGACATGCGGGTACCCCTTCAGGTGTTGTGTTCTTCTGATGGGCGAGCCGGGGCCTGCTGGCTCCGATCAAGTCAGCCCGCGCAAGCAAGAGCCTACCCAAGCAAACAGACCGAGTCACCCCAGCGAAAGCGCCCTTGTCACGACAGCTGAAAGTCGATCTTTCACAACTGATTGACGATCAGATCGTTCGAGTGCAAGGCGCGGGAGTCCGACGTTGCCTTTGGGCAACGAGGACGATCCGCAACGCAGCAATCGGACGATCTGGCGTCAATCAGACGATCTGGCGTCAGTCGGCGAGGATAACGGCGGAGACGTCGTAGAGGTAGTGCAGGTAGCCGTCGAGGTTGTAGAACATCACGCACGTCGCCTCCGAGCATGCGGCACCCGGCAACGCAT
>DATKCX010000071.1:0-2724 GCA_035512975.1 Ilumatobacter sp.
GGTCTCCTCGGCGTTCCAACGGAAGAACTCGGCGGCGTAGGTGATTTCGCCCTTGGCGTCGGCGAGCGGCTTGCCGTGTTCACTCACGATGAGCGAGGCGAGTTCGTCGGAGTGGTCGATCAGCGTGTGCCAACACGACCGCAGGATCTCGCTGCGTTCGCGCGGTGCCACGTTGGCCCACGATTTCTGAGCGCTCGCGGCCGCGTCGCAGGCATCGAGCGCGTCAGCGGGCGTGCCGCCGGCAACCTCCGCGATGATCTCACCGGTCGCCGGGTCGTCCACTTCGATGCGGGCACCATCGGATCCGTCCCGCCAACCCCCGTTGATGAACAGCTGTCGATACATGGGGCCAATCTACGACGGACGATCACTGCGCCGGGCTAGCGGACGACGCCGCGGCGACGCTCGACGAGGATCTGGTCGAGCAGTTCCGCCGTCGCTGCCACCACCGGGCCGCGCCGAGCGTGATGGTCGAGCACGCAGAGATCGAGGCCCGATACCTCGGTCGCCACCCCGCCGGCCTCGGTGAGGATCAACACCGACGCCAAGTAGTCCCACACGCCGTGATACGACCCGGTGTCGGCCCAGGCGTCGGTGACCCCGCAGGCAACCATGCAGATGTCGGGTGCCGAGGCACCCATCGTGCGGTACTGCGCCCAGCCGTAGTGGTGCGTCGGCAGGCCCGACAGCCCGATCAGCGCGTGGCGGAGCTCGGTCACCGTCGACGGAGCGATCGTTTCGCCGTCTCGATGAGCGCCGCCGCCACGGATCGCCGCGAACCGCTCGCGAGTCGCATGGTTCGCGACCATGGCAGCGGCCGGCCCGTCGTCGTCGACCAGGCAGAGCGCGGTTGCATACCACGGCACCTGGCGTGATGCGTTCGTGGAGCCATCGAGCGGATCGACCACGACAATCGGCGCGTTGGCGGTGCCGGGGTCGCCGGTGATGCCGCTCTCCTCCGACAACACCCGGAACCCAGCGGCGTGCAACACGTCGATACACACGGCGTCCGCGTCGAGATCTACCGCGTACTGACCGTCGCGTACGCCGCTCGCTCCCCAGTTCGAGTTCGCGGCCAGCACAGCGCTCACCGCGTCGGATGCGGCATGGAACAATTCAATCGCGCTGGTCAACTTGGAATCGATCACGTGCTCGAACGGTAGTGTCGACGGCGTGGCAGTCATCGACGTAGCCGGTTTCGTTGCCGATCTGAAAAGTCAGGCCATCGACTTCGGGTTTCATGTTCACGACGAGCGACACTTCGTCGAAACGTACTCGTTGCGCCAACTCTGGGAAGTGGATCTGCACCCAGAAGAGGCGTGCAACGGCCCGATCGACCTACATTTGTCGCTCGACGTCGATCCGCGAGCGTTGCTCGGCTTCGAAGACGAAGTCATGCGGATGGACGATGTCGACGACGATCCGCCGTCTGGGTACACGTTCCCCATGCTGTTCACGTGGACGCTGCCTCCGCTGACCAATCCGCCCGACCTGTTGGTGCTGGCCACCGACGTCGCGGGTGTGGGCGGGCTCGACTTGCCGGTCGAAGTGTCGGCGATCGACTCATTTCCCAGCGTCACCGACGCCCCCGAGCGGAGCCTGTCGATCGTTGCCCGAATCGCACTCGACCTGTCCGATGTGTACATGAACAACGATGGTTCCGTCGCTCAGGCACTCGAACGGTGTAAGCATGTGAGTCTGTACCTGCTCGAGCGCGCCGACGCCTGGCTCGGCGAAGACTTCTGAAACCGACCAGCATCCAATCACCCGAATCCAAACCACAACGATCCTGAGGAGGACGGCATGGACCTTGAACCGCGTGACGGCATCACTGTCGCTGAACTGATCGACATGCTCAGCGGATACCCAGCCGACTCTCTGGTGGAGATGTCGATCATCGCCCCGGTGAACGAGGGCGACGACGACATCACCGTCGATCGCTACCCCATCGACGGCGTCATGCCGTGGGACGAGGACGAAGACGGCGAACCCGCAAGCGTCGTGTGGCTCGTGGGCGGCAACGACGAAGACGTCGACGTGTTCCTCGACGCCATCGAAGTCGACCCCGGCTGAGCGCGGCACCCGGAGCGCCGATGGATCTGTCCACCACTGCGCTCCCCACCGACACCGTGGGCTTGCTCGAGGGCCTCACCACCACGCGTGCGATCCGGCGGTACCGCCGCGAACCCATTCCACCACACGACTTGCGTGCCATCTTGTTCGGGGCCACACGCGCGCCGAGCGGATCGAACCGGCAGCCGTTCAGGTTCGTGGTGCTGACCGATGGCCCGAAGTCGCAAGACGCGAAACGCCTCATCGGCGCGGCGGCACGTGACATGTGGACCGCGAAGAGTGCTGCCGATTCCTACGACGTCGGGTCTGGTCGCATCGACAACTCGCCCAAAGCACGTATGGCGCACACGATGCAGCGCTTCGTCGACGAGTTCGAACATGTCCCGGCGCTGGTGTTGCCGTGCCTGCAGCGCTACCGGGAAGCCAGTTCGTTCGAAGGTTCGTCGATTTACCCCGCCTGCCAGAACATGTTGTTGGCGGCGCGCGCCCTCGGCTACGGCGGGGTGCTCGCAGGTTGGCACGGCACCGTCGACGCCGAGCTCCGAGAGCTCCTCGGCATCCCCACCGACGTCGTGATCGCCGCCACCATTTCGCTGGGACGACCCGAGGGGCGACACGGACCGGTACGCCGGCTCCCGCTCGACCAACTGG
>DATKCX010000072.1:0-3054 GCA_035512975.1 Ilumatobacter sp.
AGGTCCACACCTGCCTGCTCGCCTTGCGGCTCGGGCGACCCGTGCGCATGCACTACACCCGAGCCGAGAGCTTTCTCGGCCACGTGCATCGGCATCCGGCCACCATCTGGATGCGGCACCACGCAACGTCGGCAGGTGAGATCGTCAAGATCGAAGCCCGATTCGTGTTCGACGGTGGGGCGTACGCTTCCACGTCATCGGCGGTACTGCTGAACGCGATCACCCACACGCAGGGTCCGTACCGGTGCGAGAACGCCATCGTCGATGGGTGGGCGATTCGCACCAACCACCTGCCCTGCGGTGCCATGCGTGGGTTTGGTGTGGTGCAGGCGTGCTTCGCCCATGAATCACAGCTCGACAAGCTCGCCGATGCGTGCGGACTCGACCCGGTGGAAGTTCGCCTCCGCAACGTCATTCGCACCGGCGACCCCATGATCACCGGGCAGATCCTCGAGTCGGTCGCGCCGGTCGAACGGTGCATTCGAGAGACGGCGGCCCTGCCGTTCCCCGACGAACCGATCGGCGGGCACGACGGCGATGTGATGCGACTCCCCGGCGGGGCGGGTCGCACCGCCGATGCGGCGCACATCTTCCGAGGGATCGGCTACGGCGTGTCGATGAAGAACCTCATGTACTCAGAAGGCTTCGACGACTACTCCACCGCAAGGTGCCGGCTCGCCGACGGCGTTGTGACGCTCAAGTTCGCCACGTCAGAAGTGGGACAGGGCTTCGTCACGCTGGCACCACAGATCGCCCGAACCATCCTCGGTGTCGATCACGTCGACATCGACCGGATCGATACGGGCGTCGGATCGGCCGGGTCCACGTCGGCATCGCGTCAGACGTGGATGAGTGGGGGTGCCGTGAAGACGGCGTGCGTGGCAGTTCGAACGGTGATGTTCGAACACGTCGCCAACCTGTTCGGCGTCGACGCAGCCGCGCTCCGCGTGGAAGGGACCGACATCGTCGATTCGTCGGGGGAGTTCCGCATGTCGGTCGCCGAAGCGACCGGCGGCGTGTCGTTCGACGAAACCCGCGAGTACCGCCATGCCCCAACCGAAGATCTCGACGAGAAGGGCCAGGGCGACTGCCATGTGGCATTCGCGTTCGTCGCCCATCGGGCGGTGGTCGACGTCGACCCCGACCTCGGTCTCGTCAAGGTGGTGCAGGTGGCGACCGCGCAAGACATCGGCGTAGCGCTCAACCCGCTGTCGATCCGAGGTCAGATCGAAGGTGGCATCGCTCAGGGTCTCGGGCTCGCGGTGATGGAAGAGATCATCCAGATCGACGGTCGCATCCGCAACGCGAGCTTCACCGACTATCTGCTGCCCACCATGCTCGACATGCCACCGGTCGTTGCCGCACTCGTCGAGGAGTACGAGCCGCTCGCCCCGCTCGGAGCGAAAGGGGTGGGCGAACCGCCGTGTATTTCGGTCACCCCGGCAATCGTGGCGGCGATCCGCGACGCCTTGCGACAGGCCGGTCGCGAGGTAGCGCTCGACCGAGTACCGGTGCGCCCGATCGACATCACGGGCGTGTCCTGAACCGGGTCTGGGGGACAAGTTGTGTGAAACCCGTCCTGCCCTGAAATCCGGGTAACGCGCACGGCTATCGTGCCTGTTCATGTCTGCCGAGCGCGAAATATTGACCTGGGATTTGTTCGGAATCGCCTCGCGCGAACTCGCTCAGTTGGTCGCCGACGACGGGTATGAACCCGACATGGTGTTGTCGATCGCCCGTGGCGGTCTGCTGATCGGCGGTGCGATGGGTTACGCATTGTCGGTCAAGAACACCTACACGATGAACGTCGAGTTCTACACCGGCGTCGACGAGCGGCTCGAAGTACCGCGCATCCTGCCACCGGCACCTGATTTCGCAGACCTGACCGAGGCGAAACTGCTGATCGTCGACGACGTGGCCGACACTGGTCACACGCTCAAGAGTGTCGAGGAGTTCTGCGCCGGCAAGGTCGGCGAGGTTCGTACCGCGGTCATCTACGAGAAGTCACACTCGGTCGTGAAATGCGACTACGTCTGGAAGCGCACCGATCAGTGGATCAACTTCCCGTGGAGTGATCAACCGCCGGTCGCCAAGCGCAACTGGACGGTCGCCGACGCCTGACAGCACGGTCATGAAGGCGGGGTTATCAAGGCCAGGTCATCAGGGCCAGTCATGAGGGCCAGGTCATGAAGGCCGGGGTCAGACCCCACGTTCGGTCTGCTGGAGGATGACTGTGGCGCAGTTGCGACCCGATGCACCCCAGATTCCAGCACCCGGGAACGTTGCTGCGCCGGTGATGTAGAGGCCGCCAATGGCGGTTTGGTACTTCGTGAGTTCGGGATGCTTCTGCCGGAACACCGCCAGCGGGCCGCCCGCAAAACTCGTCGCGTGGCCAGCTGGCAGGTGGAAGTCACGCTCGTACACATCGGGTGTCATCGCTCGGTAGTCGATGATCGAATCGACGAAACCTGGCTCGCACAGATCGCCGAACAATTCCAACCACCGGCGCGGCTCGGTGGATCGCGCCCACCCCCCACGCAACGCGTACGGCGTGTACAGCACTTCCAGGCTCACCACGTGGGTGCCTGCGCGTTCTGGCGACGACACCATCGAGGCGTCGAGCACCGTGGGTGTATTCACCAACAGCGCCGGTTCGTCGAGCATCTCGCCGGCCAACATGCGTCGATAGCCGTCGTCGATGCTGGCGAGCGACGGTGCCACCGCCAACGTGCTCGCCGTCGGGGTGCCGAGCGCCTTCAAGATCGGAGGCTCGCTGACGATGACGTCGAGTTTCGACTCGTAGCCGTCGACTTGAGGCATCGATTTCCACCGGTTGATCATGCTCGTCGCGGCGGGCGGAGGATTCGTGAGCCAATGCAGGAACGTGCGATGCGGATCGCACGCCGACACCACGACCGAAGCCGTCCGTAGCGTGCCGTCTTCGAGCCGAACGCCGCGAACTCGCTCGCCTTCGCACAAGATCTCGGTCGCGCGCATCGCCGCGAGCAGTTCCCCACCGGCACCTTGGAAGGCTGCAAGCACGGCGCGTGGCAT
>DATKCX010000073.1:0-4654 GCA_035512975.1 Ilumatobacter sp.
GCACCGCTGTGACCACTTCACGCATCACGGTGAGCGGGCGGGCGCGATCGATGCCGACCTTCGCCGCGAGCGGATCCCACCATGCACCCAACCCGCAGATGAATCGCCCAGGTGCCAGGTCGTCGAGCGTGGAGAAGGTGCTCGCGAGGCGGGCCGGGTTGCGGGTCCAGATGTCGATCACGCCGGAACCGATCTTGATCGTGTTGGTCGTGGCACCGAACGCCGCCATGGGCACGACGGCATCGCGCACGAGACGACTGTCGGCCTGCCACACAGCATCGAAACCCTTCGACTCTGCGTACTGCACCAGTTCGATGCCTTCGCGCATCGGGTGGGCATCTTGCAGATAGAGAGCTACCTGATCCATCTACCCATCCTTGCACGCAGCGCCATGCAGCCGCACCAGACGGTGGCCGATTTGGGAAGGCTCGGGTTCAGCTGGCGCAGGCGACGGGCGTTGCCACCCGGTGTGCATCGATCTGACGACGGGCTACGTCACCGACGCCGCTGAGCCCACGGTCGACCAAGCGGTAGCCCCGCCCCACAGCGGGCCCGATGGTGAGGGCAACGATCAGGGTGCCGAATCCGAACGGGCCACCCAGCAGCAGGCCGGTGGTCAGCCAGGTCATCTCGAAGCCCACGCGCACCAGAGGCTCGGGTTGCCCGCTCTTGTCTGATGCAGCCTTCGCCAACAGCTCGCCCATGCCGGCTCCGAGCCCGGACGCGATGATCGCTCCTGCCCCGACGCCGACGATCGTGATCGCCACCAGCTGCACCATGATCTTCAATGGCACTGCGGACGGGGCATCGAACTGCGAAAAGACCTCCAGGAAGCCCTGAATCGCTGGGCCGATGACAATCGGCGTGGCCAGGCTGCCGAGGCCGGGCTTGCGCCCCATCAGCCAGGCAATTCCGAGCAGCGACCCGACCGTCGCCCAGAGTGCGAACGCGAGCGGGATGCCCGTGTGCTTCCCGATGGCGACGATGAACACGTCGAGCGGGCCGGGGCCGAAGTCGTTCCAGAGCATCAGCGCCACTCCAATCGACAACATCATCGACCCGGTCAGGTGGATCGCCACCCGGCGTGCCGCGGTGAGTGCTCGCCGCCGGGGGGTGGTGGCGAGCACTGCGGCCATGGCACCAGCGCGGGTCCAGGCGCGCGCCGAGAGCCAACCCAACGCAGCAGGAGTCGCTGAGGTGAATCGATTCAGAAAGCGCACACGCCCAGTATCGGTCATCCGTTCGGAAAACCACGTGTGACTTTCGTCTACGGCCTGAACTGCAGCGGAATTCCGATTGAAATCGCGGTGACGCGAACCCGCGCCCTGGTCGCGACTAGAGACGCGCGTGCAGCCGGGCGGCCTGTTCGGCGGCCTTCGCGCGAACCTCAGCCAGATCCACACGAGTGGGCAACCCGTTGCTGAGCAACTCCTCGCCGTCGCCGGTCACCACCTTGGTCGCACGGATCCCGGGCGTGAACGCGACGTGCCACGGCGAATCGGCATGGTCGTAGTTCCACGTGACCACGTCGTCGGCCGCTTCCGGCATCAACCGGTATGAGTTCGAGAGCCAACTGGCCGCGGTGTCGGGCGACGCGGTCACATCGTCGGCGCGATGCGCAACGAAGGCGAGCCGGAACTCTTCGAGCATGTCGGCACCGATGCCATCGGTGCCCAACACGATCCGGTTCGGGCGGAGCGCCGGCCGGGCGTAGCCGACAGCGTTGTTCATGTTGCTACGTGGGTTGTGGGCGATCGTGCCGGGCAGATCTCGATCGAGCGACACGCAGTGCACCAGCAGCCAGTCGTCCTGTGCCAGCGCCTCGAGTCGCGAACCGGCCGCGTGATCCGCCGGGCCCTCGGCCACGTGGATGTGCACGCCCACGCCGAGGTCGGCAGCCAGCCCGGCGGCCGCGTGCAGCGTGTCGTCGGTACACGTGAACGCAGCGTGCACGCCGACCAGACCATTTCCTCCCGCGCGGATGAACCGTTCGTTCTCGGCGAGACCGCGCCGAGCGCCTTCGGCTCCGTGGCGATCGGTGACGCCGTACGCGCACAGCACGCGCACGCCCACTTCTGCGCACGCGTCGGCGATCACGTCGAGACTGCCTTCGATCGCGTTGGGGCTCTCGTGGTGGTCGACGATCGCGGTCGTACCACTCATCAGCGCCTCGGTGGCCCCCAGCAGTGCGCTGGCGCGAATCATGTCGAGGTCGAGCGCCGCGTCGAGACGCCACCACACCTGTTCGAGAATCTCGCTGAATGCCGTTGGCTGGCGGGGCGGGGCGGGCATCCCGCGGGCCAGCGTGGAATACAGGTGATGGTGCGCACAAACCATCCCGGGCGTGGTGTCGGCCATCAGCCGAGCGTAGACCCGTCACGACAACGGAGTCGCTGGCCGCCGGTCCGATGTGCGCGTCGGCGCGGACGTAACGTGGGCTCATGGGGGAACTTTCCTACGAACGCGGTCCGCTTGAACCCGCTCTGCTCACCGACACCATTCCTGCGAACCTGGCGGCCACCGTTGCGCGCCACGGGTCGGGCGAGGCGCTCGTGGCGTTGCATCAAGACATCCGCTGGACGTACGCGGAGTTTCACCAACGGGTTCGCAATCTGGCGAAAGGACTCATGGCAGCAGGGCTCCAGAAGGGCGACCGAGTCGGGCTGTGGGCCCCGAACTACGCCGAGTGGACGCTCACCCAGTACGCCACCGCCGAGATCGGTGTGATCCTGGTCAACCTCAACCCTGCGTACCGCACCCACGAGTTGGCGTACGCCGTCAACCAGTCGGGGTGCCGCTGGGCGATCGCCGCACCCCAGTTCAAGACGTCGAACTACGTGGAGATGCTCGCGTCGATCGCTGGCGAGTGCCCCATACTCGAGAGGTCCGTGTTCTTCTGGACCGACGACTGGAACGAACTGGCGGCTGGCACCGACTCCGTGTCCGACGCCGACCTCGACGGTCGGCGCGACGCACTGAACTGCGACGACCCGATCAACATCCAATACACGTCGGGCACCACCGGGTTCCCGAAGGGTGCCACGCTCACGCATCGGAACATCCTGAACAACGGCTACTTCATGACCGAATTGCAGCGCATCACCGCGTCCGACCGCATGTGCATTCCGGTGCCGTTCTACCACTGCTTCGGGATGGTGATGGGCAACCTCGGGTGCACATCGCACGGTGCCACGATGGTGATTCCCGGCGACGCGTTCGACCCCACCGCCGTGCTGCGAGCCGTAGAACAGGAACGCTGCACCGCGTTGTACGGGGTGCCCACCATGTTCATCGCCGAACTGGCGCTCGATGACTATGCGTCGTACGACCTGACGTCGCTGCGGACGGGCGTGATGGCTGGTTCGCCGTGCCCGGTGGAAGTGATGAAGCAGTGCGTGGATCAGATGCACATGCGCGACGTCACCATTTGCTACGGCATGACCGAAACCTCCCCCGTTTCCACCCAGACTCTGCCCGACGATTCGCTGCACCATCGCACCGCCACCGTGGGCCGCGCCCACCCGCACGTGGAGATTCGCATTGCCGACCCGGCAACCGGCGAGACATTGCCACGCGGCGAGACCGGCGAGTTCTGCACACGCGGCTACTCGGTGATGCAGGGCTACTGGAACGACCCGGACCGCACCGCCGAAGCCATCGACACCGGCGGTTGGATGCACACCGGCGACCTCGCCGTGATGGCCGACGACGGCTACTGCAGCATCGTCGGCCGCATCAAAGACATGGTGATCCGCGGCGGCGAGAACGTCTATCCCCGCGAGATCGAAGAGTTCCTCTACGCGCATCCCGACATCGAAGACGTGCAGGTGATCGGTGTACCCGACGCCAAGTACGGAGAGGAACTGATGGCGTGGGTGAAGCTGCGCGCTGGTGCCACGTTGAGCGCCGACGACGTGCGCGACTTCTGCCGCGGCAAGATCGCCCACTACAAAGTGCCGCGTTACATCAAGTTCGTCAGCGAGTTCCCCATGACCGTCACCGGCAAGGTCCGCAAGGTAGAGATGCGAGAGGTGTCAGTAGCCGAACTCAACCTCGCATAACGCACGGTGGAATAAGGCGAGGTGTCTGACACCTTGCGTTATGGCCGCAGACTTTCGTAGCCCTGGCGGACGTCGTGTACGTGGTGCACTGGGTCGTGCATGAAGTACTTGGCGAACGACGCCACAGTGAACTTGGCACCGTCGCTACGGCGGCCGGTCCGCTCCCACTGTTCGCCGGTCACGTCGCCGAACCTGGCAGCGATCTCGCGGGCCGCCACGTGGAGTTCCTGCACGACGGTTCCGGCGTCGGCGTGGGCGTAGTCCTGCTCGATTGCCGTGACGTCTTGATCCCAGTTCTCGAACAGCGGGTCGTCGAGCGTGAGCATCAGATCGAGTCGCCGATCGAACAGCGTGAACACGTCGCGCACGTGGCTGGCGTACTCCACTGCTGACCACTGGGTCGGCGATGGTCGCTGCGAGGCGCGTGGGTCGTCGAGCAACTCCAGCCAAGCCATCGCGTTGTCGACCACTGCGCTCGGCGTGGTCGGCGGGTCGAACGACGACGCGTCGAAGCCGCAGTCGGGGCACTGCTGCTCGAGCACCCAGGTCCAGTCTTTCGAATCTGGTTCGATGTTCGCGTCGAGTTGCATTGC
>DATKCX010000074.1:0-12713 GCA_035512975.1 Ilumatobacter sp.
GGCGATCACCGGCCAGTGCAGCCAGATGTAGACCCAGTTCGACAGGGTGGTCAGCATGTGGCTGCCGAGAACCAAGTTCTGGAGCGTCTGTTCGCCGGCGATGCCCAGCGAACTCTCGAGGCGCAGCACCGCATAGCCGCGGGCGACCGCTTCGGACGCGTCCCCCGCTGTGGCACCTCGCACGGCGAAGTACAGGAGCGCTGCGGCGAACACGAGCGCGAACTGCAACGTCAGCTCCGCCGGCCATGGCCGACTGCTCCTACGAGCCTCCGACCGCATCCCGCCGGGCCCGCGCGCGCCGCTTCGCGTTGACATACCACCAATTTGCTCCACAGGTTGTCGGCGCACAAGGGGGTTAACCCGAAACGCGGCGGTCAGATGGTTGCGAGCCAGTCGTTGATCAAGGCACCGAGCACGTCGGGTCGCTCGTGCGGCAACGCGTGTCCGGTATCGGCAAGGACGACAAACGTCGCACGTGGGTACTCGTCGGCGAGGGCCATCGGTCCTCGATACCCAGTGATCGAGTCGCGCCGCCCGGTCACGATCAGGGTCGGTTTGTCGAACAGCGTGCTGTCGGGATCGGGGTCAACAGCCCACGCCTCCATGATGCGTGCGACCGGATCGGCCTCGAACCACCCGATGGACGGCGCAACCGCTTCGTTGAAACGCCGGGCAGTCGCCGGAGTGTGCACGACGAAGTAGCTGGCGTAGTCATCACGGAGCGTCGAGTCGACGAGATCGATGGCCGCAGACTCCGCAGTCACGACGACGTGCGGCTCGGGATGCATGGCGTTGGGCAACATCGGGCAGATCAATGCCAGGCCCGCCACTTGTTGCGGTCGGTGAGCTGCGAGCGCGCGGGCGATATGGCCTCCGTACGAGTGACCGACCACGAGCAGCGGCGCGGCACCGACGACCTCATCGACGAGGTCCTCGACGAGGCTGACCATGTCGTTGGTGGTCTGGATCGACTCATGGGCGGGCGAGTCCCCCATCCCCGTCAGGTCCGGATAGATCCTCCGGTACGCCTCGCTTGGCGCAAGGATCGGTTCGAGGGCACCAGCGATCTCGCCATGGGTGGAGTACGCACCGTGCAGGGCCAACAGTGCGACTCCATCCCCGTTGTCGGTGTAGCGCAACGTCGCACCGGCGGGATTGGTGAAGGTCCGCATCGTCACTCCCCCACTCTGGCATGTCTCAACGTGTGTCAGGTCCGAGATGACGGCCGTCGTGGTCAGCGTGTTGGAAGCACCGGCGCGGAAGAGTTGCTGTGGCGGAGGCACCTTAGTGGTCGAGAACCGGCAGCGCGGGCCTCAGCCCACCCAACTACGGTGACGTGCGACGGCCCTCGCCCAGAGCTGGGAAGTCCGTCACATCTCACGATGCTCGGAGGAATGAACATGTCGTCTCGACTGGTAACGCTGTGCATCAATGCGAATGATCCGCTTGGCCTTGCTCGCTTCTGGGCGGTTGCGTTGCGCTGGGAAATCCAGGACGACGCGGAGGCGGAGATCACGCTGCTGCCCATGGACGGCACCAGATTCGACATCCTGTTCGCGTTGGTGCCCGAGCCGAGCGTGCCCGGTCCGAGTCGAATCCATCTCGATCTCACGACGACATCGATCGAGGATCAGCACGACACGGTCTCGGCCTTGATCGATGCGGGCGGAAGTCATCTCGACGTCGGGCAAACCGCCGAAGAGGGACACATCGTGCTCGCCGATCCGGAAGGCAACGCGCTCTGCATCATCGCGCCGGACAACAACTTCCTGGCCAGCTGTCCGCGGCTCGGCGCGCTCAGCTGTGACGGAACGCGAGACGTCGGGCTGTTCTGGAGCGCGGCCCTGGGTTGGCCATTGATCTGGGATCAGGACGACGAGACGGCGATACAACACCCCGACGGCACCGGACCGATCATCTCGTGGGGTGGGCCGCCGGTGGCACCGAAAGTCGGGTTGAACCGGCTACATCTCGACATCGCTCCACCCGCCCACGTTGATCAACAGGCCGAGGTTGCGCGCTTGATCGAGCTCGGCGCCACTCGACTCGACATCGGCCAGGGGGATGTCAGCTGGGTGGTGATGGCCGACCCCGACGGCAACGAGTTCTGCGTGCTCAGCCCACGCTAGGGCTTCCGCAGCTCAACCGCCGAGCCCGCCCTACAGCGCGATCACCCGGGGCGGATCATCATCCGCTGGCGGCACCTCCCACCGACGCTGCGCACGACCCAGACCAAACGAATCGAACTGGGCGGCAAGCCACGACGACGGTTCAGCACCGAATGCGGCGCTCGCGAGGTCGACGTAGGCCTGCCGGAACAATGGCCCGTGCCCGGCAGACACACCGGCGAGCACGTGGGCAAGTTCATGGACGAGCGTGGCAGGAGTCATTTGCGGGGCGGCGAGACGCACTACGGGCGGCCCTCCCCCGTGTTGGCGAGTACTCGACGACGATGCGTCGGATCGCGCGCCCACCACAGCGATGTGACCGTGCGGCCACCAGCCAGCAGCACACAGTTGGCTGGCCAGTTGCACCAGCTCGTCGAGCGGGGTGATCTCTTCGAACGTCGTGCCCTCGAACGCAGCGACTTCCGCTGCGTAGACGTCGGCTCGCCCGTCGTCGGCCACGGGATCTATGCGCCGCGCGGTAGCTCGCGCACGGTGGCGACCTGTTGACGACCCAGATCGGCGCGAGCCGCCGCCTGTTGGCCGGCCGCCCACCCAGTTGCGGTGGGCGCGGTGGGTCGGCGGGCGGCACGAACAGGCCCGAACTCTCGTTTCGCGAAGTCGGCCACTAGCCGCTCCCGGGCCCGCAGCGCCGGTAGCACCGACTGCGCCGGGTGTGCTTGCTGCCCGACGTCGTCGGCTGCCGTTGCAAGCATTTCACCGATCTGTTTGGCGTAGCCGAACAGGAACGACCGTCGGAACTGCTGAGTAGCGGCCGCCGTGGCCCGTCGTTCGGCAGACATGCGAGCGGCAGCCTGCAGATGGAGCGACGTGTACAGAAGGTCGACCGCTTCGAGGTCTGACCGAAACCCGGCGACGAACGCCACCGTTCCGTGCGGTCGGCGTTCGAAGACCACCTTGCAGCCTTGCGGTTCTGCAACGGCCATGAGCAGCATGAGGCGGCCACGCACGTACGCCCCCCGCCCGAGTTCGACCGCGTGCGTCGCCAAGTCACCGCTGGGCTCGGCACGCAGGCGACCAGGGTCGATGCGGTGTGCCGCGATGAGTTCGGCCGCCTTGCGTGAGAAGGCGTCGGCCTCGTTGACATTCGACGTTCGCTCGGCCATCGCGAGCAGCTTGCGCACCTTGGCGATGAGGTCGGGGTCGGGCGACGGTTCGGAGTTGGCATGGTGCGGCGTCGTCATGCGATCAGTTTGCCCTGTCGGTGTGGCAGGGTTCTGGACAGGTCGTGTTCGGTCGCTGTCGCTCCGGGTATTGGTCTGTGCTCGGAGATCATCCGATATCGTGGCGACGCCTGCGGGTGTAGTTCAAAGGCTAGAACCTCAGCCTTCCAAGCTGATGATGAGGGTTCGATTCCCTTCACCCGCTCTCGCGCGAAACCCCAGCTCACGCTGGGGTTTCGTCGTTTCGGTTGACCGTCGAACACGGCACGCCGGGTAGGTCAGGCGTGCAATCGTTCGATCGCGACGGCCGACTGCTTGTAGTTCGGTTCCCGCGAGATCGGGTCGAACTCGCTGGGGGTGAGGCGGTTGGCGCAGGCCTCGTCGTAGTGGAACGGCAGGAACACCTCACCGGGCCGCACCGTTGCACTCACGCGGACTGCGACCGGTTCGACCGAGCCGCGGCTACTTCGCAGCCGCACGCTGTCCCCGGCGCGCAGACCGAGCCGGTCGGCATCGTCGGGATGGATCTCGACCCACGCCTCGGGCGCGAGGCGCTCGAGGATCGGCACCTTGCCGGTCTTGGTTCGGGTGTGCCAGTGCTCGACGGTTCGACCGGTGTTGAGCAGGAACGGATACTGCGGCCGGGGTTGGTCGGCGATCGGCGTGGGCTCGACGCTGCGCAGCCGGGCCCGCCCGTCGGGGGTGTTGAACACGCCGTCGGTGTACAGACGCGGCGTTCCGCCGGGAGCCGTGTCGGCTTCAACGGACGGCCACTGCACCCCGCCCTCCCGCTCGATCCGTTCGTACGTGATGCCGCTGTAGTCGCATGGCCGCCCTCGCGAGACGACGCGCCACTCCTCGAAGGCGTCTTCGGGGACCTTCCACCCGGGGAAGAGCTCGTCACGCACGCCGAGCCGGTCGGCGATGTCGAGGATGACGTCGAAGTCGGACCGCGCCTCACCCGGCGGTTCGACCGCTTTGCGCACGCGCGAGACGCGCCGCTCGGAGTTGGTGAAGGTGCCGTCCTTCTCGCCCCAGATCGCGGCCGGCAGGACCAGATCGGCCATCTCCGTCGTCGGGGTCTCGAACCCGTCGGACACAACGAGGAACTCGAGCCGACCGAGTGCGAACTCGAGCACCTCGCGGTTCGGGAACGACACGACTGGGTTGGTGCCGATCACCCACAGGGCCTTCACCCGACCGTTCACGATCGCATTGATGATGTCGGGGTAGGCACGCCCCCGATCGGTCGGGATGCGCGCTTCGTCGATCCCCCACAGGTTGGCCAGCTCCAGCCGATGGGCCGGATCGTCGAAGCTGCGGTAGCCGGGCATCGACCCGGTGAAGCCCGTCTCGCGCGTGCCCATCGCGTTGCATTGGCCGGTGATTGAGAACGGGCCGGTGCCCGGCCGACCGATGTTGCCGGTGATCAGGCACAGCGTGTTGATGAGCGCCACGGTCTCGGTGCCTTGCACCGAGTGATTCACCCCCATGGTCCACGCCACCATGGCTCGCTCGGCGCGGCCGAACGCGTGCGCCACGCGGACGAGATCGGCGGCATCGATGCCGCACTCGGCGGCGACGTGTTCGACGGTGTACGCGTCGACCGCAGCGCGCAGTGCGCTGGCACCGCTCGTGTGCGCGGCGATGAACTCGTGGTCGACGAGATCCTCTTCGAACAGGATCCGGATGATCCCATTCAGCAGGGTGATGTCGCTTCTCGGGCGGACGGCGAGATGGATGTCGGCGAGCATCGCGGTCTTCGTCACCCGCGGGTCGGCGACCACGAGCGTGCCATGCCGGTTCTCCATCAGGCGCGGCACGAGCAGCGGGTGGTTGTCGGCCACATTGGCACCGATCATGATCAAGCAGTCGGCGAGGGCGAGATCGTCGTAGCTGGACGGGGGGCCGTCGGTCCCGAACGACAGCTTGTAACCCGACACGGCCGAGGCCATGCAGAGGGTGGTGTTCCCGCAGTAGTGGACGAGGCCGAGTCCGAGCCGCACGAGCTTGCCCAGCGCGTAGAACTCCTCGGTGACGAGCTGGCCCGTAGAGATCACCGCCACTGCTTCGGGGCCGTGCGCCGTAGTGAGTCGTGTGAACTCGTCGACCATCGCTTCGAGAGCCGCGTCCCACGACACCGGTTGCTTGCCCAGCATGGGGGTTCTGAGCCGACCGGTCGCCCCGATGGTGAGGTGCTCCGATAGTCCCTTCGGGCACAATCGACCAGCATTGACCGGATGGTCCGGGTCACCCTTGCAGGCAACGGCACGATCGCCCTTGGTACCGAGCAGAATCCCGCAGCCGACCGAGCAGTACCCGCAGGTCGTGCGCACCCACTGGTCGGGCACGTGCTCTGCGTGGGTCGGCCCGAAACGCGGATCGGTCGCGTACGTGTACCGGTCACCGCCATGGTCGACGAGCCGACGAAGAAGTTGCGAGATCGGCTTCACCGGTGTGCCCCCAGACGACCCCGGAAGAATCCGCCGGGCATGTTGAGCGGGACGACGCTGACGTAGAAGAGCCAGCGGGCCGTGATCTCGGCCAACGCGGCGAAGACCAAAGCGACCTCGGGTGGCCCGACGATTGCGATGACGATCGCCAACAGTCCGGCTGTGACGCGAACCACGAATGGTCGCCGAAGGTGGCCGCGTACGAGCGTCCAGGTGCCCCGGTGTTCGAAACGGTCGTCTCGGGCGAGACGGGCGAGGTTTGCGAGATGTGCGGCGAGCGACACGCCCGACCCGACCGCGGCGAGCGCTCTGAGCACGAAGCTCGGCCCGTTGATCGCGGCAAGTAGCAGCGGGCCGATCGCCAGACCGGTTGCCCAGAACTGCACGATCGTCAGCGGTGTGTTCCACGACGGCCGGCCAGGGACGATGTAGAGCCGGGCGCTTGCATACACGCCGACGATGCCGACCGCGAGCGCGGCCGTGGCGGTGGCGGCACCGGGAACGAGTACGGCGGCACCGGTCATGGCCGCGAACAGACCGAACGCCAGCACCTCCCGCGACAGCCACGAACGGCGTAGGCCGCGCAGCGCCTTGAACGCCATCGCGGGGCGGCCCAGGTGGAACAGCGACGTCGGCAGTGCGATCGAGGCCGCGATGAACGCCGCCAGTGAACCACTTCGCTCGGCTCCGTTCGCCACCGCGCCGGCCATGACGCCGGTCGCGATCTGCGTGAGCAGCGTGACCCACACCAGCGGCCAATGGGGATGCTCGGGCTGCAGGGTGTAGTCGCTTGCGGCGAACGTTTCCTCCGGCAAGTCGTCGGGCAGGATGATCCGCGTCGTCGACACGGTGAGACCGCTCGGTGGGAGGTGCGGCGCATCTGCGCCACTGTGGTCGGCGCGCCACGCCTGTACGTCGACTCGCTCGACACCGATCGCGTGCGTGGGGCACGCCCCGACACACGCCGGGATCTCGCCCACATCGAGCCGGGGCCGGCACAGATCGCACTTCGTGACGATCTTGCGATCGGGTTGGAACACCGGAACCGAGTACGGGCAGTTCCACGTGCAGTACTGGCAGCCGATGCAATCGTCGGCGTGATGGGCGACGACCCCGTTCGCCAGCTTCTCGTAGGCACCGGTGGGGCAACCCTCCAGGCAAGCCGGCTCGAGGCAGTGGTTGCACGCCATCGACAGGTAGTAGCGCTTGGTGAGCGGATACTGACCACCCTCGACCTCGCCGACGCGCCGCCATGCGGTGTCGGCCGGGAGCCCGTTCTGCTCAGCGCACGCCACTTCGCATGAGTGGCAGCCGATGCAGGCACCCATGTCGAACGTGAAGCGGTACTGCTGGCCGGCGTCGAGCGGCAACAACCCGGGACCGCTCTCGGTGATGCCGTGCATCTCGCGGACGCGCCGCGGCTTGTCGACAAGCGCAACCGGCACGGCTTCGAACGTCACTAGGCGTCCTTCCCCTGTGGTGGCGTCATGTGCGCACCTCGGGCCCGGTTGATTGGCGCGCGCGATCGGCTACGCGGCATCCGAACGCTCCCCGTGCTCGCACTCGTCGAGGAAGGCGAGCACCTGCTCGCGGTACTCGTAGAACCTTGGATCGGTCAGCAGGCTGCGACGGTCGCGGGGGCGCTCGAACTCGATCTCGAGGACCCGACCGATCTTTGCCTTTGGACCGTTCGTCATCATCACGACCCGGTCGGCGAGCAGGATCGCCTCGTCGACGTCGTGGGTGACGCAGATCGTGGTGACCTTGCTGCGATCCCACACCTCGAGCAACACGTCCTGCAGGTCCCAGCGCGTGAGGCTGTCGAGCATCCCAAACGGCTCATCCAGGAGCAGTACCTTCGGACTCAACGCGAACGCGCGGGCCAAGCCAACCCGCTGTCGCATGCCACTCGACAACCCGCTGGCTGGCTTGTCCATCGCATCGGCAAGGCCAACTCGTGCGAGGTAGTACTCGACAATCGCCCGGCGCTCACTCTTTGGCGCGTGTGGGTACACGCGCTCGACGCCGAGCGCGACGTTCTGGCGCGCCGTGAGCCAGGGCAGCAGAGAGGGCGACTGGAACACCATCGCCTTGTCGGGCCCGGCTGCGTCGACGGTGTGCCCATCGAGTGCGATCCACCCGTCGGTGATCGGTGCCAGGCCGGCGATCATCGAGAGCACGGTCGACTTGCCGCATCCCGAGTGGCCGATGAGCGAGATGAACTCGCCGCGGTCGATCCGAAGGTCGATCGAGTCGACGATGGTGAGCGGACCGTCCGGGGTCGGGAACACCTTGGTCACCTCGGCCAGTTCGACGTACCGCTTCGGCGAGAAGCTGGTCGACTGGTCGCGCTGCGTCGCCAGCGGACGCAGGTCACGGGGCGTCACCTCGGGCAGCTGGAGGTCGGGTGCGAACCCGGTTGATGGTTGGTCGCCCTTCAGGCCGTCGAGGCACGCCACGATCTCGTTGCGAAGCACCGTGTACGCCAAGTCGTGGTTGAGTTCGGCGCGCTGCCGCGGCCGGGGCAAGTCGACGTCGAACGTGGCCGCGATCTTGGCCGCAGGGCCGGGTTCGAGCACCGCGACCCGGTCGGCGAGCAGCAGCGCCTCATCGACGTCGTTGGTGACGAGCAGGATCGTTCGCCGCTCCTGGGCGCGGATTCGCTCGATCTCGTCCTGGAGCTTGGAGCGGGTGAGCGCATCGAGCGCCGACAGCGGTTCGTCGAGGAGCAGGATGTCGGACCGCATGGCGAGCGCGCGGGCGACCGCGACGCGTTGGCGCATCCCGCCCGACAGCTGGGCGGTCTTGCGGTCTCTGGCGTGAGCGAGGCCGACGAGTTCGATCGTGGCGTCGGTGAGCTTGCTGCGAGCGGCCCGGTCGAGGTCGCGATGGACGGCGTCGACGGCGAGCCGCACGTTGCCCTCGACGGTGAGCCAGGGGAACAACGAGTAACTCTGGAACACCACGCCGCATCCGGTGCCATCACTCGAGGATCGGGCACTCGAGGATCGGGCACTCGAGGATCCGGCCGGCCGGCCATCGACGATCACCTGTCCGGCATCGAGATCGATCAGACCGGCGATGGCCGAGACGAGCGTCGTCTTGCCCGACCCGGAGAAGCCGAGAACCGCGACGAACTCCCCGTCGGCGACGTCGAGATCGAGGCCGGCGAGCACCTTGGTCACCTTGCCGCTTCCGTCGGCGTAGTTCTTGGTGACGCCGCGCAGCGAGATCGCCGGTGCCGCATCGGCGCGGCCGGTTTCGCGAGCCGTCTGGTCTGTCGTCATGCCGGTGCTCATCGTCACGCCGTCCGGTTGCGGCTGGCGAGATGCTGGAGCCCGCTCATCAGCCGGTCGAGTGCGAACCCGATGAAGCCGATCACGAACACTGCGAACATGATGCGCGCGAGCGACTGCGAGCTCCCGTTCTGGAACTCGTCCCAGATGAACTTCCCGAGCCCGGGGTTCTGGGAGAGCATCTCGGCGGCGATCAGCACCATCCAGCCGACGCCCAGCGAGAGCCGCATCCCGGTGAAGATGTACGGCAGCGCCGAGGGAATGACGAGCTTGCGCAGCTTGGCGAACCACGTGAGCCGCAACACGCGACTCACGTTGAGTAGGTCGTTGTCGATCGCCGCCGTGCCGACCGCGGTGTTGATCAGCGTCGGCCACAGCGAGCACAGTGCGACGACGATCGCCGAGATCACCATGCTCTTGGCGAGGAACGGGTCGGGGCTGGTGAGTGTCGCCGAGATGATCATGGTGACGATCGGCAGCCAGGCGAGCGGGCTGACCGGCTTCATGATCTGCACGATCGGGTTGATCGCGGCATTGAAGGTCTTCGAGAGCCCGCTCAGCAGGCCGAGCGGTACCGCGATGAGGCTGGACAGCACGAACCCGAGCGCCACCGTGCGCAGCGACGTCCAGATCTGGTCGATGAACGTCGGCGGGCCGGAGTACTTCGCACTCACGACCTCGTCGCCGCGCCCGGCCGCGACCAACTCGGCGGCCTGCGCACTCTGGGTGTCGTTGAACGCCGCCTCGGCTGCCCGATCGGCGCGCCACTCGTCGAACAGCTCGAAGCCTTCGGACGCGACATCGGTCGGGCCGGGGAGCGACCCGAGCGAGGTCTGCACGCGCGGTGCCAGCACGGCCCACAACAGGAGGAAAACGACGATGCCGAGCACCGGAGCTGCGAACCCCCGTATCAGCCGCTCGCGGCGCTTCGCGCTCCAGAACTGGCCACGCACGGCCGTCGCGTTGGTAGCTACGTCATCGGTCGCGGCAACGGTGCCGTCTTCGCTCGCCTCGGCCAGCGACGCCGCTCCCGAGTCAGTGAGTTCGGCCTGGTGGCTGTGTACCTGGCCCTCATTGTGGCCATCGTTGTGAGTGGTGTCGTCCGTCGGCATTGCGGTGTCGGGTTGCATGTCGACCTCCTCGTCGTTCGGTCGGTGGATGGGCGGAAATCGATCCTCGGCGAGCGTCATCCCTCGACACCGGCCGGTGACACGGTCTGGCCCTCCTTGAGCCCGATGTCGAAGCTCGCGAGGTACGCGTTGGGCTGACTGCCGTCGAAGGTGATCCCGTCGATGAAGCCGTCCTGAACCCCTCGGTAGCCATCGGTCTCGGGCACGCTGTCGGCCGGGATGACGCTTTCGGCGACGAGCGACTCGGCGGCGAGCATGTACAGGTCGGGGCGGTAGACGGCGGCAGCGGTGTCGGCGTACCACTGGTCGGCCTGATCCTCGGCGACCTGACCCCACCGGCGCATCTGCGTCAGGTACCACACAGCGTCGGAGTAGAACGGGTAGCCGGCGTACTCGCGGAAGAAGATGTTGAAGTCGGGCGCGTCGCGAGTGTCGCCCGGTTCGAACGTGAACTTTCCGGTCATCGATGCCGCGATGACCTCGGCGTCGGCACCGACGTAGTTCGGCGAAGCCAGGATCTCGACCGCCTCGGCCCGGTTGGCACCGGCATCGGCGTCGAGCCACTGCTGCGCCTTGATCACAGCTCGCAGCATTGCCGTGGTGGTAGCCGGGTACTGTTCGGCGAAGTCCTTGCGGATTCCCAGCACCTTCTCGGGGTTGAGGTGCCAGATCTGGTCGTCGGTCACCACCGGCACACCGATCCCCTTCTGCACCGCGGCCTGGTTCCACGGCTCGCCGACGCAGTAACCGTCGATCGTGCCCGCTTCGAGCGTGGCCGGCATCTGCGGCGGCGGGGTCACCGAGAGCACGACGTCGGCACCGACGGTGCCGGCGACGTCACCGGCCGAATAGAAGCCGGGGTTGAGGCCGCCGGCGGCGAGCCAGTAACGCAGCTCGTAGTTGTGGGTGGAGACCGGGAATACCATCCCCATGTTGAACGGCTTGCCCTCGGCCCGATAGGAGTCGACGACGGGCTTGAGCGCGGACGCCGAAATCGGGTGGACGGGTTTGCCGTCCGCACCGGTGGGCAGGTCAGCCTTGATCATGTCCCACACCTTGTTCGACAAGGTGATCGCATTTCCGTTGAGGTCGAGGCTGAGCGGTGCGATCAGTTCGGCGCTCGTGCCATACCCGATGGTGGCCGCGATCGGCTGACCGGCGAGCATGTGCGCGCCGTCGAGCTGGCCGCCGATCACACCGTCGAGCAGGACCTTCCAGTTCGATTGGGATTCGAGCGTGACGTTGAGCCCTTCCTCGGCGAAGAACCCCTTCTCCCGGGCGATCGCGAGCGGGGCCATGTCGGTGAGTTTGATGAACCCGAGCTTCAGCGAGGGCTTCTCGAGCGCACCACCGACGGCGGAGGCCGCCGTGCCAGCGCTGGTGCCGGCGACGGTGCCAGCGCTGGTTCCGGGGACGGTCGGTGTCGTTGCAGCTCCGGCGGCCGGAGTGTCCGAGCCGCCGCAGGCGGCGAGCAGGCTGCCCGTGGCGGGGAGCGCCACGCCAACACCCAGCAGGTGAAGGAAGCGGCGGCGATCGAACGGTTGGGTGGGGAGACTGTCTTCCATATGCAGCGACCGTACGGAAATCATGCACGCGCCCCGGTTTCCCGCCTGTTAACGGGTACGCACAACAAGCGCACGGGCGGCGGATGCCGCCGTGAGAACTGGCTCGGCCGGTGCCCGCGGCTGTCAGTTCTCGGGGAGAGCGGCGAACGTGCTCTTCACTCCCTTGTACCAGCCCATCGAGGCCTTGGGGTGACGCCACCGACCCTTCATTGCCTTGCGCGCCACTTCGTGCGCAGTGTCGCCTGCCGCGACGGCGTCCTTCAGATGTCGATCCTGCGCGTTGATCACGTCGTCGGCTGTTTCACCGACATGCTCGAGTTCGCACGGTCCACCGAGTTGCTGACACGTCATGGTCTTCATGGTTGTTCCTCCTACGAGCAACTGCGCTGCGCATCGCAGCACAGCTACAACAGTTGAACTATCAATTTGAGAGTGATACTATCGATTTGTGGCCGAAGATGTCAAGCGCAGTTCGTCAGGCAACGGACAAGCACGAACTCGGTTCGCACGCCGAGCGGTGATCGACGCGGCGCGCACCTTGTTCATCGAGGGCGGCTACGCCACCACCACCATTTCGGCCATCAGCAGAGCCGCAGACGTGCCTGAGCCAACGGTGTATCGACTGTTCTCATCGAAGCTCGGGATTCTGAAGATGGTCCTCGACGTCTCCATCGCGGGCGACGACGAACCCGCCGCAGTGCACGAGCGACCAAACGTCGCTTCGCTCTTCGACGAAGCCGATCCGCGCAAGGTTCTCGCCGGTTTCGTTGCTGTCGCGACCCAGATCAACCAGCGAACCAGCGCCATGTACAGCGTGCTCAGTCGCGCCGCCGACTCCGACGCAGATGCGGCCGCGCTGTTCAGTACCCTCCGCCGGCAACGCGGCCGTGGACAGGAGCAGATCGTGGATGCACTGCACC
>DATKCX010000075.1:0-7039 GCA_035512975.1 Ilumatobacter sp.
CGAGGAACAGCGAGTTCCTCGCCGTGCGCGAGGCGTCACTCGAAGTTCGTCCCGGCGAGACGCTTGGCGTGGTCGGGGAGAGCGGTGCCGGGAAATCCACGCTCGGTCGCATCGTGTTGGGGCTCGAGCGACCGTCAGCCGGCCGCGTCACGTTCGACGGCGTCGACGTGCATGCTGCAAAGGGGTCTGGTCGCACCACGTTGCGCCGAGGGATGTCGGTGGTGTTCCAAAACCCGTACGCGAGTCTCGACCCGTCGATGAGCATCGCAGAATCGGTCGTCGAGCCGCTTACCGCGCATCAACGCATCAGCCGTGATGATCGAATCGATCGTGCCGCTGATCTGCTCACCGAAGTCGGCCTGTCGCCTGCATATCTGCAGCGCCGCCCGCACGAGCTCTCTGGTGGGCAGCGTCAACGCGTTGCGATCGCCCGGGCGCTGTCGCTGCGACCGCGGCTGGTCGTCTGCGACGAAGCGGTGAGCGCACTCGACGTCAGCACGCAGGCCCAGGTGCTCAACCTGTTGTCGGATCTGCAATCCGAACACAACATGGCGTACCTGTTCATAGGTCACGACCTTGCTGTCGTGCACCACATCAGTGATCGCATCGCGGTGATGTATCAAGGTCAGGTCGTCGAGGTCGGACCCTCTGACGACATCTACCACAGCCCTCAGCACCCGTACACGCAAGCACTGCTCAGCGCGGTGCTGTCGGTCGATGTCGACGCGCAGCAGGTTGCGCCGCGGGTTGCTTCCGCCATCGACCAGCGCCCACCCATGGTTGGCTGCTCGTTTGCGCATCGCTGCCCGCATGTACACGACACCTGTCGTGAGGTCGAGCCGCCGCTGTTGCCACACGGGAACAGCGAGGTTGCGTGCCATCTGGTGGGAACGACGGATCGTTAAATGCCGGACGTTTCTGAGGTCCTCGGTCGATCGCTGGCCGAGCAAGCACGCCTGGTGCGCGACGGCGACGTCGCTCCGAACGCGTTGGTCGAGGCGGCGCTCACTCGAATCGCCGAGCACGAGCCGCGGATACACGCCTATCTCACTGTGGATGAAAACGCACGCGGTCAGACCACCGGCGCGCTCGCTGGCGTTCCGATCGCGGTGAAAGACCTCACCTCGACCGCAGGGTTGCGCACGACCTTCGGCAGCAAGGTGTTCGAGTCGAACGTGCCCACCGCTGATGCCCCGGTCGTCGAGCGTCTGCGGGCGGCGGGCGCAGCAATCATTGGCAAGGCGAACACGCCAGAGTTCGGGCTTGGTGCGGAAACACGCACGGAGATAGCCCCGGCCGCCAAGAATCCGTGGGACCTCACACGCACCACCGGCGGATCGAGTGGCGGGAGCGCAGCAGCGGTGGCTGCCGGACTGTGCAGCGCAGCGACCGGCTCCGATGCCGGCGGGTCGATTCGTCTTCCTGCAGCATGGTGCGGTGTCGCTGGTGTGAAGACCACGTACGGCCGTGTTCCTGGAGAGTTGCGACCCGGCGGTTCCGATCACCCCACCGAGACGGTGGGGCCCATGACGCGTACCGTCGAAGACTCCGCATTGCTGTTGGAAGTCATCGCAGGGTTTCACCCCGGCGACCCGAGTTCTGCCCGCGTTGCCGTGCCCGACTACTCGCGCAACCTCAAGTCACCGGGTCGTCCGTTGCGCCTTCGATGGGGCCTCGACCTCGGCATGGGTCCCAGCGATGCCGACATTGCGTCTGCGATCACGTCTGCGGCAACCGAGTTGCACAGCGATGCGGTCCGGGTGGAACGATCGACCTTGCAGCTCCAGGGTCGCCATCCCTTCTTCACGATGTGGGACATACTCGCTGGCGCTGCGGTGGGTCGGTTGGGGGAGATCGAACGCGATCACCGAGACGTGCTCGCCGACTACGCCGTGGAGTTCATCGACTCGGGTCGCGAGTTGGCGATTGCCCAGTACCTCCATGCGATCTACGAAGCCAAGCAACTGCGTGTGCTCCTCGACGACGAACTGGAACGCTGCGACGCGTTGATGATCCCCGCAACGGCGGTGTCGGCGTGGCGTCACGGTGAGCCACCGACCGAGGTCAACGGGGCCCCGATGGCGGCCCACGGGTTGATCGCCTATGGAGGTTTGCCGTATCTGGCTTTGGCCAGCGTGACCGGACATCCGGTGGTATCGGTGCCGATCGGACTCGACAGCCAAGGTTTGCCCATCGGTGTTCAACTCATCGGTAAGTGCTGGGATGAGGCGACGATCCTTCAAGTGGCCTACGCACTGGAGTGCGCCGTCGGCTCGTCCTTTCCGCAGCTGTGACGCGGCCAGGCGAGATGGTGCCGTTCGTCGACCTCTTCGACTTCAGCGGACGAACCGCGGTGATCACCGGAGCGGGCAACGGCATTGGAGCGGCAACGGCCGCTCGCATCGCCGAGGCCGGAGGGCAGGTCGTCGTCGTCGATCGCGATGCGGCCGCGGCGCACCGGGTCGCTGGGTCGCTCACGTCGGCCGTGGCAGTCGCGTTGGACATCACGAGTGACGGTTCGGCCCAGCTCATCGTCGAGGCGGCGCACCAGGCCTTCGGCGGCGTCGACATCCTGGTGAACAGCGCAGGCATCTTCCCGCACGTCGACACCCTCGACATGACTCCCGAGTCATGGGATTCGGTCATGTCGCTGAACGTGCGGGCAGTGTTCGGTTTGTCGCAAGCGTGCGCCCGGGTCATGACGACGCCGGGTGGAGCGATTGTCAACGTGGCGTCGTACGCCGCCTTTCGGCCGCGTCGAGGCATGGTGGCATACAGCACCTCGAAGGGGGCGGTCATCTCGATGACCAAAGCTCTTTCGGTCGACCTCGGGCCGACGGTTCGTGTGAACGCAGTGGCCCCTGGGCCCATCACCGACACCGCCGGCGCTGCAGCCGGACTACCAGCGGACCCGGCAGCGGCCGCAGCTGCAGTGCACGCGGTCGGAGCGACCCTGCCGGTCGGACGCACTGGCCGTGCCGACGACGTGGCCCGGCTCATCATGTTTCTCGCGTCCGACGCGGCCAGCTTCATCACCGGAGAGACCGTCGTGATCGACGGCGGGCGATCACTGGTGTAGCCGACGGCCGTGGATCGCCCGCCACACACGTTCGCCGGTGAGTGGCAGGTCGATGTGGCGCACACCGAGGTGGCGCACTGCGTCGACGACGGCGTTCTGCACGGCAACGGTGATGCCGATCGTGCCCGACTCTCCAATGCCCTTCACGCCCAACGGATTGTTGGGCGACGGAGTCTCGCTTCGAATGAGTTCGAACGTGGGAAGTTCGGCGGCTGATATCGCTTTGTAGTCGGCGAAGTTCGTGGTCTGGGGATTGCCGTCGTCGTCGAAGCGGATCTCTTCCATCAATGCCTGAGCGATGCCGCCGGCCAGACCGCCGTGAATCTGACCGTCGAAGATCGACGCGTTCAGCACCGGGCCGGCATCGTCGACCGCGATCACCCGGTCGAGCGCCACATCACCGGTTTCGGTGTCCACCGACACGACGGCGATGTGGGTTCCGAACGGGAACGTGTTGCCCTCGAAGGAATTGGCGGCCCGCGTGGTGAGTGGCGTGGCGCTGGCGGCGGCGAGTTCGCCCCAACCCAGACCATGTGCCGGAGCGCCGACGACATGAAAGCGGCCGACGTCACGGTCGAGCACGACGTCTTCGATCGCGGCTTCGAGCAGATCTGCGGCCAGTTGGCGCGCCTGTTCGGCGAGTTGGTGTGCGGCGGTGTGAACGAGTGAACCGATGATCTGGCCGGATCGAGAACCGCCGGTGGCAACACCATGTTCGACGAGGTCGGTGTCGGCGGTGACGACATCGACAGCGTCGAGTGTGACGCCCAGCGCATCGGCGACGAGCATGGCCCATACGGTGGCGTGCCCCTGGCCATGCGGTGTTCCACTCGCGATCACTTGAACGGTGCCATCGTGTCGCAGTTCGAGCGAAGCCAGGTCGGCCGCCGGCGTGGAAGCGGTGACTTCGACGTAGGTGGCGATACCGACGCCGATCTGAACGACAGCACCGCCCGCGCGGCGCTTGCGTTGGTCGGCTCGAATCTGCTCGTAACCCAAGGCGTCGAGCGCGGCGTCGAGCGCAGCCGCATAGTTGCCGCTGTCGTAGAGGGCCCCGCTCGCACTGAGATAGGGGAAGGCATCAGTGGGAATGAAGTTCTTGCGGCGCACCTCGACGGGGTCGAGGTCGCAATCAGCAGCGAACATGTCGACCGCCCGTTCGATCGCCGACGCTGCTTCGGGTCGTCCGGCACCGCGAAGGGCACCTACCGGTGTGGTGTTGGTCACGACCGATTCCCCAACGAACGCCGCGTCGTCGATGGTGTACACGCCGGTCAACATGATTTGAGTCATGCGCGGGAGGAGCGCCACCAGCGGGTAGGCACCCGCGTCTTGCACGACATGATTGGAGTACTTCTCGATGGTTCCGTCGCGTCGGCCGCCGATGGTGACGGTCTGAATCTGGCCGCGAGCGTGTGCCAACCCCGTCATCGACGCTGATCGAGTCTCGGTCCACGTGACTGGTCGGCCGAGGTCTCGCGCGAACCACCCGAGCAGCGCCTCTTCGGGATACGTGCGGAATTTGGCTCCGAAACTACCGCCGACGTCTGGCGTCACGACTCGGACATCGTGAGCTGCGAGTCCGTAGAGCTTCGCGAGCAGGGCCTTGTTCTCATGGACCGCCTGGCTGGCCGAGTAGTGCACGAGACGTGTGCCTTCCCACCATGCCATGCCGGACCTCGTCTCCATGGGTGCCGCGGCGACACGCTGATTGACCATGCGCTGGGTGACGACCACTTCGCAGGTGGTGAAGTCGGGCTCTGTGCCCACCGACGTTCGGTAGGCAAGCGGGTCGGAGATGCCTGGGAAGAGCGCGAACCCGGCATCGCGCGCGGCTTCGGCGTCGACCACGGCTGGGCGCCACTCGTACTCGATGTCGATCAGTTCGGCTGCGTCGACGGCGATCTCCAACGAGACGGCGACCACAGCCACGATCGGTTCGCCCACGTACCGCACACGGTCGCGTGCGAACATCGGTCGCACCATCTCGTCGTTCATGCCGCCAAACGGTGGGGGATAGGTCTCGATCCCCACGTTGGCGGCGGTGTAGACGCCGAGCACGCCGTCGATCTGAGCAGCCGAGACATCGATCGAGATGATGTCGGCGTGTGCATGTGGCGATGTGACATACACCGCGTACGCGGTGTCTGACGTGGTGAGGTTGGCGACGTATCGGCCCTCTCCCCGGAGCAGCGCCGGATCCTCACGGCGCTGGACGTGCGTTCCGATCAGTCCCACGCTTCGCCGAGGCCTTCGCTCTCGGCGAGCCCGGTGCGGCGGATCAAGTCGACGAGCAGTGCAACATTCGGCGAGACGTTGTCGAGTCGCGGTTGACGTGGCCAGCCGCCGGCAGCACCAAACGAGCGAAGTGCGGCTTTGGTGGCGATGATGCCACCTGCCGCTTGCGTCGCGCGGAAGAGTCGAATCAGCTCAGCGAACCGTTGATTGGTGGTTGCGCGATCGCCGTTCGCGTACGCGTCGACGACACTGGTACACAGGTTGGGAGCGATGTTGCCTTCCGAGCTGAGGTAGCCGGTCGCGCCGAGCGCGAGTGCGGTCATGGCATGCATGGGACCGCCGACGTGGATGTCGACGCGTCCGTCGACTGCATCGATGGCACTGGCGAGGTACGGGATGTCGGGGGTGGTGATGTTGAGCCCGATGATGTGGTCGTACGTGTCGACCATCGTCGCCAGCACCTCCACCGGATACAGGTATCCGACCGACTGATGGGTGGAGATGACCACCGGGCAGGTGACCGTGCTGAGCACGGCGTGAAGGTACGTCGTGAGCTCTTCGGGCCTCGGTTGGTAGCCGTGACCCATATCGAGCGAGTACAGCTGCATGGCATCGAGCCCGACTTCGGCGGTGTCTGTTCCGAGTTCGATCGCTTCGGTCGTCGTGCGCGGCTCGACGCCCATCACGCGCACCGGGGCGACGCCGCCGAGTACTTCCTGGGCGATGGTCATCACGCGGTACCGGTCGTGACGCGTGAGGGTGTAGCCCTCCCCGCTGCCGCTGCCAGCGACGTAGACCCCGATGCCGCTGCGGCCGAGCCGACGCAGATGTGACCTGAAACCGCGCTCGTCGAGTTCACCGCTCTCGGTGAACGGGGTCAGGCTGATGACGAAAGTAGTCGGGGAACGCATTGCCCTCCTGGATCTGTTCAGGCCTGGATCTGATTCAGGCCTGGGGTTGGTTCAGGCGGCGAGGATGCCGCCGTCGGCAAGCAGTACGGTGCCGGTGATGTAGGAAGCGGCCGCACTGGCCAAGAACACCAGCGCAGCCGCGGCCTCCTCCGGATCACCAAGTCTGCCCAGTGGGGCGCGGGCAGCGATGTCGTCGAGGTATCCGTCTTGGTGTGCAGCGGTCATGTCGGTGGGGAACCAGCCGAGTGCGAGCGTGTTGACCCGAATTCCTTTGCGGCCAGACCATTGCTGTGCGAGATCGCGGGTGAGCCCGATGAGTGCGGTCTTGCTCGCGCTGTAGGCGGCCTGGGGGAGACCAGCCGACATGTAGCCGACGACGCTGCCGATGTTGACGATCGCGGAACCGGGCGTCATCACCCGAGCGCACGACTGTGCCATCCAGTACGCCCCGAACAGGTTGACGTCGAACACTGAGCGGAACTGCTCTGGCGTTTCCCGTGTGCTTGGCACCGCGGCGGCGACTCCGGCGTTGTTGACGAGGATGTCGACGGAACCGAACTCTTCGATCGTTCGTTCCACCAACCGGTCACAGTCTTCTGGCTTCGTGACGTCGCACTCCACAGCGATCGCGCGACGGCCGGTCGCGGCAACCAATGCTTGTGTGTCGTGCAGTCGATCGAGGCGACGTGCGCCGAGGGCCACGTCGGCTCCGGCCTCGGCGAGGCTCTGGGCGAACTGCACGCCGAGACCGGAGGAAGCTCCGGTGACGACCGCGACCTTCCCGTCGAGGTTGAAGCGGTCGAGTACGGTC
>DATKCX010000076.1:0-5258 GCA_035512975.1 Ilumatobacter sp.
TCGGTCAACTACGTCGCCGGCTCGGTCGAGCCGAACGAAGTGATCGCGAAGCTGTCTGCGTCGGGCACCGCGTGCATCTACACGCTGCAGAGCGCCGATGTGATCGTCGACGTGGTGGGCCATGTCACCGATTCGCCGTACGAACCGCTGACGCCGCAGCGGTTTGCGGACTCTCGTGACGAAGCCACCTTCGATGGTCTGTTCCGCAATACCGGGCCCCGGCCGGCGGGCAGCACCTGGGAGGTGCAGATCGCCGGGCGCGGCGGCGTGCCTACCCATGCCACCGCTGCGGTGGTGAACCTGACGGTCACCGGTGCCGTTGATCTCGGTTTTGCCACGGTGTATCCGTGTGGCGATCTCCCCACTGCGTCGTCGATCAACTGGGGTCCGGGCGTCACGCGGCCGAACGAACTCATCGCCAAGCTGTCTCCCACCGGCACCATCTGCATCTACACGCTCACGTCCATCGACATCATCGTCGACACGGTCGGCTACCTCGTCGACACACCCGGCTACACGCCGCTGACGCCGGAGCGTTTCGCGGACTCTCGTGACGAAGCCACCGTCGATGGGCTGTTCCGCAATACCGGGCCCCGGCCGGCCGGTAGCACCTGGGAGGTTCAGATCGCCGGGCGCGGTGGCGTGCCTGCCGGTGCTCTTGCTGCGGTGGTGAACCTGACCATCACGAGCGCCACCGATCTTGGTTTTGCCACCGTGTACCCGTGCGGTGATCTCCCGACGGCGTCGTCGATCAACTGGAGTCCGGGCGTCACTCGGCCGAACGAACTCATCGCCAAACTCTCAGCAACCGGCACCATCTGCATCTACACCCTCGCGACGATCGACATCATCGTCGACACCGTCGGATACACCTCGCGAGCGTGACTCCGTGAGCGACGAGATCGCTCGACTCGGTGGGGGCCGCCGGGCCCACTCCTTACGCTGGAGAGATGAGAGTGTTCTTCACCGGTGGCAGTGGCAAGGCGGGTCGGCATGCGATCCACCATCTCGTCGAGAACGGTCACCGTGTGGTGAACGGCGACTTGTTGCCGCTCGGCATGCCCGGCGTCGCCGATCTGCGCCTCGATCTCACTGACTCTGGGCAGGTGTTCAACGCTCTGTCGGGGTATGCCGGCTTCGACGAACTGGAGCCGGGCACCGGTGTACCCAGGTACGACGCCGTCGTGCACTTCGCTGCCATCCCGGCGATCCTCGTGCAGCCCGACAACGAGACCTTTCGCATCAACGTGCTCAGCACGTACAACATCATCGACGCAGCGGTGAAGCTGGGTATTCGCAAGGTGGTCTTCGCGAGCTCGGAGACCACGTACGGCATCTGCTTCGCCGACGGCGAGGTGAAGCCTGACTACGTGCCGATCGACGAGGAGCACCCAACCGTTCCTCACGACAGCTATGCGATGTCGAAAGTCGTCAACGAGGCGACGGCTCGATCGTTCCAGGCGCGTTCGGGTATCGACATATACGGGTTGCGTATCAACAACGTGATCGAACCGCACGAGTACAAGGTCAAGTTTCCGGCGTTCGTCGCCGACCCTGCGCTGCGCCGCAGAAACATCTTCGCCTACATCGACGCCCGCGATCTCGGCCACATGGTCGACTGCTGCCTCCGTACCGATGGCCTCGGCTACGAGGTGTTCAACGTCTCGAACGACGACACCTCGGTGGGGATCACGAGCGACGAAGTGCTCGAACGGTTCTACGCGGGCGTGCCGCGCCGTCGCGAGATGGGTCGGTACGAGACGTTCTATGCGAACGACAAAGCCAAACGACTCGTCGCATTCCAACCGCGTCACTCGTGGCGAGACCGACTCGGCTGAGACGGTTGTTTGGGTGATCACGCGGGGTGCGACGTCGAGCGCGGAGTGTGCTGACCCTCGACGCTGAGTCGCGGGATCACCCGGTCGAGCCAGCGCGGCATCCACCAGTTGCGCGCTCCGAGCAGTTCCATGGTCGCTGGGACCACGATCATCCGCACGATGGTGGCATCGATCAGCACCGCGACGCCGAGCCCGAGGCCGAACAGTTTGATCTCGCGTATGTCCTCGAGCAGGAAGGAACCGAACACCACCACCATCACTGCGGCCGCGGTGGTGATCACCCGAGCCGTCGATGCCAGACCGTCGGCCACCGACGTCACGGCGTCGCCGGTTCTGTCGTACTCCTCGCGAATCCGTGACAGCAGGAACACCTCGTAGTCCATCGACAACCCGAAGACCACGGCGAACAGCATCAATGGGATGAACGGGTTGATCGGCCCGCCCTCGATGCCGAGCAGCTCGGCGCCCCACCCCCACTGGAACACGGCGACGACCACGCCGTAGGCGGCACCGATCGATGCGAGGTTCATCACCACGGCCTTGAGCGGTACGAGCAGCGATCGGAACACCATCATCAGCACCAGGAACGAGACAGCGAGCACGGCTGCGAAGAACACCGGCATCCGACCCGACAGGAAGTCGGTGACGTCCACGTCGGCCGCAGCCCCGCCGCTGACGAACACGTCCAGGTCGCCGGAAGCGGCCGGGATCACGTCTGCTCGGAGCGAGCGGACGAGCGACGTGGTGGCCGTGTCTTGCGGCGCTGTGTCGGGGATGAGCGTCATGCGGTGCACCACGGGATCGGTCGATTCGGCCGCCACCGGGGGACTGACGGCGGCCACGCCCGGCGTCGCGGCCAGCGTTCGATGCAACTGCTCGACGGCATCGGCCGTCGATCCCGAAGCGGCGACCGTGGTGATCAGGAGCGGCCCGTTGAAGCCGTCGCCGAACCCCTCGGCCAGTAGGTCGTATGCGTTGCGGGTGGAAGTCTCTTCGGGAAAGTTGCCCTCGTCGGCCCAGCCGAGCTGCAGCGACAGCGCAGGAGCGGCGAGTACTGCGAGCAACGCGATCGCACCGATCGACCATGCGGCTGGGCGTCGTTGGATCGTTCGGCTCCATCGATGCGCGATCGTCTCGCGTATCGGCCGTGGGGTGCGCTGCGGCACCGGCCGTCGCAACACGGGTACGAACCTGCTCGCCACGAGGATCAGCAGCGCGAGCGCCGATGCGACGAGGGCGATCGGTGCTCGACCCAGGCCCGCGGCAAGCAGCGCCACTGCGATCAGACCGGCCGCGATGAGCCCCCGCCATCGGGTGAGCTCGAGACGATGACGGTTGAGGCCGAGCAGCGCCGGCAGCAGGGTGATCGAGGCGGCCATCGTGGCCAGCACGGTCGTCGACACGCCGATCCCCATGCCGCCCAGCCAGCCCAGGCCGACGAGCAACAGTCCGAGCATCGAGACCACCACCGTTGCCCCGGCGAAGATGACGGCCCGGCCGGCGGTGTCGACGGCCGTCACGAGCGCGTCGCGGGGTTCGGATCCACTGTGGACCGACTCGCGGAACCGGCTCACGATGAACAGCGCGTAGTCGATGCCGACGCCGAGGCCGATCATCATCCCCAAGACCACCGTGTCGGTGGGCATCGTGATGACGTTGCTGAGCAGCGTCATCACGGCGATTCCCATGCCGACGCCGCCGATGGCAACGGCGATCGGGAGCCCCATCGCCACCACCGATCCGAATGCGATGGTCAGTACGACCGCTGCGAACGCGAGACCGATCAGCTCGGCCTTGGGCGGATCGATGACCGCGAGGTACTGCCCACCCACATGCACCTCGACGCCGTCGATCTCCGGTGCGTGATCGCCGATCATCTCGCCGATCAACCCGGAGGTGGTGTCGTCGATCTGAACCGGCAGGTTGACTTGGGCGTACGCCAGCTGGCCGGCGAGCGGGCCAGTCGTGGCGATCTGCGCCCGGCCTTCGGGTGTGTACGGCGACACCACGGTTGCGCCGAGTTGCTCAGGAGTGCCGTCGGCGGCGGGGAACCCGGCTTCGACCGTGGCGAACAGACGCTCCATGGCGGCGACCACCTCGGGATCCTCGACGCCCTGGGTCGCCCGCACGACGATCGTTCCCGACCGGCCGCCCGTGCCCAGCTCCGGAAAGTGCTCTGCCAGCACGGCCAGACCGGCCGAGCTGTCGGAACCCGGGACGGCGCTGCTGTTGCCGAACCCGGCACCCACCACGCCGGCGGCACCCATGGCGACCGTCAACATCACGAGCCACATGCCGACGGTGGCCCACCCGTGGTCGAAGCACCACCGTCCCAACCGGGCGAGCAGCGATGTTCGCGCCGACGGCGTCGTGGAGTGCGATGCAGCTGAAGTCGGTACGTCGGTGATCGGAGTCTGTGCGATGGGCGTGTCCGTGGTCGGAGTGTCGGAGGGCGCGGCCGGTTCGAGCGTCGAGCGGTTCATGATTTCCATCGTCGTCACCCACCGGGCTCGCCACATCGGCAGTTCGGACACTTCACGATCGGCCCATCGGCCGGGTGCGCTCTCCTCCTTTCGGCCGATTCGCCGAAGCCCGATCTTCTCTAGGCTCACCGGAATGCTGGCGCGAACGATTCGATCGATCTGGTCGGAACCGTCCGCCCCGGATGCTCGTGGGCCCGGAGTCCGGGATGCGGTGCTCGTCGCCCTCGTCACGGTCATCGCGCTCATCGAGACGGTGTTGCGTGACGGGCTCGTGTGGCCGATTCCGTCGCTGCTCGCCACCCTCGTGAGCGCATTTCTCTTGCCGTGGCGGCGTGTGCACCCGCTGATGACAACCGCCGCTGCGGTCGGCTTCTCCAGCCCGTTGCATGTGATCGCTGTCATCCAGGGTGTCGACTGGGAGGGTCTCGGCACCGCCGTCGTCTTTCTGCTGTGGCCGTATTCGCTCGGCCGCTGGGCCTCAGGGCGTGAGGCGGTCGGCGGGGCCGGTGCGTTTGCGATGATCATCGTGATCACGGCGTTCGATCAGCCCATCGGCGACACGATCGGCGGCGTCGTCGTGGTGTCGCTCGCCGTGGCCATCGGAGCGGGCGTGCGGTACCGAGCGATCTCGGGCCGTCAACAGGTCGACAGCATCCGGTCGCGCGAGCGCGCCGAGTTGGCCCGAGAACTCCACGACAGCGTCGCCCATCACGTCTCGACGATCGCCGTGCAGGCGCACGTGGGGCGGACGTTCGTCCAGACCGACCCCGCCGCTACCGCCGAAGCGCTCGCCGTCATCTCGGATCAGGCGTCGCAATGTCTCGAAGAGATGCGTGTCATCGTGAGCGCTCTGCGTGAAGGGGACGCCGCCGAACTGGCACCTCAGTACGGCATCCGCGACATCGAAGCGCTGGCCGATACGAACATGCCCGGCCCG
>DATKCX010000077.1:0-21323 GCA_035512975.1 Ilumatobacter sp.
CCCGAGTTCGCCATGGCGATCGAGCCGATCTGGTACTCGCCAGCCTCTGGCAGTTCGTCTTCGAACGCGTAGCCCGGGCCACCGCTGCCGGTGCCGGTGGGGTCGCCACACTGCGCCATGAAACCGGGAATGATGCGGTGACACGGCACGTCGTCGTAGTAGTGGTAGCGAGCGAGCGTGACGAAGTTGTTCACCGTGGTCGGTGCCTTGTCGGCGAGCAGTTCAATCGTGATCGGGCCCTCGGTGGTGACGATCTCGGCGGTGTAGGTCTTCGCCGGATCGATACACATGGGCTGTGGTCCGGTGAATTCCTGGCGCTGTTCTTCGGAACCGTCGGTGGCCGGGCAATCATCACCATCAGGATCACTGGCAGGATCACTGGCAGGATCATTGGCAGTATCACTGGCAGGATCACCTTCGACGGTCGTGGCAGTGTCACCGGGAACCGTCGTGGCGAACGCGTCGCTGATGGTTGAGTCGAGCGTGGGAGGCAACGTCGCCGTGGTGATGGCGTCATCGTCACTGTCGAACGCGCCGCCTACCCAGGCGATCACGACGACCGCTGCGAACGCAGCAACGATCGCCGCTCCCCAACGAAGCACATTGCGCTTGGTCTGGCTCTGCTTTGCTGCCTTGGCCTGTTCGACCTGACGCATCGCGCGGTTGGCCTTCTGTCGTTCCCGTTTCTCGGTTCCCACGGCGGAGAGGCTATCCGGCCGTTCCGTAGGTCCACCGGCGCGACCAGGGTGACGCAGGCCGAAACCGCGCGTCCTCAAGGTGTGGTTCCCCATGGCCGATAGGTGGGGCGTGAACGCAACACGCAGCCGGCAGGGCGCCCTCAGGCCGTGGGAGCGCCGGGCTCTTCGCCGAGCAGTTCGCGCGGTGTCGAGTTGAAGACGTCAGCGTCGATGTCTGCAGGATCAAAGACCTCGACCACCTCGACCGCCACGCCGCGCGCGGTGTCGGCGACGTCGATCCAGACACCGCCGAGATTCGGGATGCGCGGGTCGGACCCATCGACATGGCGCAGGAGCGACCGAATCAACCCAGAGTGGGCAACGACGATCACGCGGCCCGTTTCTGTCGATCCATGCCTCGATCCATGTCTCGATCGATGGGTCGAGATGTTGCCGAGCGCCACGAGTGCTCGCGTCACCACTGATTCGTACAGTTCGAAGTCGGGTGGGCGCATGTGTGCATCGAGGTACCCGGGCCAGTCGCGGCGGATGTCGTCCTGCGTGAGCCCCTGCCACGCTCCGGCATGCGCTTCGCGAAGATTCGCGTCGATGAACACCTCGGGCACTCCGAGGGCGTCTGCGATGGTGGCCGCCGTGGCGTGCGCACGCGACAAGTCGCTCGTCCAGACCGATGTGAAGTCGTACGGCAGGGCCGCGAGCCGCGCCGCGATGATGTCTGCCTGCTCGCGCCCCAACGCACTCAGCGGCGAGTCAGCCATGCCCTGCCACAGACCGCGCGCATTCCATTCGCTTTGGCCGTGTCGGAGCAACAACACACGAATCGGGCGGTCGGACATCCCGCCCGAGGGTACCGCTAGCAGTACGCTGGGCCAGATGGCAACGGTCCGCCTCTTCGCCGCAGCCCGCGATGCTGCAGGTACCGGGCGCGACGATCTGCCTGGAGACACGGTCGGAGCGGTACTCGATGCCGCCGTTGTTCGATATGGCGACAAGTTCGCGGCCGTGCTCGGCACGTGCCGCATCTGGGTGAACGGTAATTCTGCCGATCCGCTCGACTCGATCCGCTCGACCGATGAACTCGCGGTCTTGCCTCCCGTATCCGGAGGATGAACATGGTCCACGTAGATGATCCCAGGTCACTGACGTTGGAGCAGTTGCGCGACATTCGCAATCAGCTCCAGAACGAGGACGACGTCGTGTCGTATGTTCGCCGCGTTGCTCAGGCACGCGTCGACCTGGTACGCGCCGAGCAGCACCGCCGTGAGCGCGGCGAGGTCACCGAAGACTTGCCCAGCGAACTGCGGGTGGTCTTGTCGCAGCACCTCACCGGCGGCGCGCCGCGCCCGCCGCGACCGGAAGTGAGCCTCGACGACGACCCCTTGTCCGACGAGCTCGACCGGGTGTGTGCGAAGTGGGGGTTCAGTCGGCTCGAAGAACTCGACATGAGCGAACTCGCCGAGCTCGAACGACATCTGAACGCGTTCGAACGTGGCGTTTCCGACAACCGGCGTGCGCGCTACGAGTTGCTCGATTCCCTCAGCGCCGAACTGGTGCGCAGGTACCGCGACGGCGAAGCATCCGTCGACGGCCTCCTCGACTGACCCACCGAATCGCGACACGGCGCGACGCGCCGTGGGAGACTGCCGGCATGGCTACCGACCGATCCGCGAGTTCCGGCGAGTCCGACGCCGAGCAGGTCGCAGGTGACACAGCGGATGACGGGACCGACGACGCGAGCTCGGCTCCCAGCCTCGGGTCGATCGACCACATCGACGTCGGCGCGTTCATCCGGAGCCAGCGGGAAGTGGCCAGGATGTCGGTACGCAAGCTGGCTGAACTGGCGAATGTGTCGAATCCCTACCTCAGCCAGATCGAACGCGGGGTTCGCAAGCCGTCGGCTGAGATCTTGCAACAGGTGGCCAACGCACTCCGCATCAGTGTCGAGTCGCTGTATGTGAAAGCAGGCATCCTGCCAGAGGGCGGGCGGGCGGTCAGCCCGGTGATCGAAGCGATCGAGCACGACTCGTTGCTGACCGATGAACAAAAGCTCGCCCTCCGCAATGTCTACGACAGCTTCATCGGATCGCGCCAGTAGGCCCATCGCCTCAGCAGCCGACATTGCGAGATTGCCCGACGGATGGGGAATGTTGACTGCCTGAGTAGGGTTTGTTCTTGCTGATGCGAAAAGTGGCCGTGATCTCCTTGCACACGTCGCCGTTGCTGCAGCCGGGCACCGGCGACAGCGGGGGCATGAACGTGTACGTGCGCGAGATCGTTTCGTCGCTGTCACAGGCCGGGCTGGAGTGCACCACCTACACCCGCGCCGATCGACCAGGGCTTCCAACGGAAGTGTTGGTCGAGCCCAACCACAAAGTGGTGTACATACCGGCCGGGCCCTACAACCTTCCCAAGGAAGCACTGCCCGACATCGTCGACGAGTTCACTGATCGAGTACTCGAGCACCTCGCTCTGAACGGTGGTGCCGATGTGGTGCACGCCAACTATTGGCTGAGTGGGGTCGCCGCACATCGCATCAAACACACCCTCGACATCCCGTTCGTTTCCACGTTTCACACGCTGGCCCGAGTGAAGGCTGAGGGCGGTGATCACGAATCTGGTTGGCGTGATCGGGCGGAAGCCGAACTCATCAACTGCGCCGACGCCATCTGCGTCAGCTGCACCACCGAAGAGGAACAGTTCCTGCGGCTCTACGGCGCGCCGAACGGTCGGCTGGAGATCGTTGCACCAGGGGTCGAGCACGCGTTCTTCGCTCCGGGCGAACAAAGCGGCGCGAGGTATGCGCTGGGATTGCCGGTCGACGTCCCGGTGCTGTTGTTCGTTGGGCGACTGCAGCCGCTGAAAGGGCCAGACGTCGCCATTCGCGCGTTGCACGCGTTGGGTCGGCGCGACGCGATGCTGCTGATCGTTGGTGGGTCGAGCGGCGCGCAGGGCGATGCCGAGGTTGCTCGCGCGCACCAGCTCGTCGCTGAGCTCGGCCTGGTCGACCAGGTCCGATTCGTCGAACCGCAGGCTCACCACATCCTGTCCACGTACTACCGGTCTGCCGACGTCGTCGTGGTGCCCAGCCGCAGCGAGAGCTTCGGTCTCGTCGCGCTCGAAGCGGCGGCGTGCGGTGTGCCGGTGGTGGCCAGTGCGGTCGGTGGTCTGCTGTCACTGGTCGACGACGGAAGCACCGGCTTCCTGATTCCCGAGCGAGACCCGGTGCTCTTTGCCAAAGCGATTGCGGCGATTCTCGATGACCCGTTGATGGCGCAGTCCATGGCCCAAGCAGCCGCGATTCGTGCCCGCCAATACACCTGGAGCTTCGCGGCCGCACGTCTGCGCCGCCTCTACTCCGACCTCACCGTGCGTCAACTGGTCACCTGCGGATGACCGACATTCATCTGGGCGAGCGGTTCGACGGATTGCACGCCAAGATCGATTCGTGGCTGGAAGACCTCGCGCTCGACAACCCGATGATCGGTGCAATCGATCGGGGAACCTCCGACGACACCCCGTTCGGTGAGCCGCGCTGGTACGTGCGGATGTTGGGCGAGGAAAAAGACTTCACCACCGTGTGGCTCACGCTCGGCCAGCGCACGCTGCGGTACGAGACCTACGTCATGCCGGCGCCCGAGGAGAACGAGGGGGCAGTGATGGAGATGTTGCTGCGCAGGAACGACCAGTTGGTCGGCGCGCACTTCTCGGTGGGGGCTGAAGATGCGGTCTATCTGCGCGGTGACATGCCAGACGTTGCGGTGACCGCCGACGAAATCGATCGCGTGCTGGGAACGTTGTTCACCACGGTCGAGGCGATGTTCAAGCCGCTCCTGCGGGTTGGGTTCGCTTCCCGGTTCATCGGGTAGCTCGCAAATCTTCTGTTCCGGCTGCCGTTCGAGCACCGGGCCGTCCACACCAGGGTGCTCGGGCGGCGAATCGGGGAAGTCGGTTTTCCGGCCCGCCCGAGCAACACACGACCCTGCACATCATGGTGCACATGACACGGCACACGGTCGGCGCGTCAACGCCCGTACTAGCGTCACGGCGATGACGTACGAGTTGGCGATCGTTGGCGGCGGCAACATGGGGGCTGCCCTGTTGGGCGGCCTGCTCGCCGGCGGCGTGGTCGACGCGGCAGAGGTCGTGGTGGTCGAGTCTTACGCCGCCCGTCGTGCGGTGCTGGCCGACGAGTTCCCCGGTGTCGCCATCGAGTCGAGTATCCCGCCATGCCACAGCGCAGTGCTCGCCGTGAAACCCGGCCAGGTCGCAGAAGTTGCGGCGGCGGCCGTGGGCGCTGGTGCGCGTCGCCTGCTGTCGATTGCGGCGGGCGTGACCACGTCATCAATTGTTGCGGCCGCCGGCGATCGGGTGGCCGTCGTGCGTGCGATGCCGAACACGCCAGCGCTGGTCGGCCAAGGCGTGAGTGCCATTGCGGCAGCTGCCGGTGCCGGTACCGAAGACCTCGACTGGGCCCACAGGGTGCTCAGCGCGGTCGGCCTGGTGGTCCGGGTCGACGAACATCAACTCGACGCAGTCACCGGGCTCACCGGCTCCGGTCCCGCATATGTGTTCCTCATCGCCGAGGCGCTCATCGACGCCGGCGTCCTTGCAGGCTTGCCGCGCCCCGTCGTCGAGCAGATGGTGAGCCAGCTGCTCGTGGGGTCAGCGGCGCTGTTGGCTGAACGCGGTGATCCGGCGGGACTTCGGGCGATGGTGACGTCGCCGGGCGGCACCACCGCCGCGGGGTTGCGCGTTCTGGAAGAACGAGCCGTCCGATCGGGCCTGATCGAGGCGGTCCAAGCCGCCACGGCGAGAAGCCGAGAACTCGGCAGCTGAATCAATTCCGTTGCAGCAATTCACGTTCGCGCTTGCAGATGCAAGCGGGTGAATGCAAGCTCTGCGGGAAAAATCTTGCTGTGACGCTTTTCACATGGGCATTCCTGACGTACAGTGTGCGGCGGTGAGCGCACCGGCTTCGGCCGGATTGCGCCGACAGAGCCGGTGCCATCGGGGGGTTGGCATCGGCTCTTGTCGCGTCCGGGCCCAGGTTCGCAACACCGCGTGGACGGTGCGCCGATCAGAGGCTGTAGGAGGAACGCAGCGGGGTAGCGTCGCCGTGTGACCCGCAGCGACGTCCCTCGAATCGACACGCCTCGATTTGGCACGGCCCGATTCAGCACGGTGTCGTTCCTCACCGACTACGGCACCGCCGACGAGTTCGTCGGAGTGGTCAAGTCGGTCATCCGAGACATCGCTCCCCATGTCGCTGTGATCGATCTCACGCATGAGATCATGCCGTTCGACGTCCGGGCCGGTTCGCTCGCGCTCGCCCGGTGCATCGGCTACGTGCCGAGCGGCATCGTGCTCGCCGTCGTCGACCCCGGCGTGGGCACCACTCGCCGTGCGATCGCCATCGAGGTGGCCGGTGGTGCGGGCGTGGTGATCGGCCCCGACAACGGCTTGCTCGCTCCGGCGGTTGCCATGGCTGGCGGCGCTGAACGCGCCTTCGAACTGACGAACCCCGAGTACCAACTCGAATCGGCCGGGGCAACATTCGCGGGACGCGACATCTTCGCCCCGGCCGCCGCGCACCTGTGCAACGGGGTGCCGATCGAGATGTTCGGCACCGAGATCGACACCGGTCTGCTGCTGCCAGCGACCGTGCCGCTGCCTCGCGAGGATGGCGACGCGCTGGTGGGCGAGGTGCTGTGGGTCGATCGGTTCGGAAACTGCCAGCTCAACATCGGGCCTGATGATCTCCCGTCCGATTGGGGATCGGTCTTGCAGGTCCGAACCGGCTCGCCAACCGATCCCACCGGTCAGTTCACTCGCCGTGTCGTTCGCGCGGTGACGTTTGCCGGCTTGCCGCCCGGTTCCGCCGGCTTGGTGCTCGATTCGTACGGCATGTTGTCGGTGTGCCTCGATCAACGATCGGCCGCAGAAGAGATCGGCCTCGCCGCAGGTGACCAGGTGACGCTGTCGAACCTGGGCGACGACAGCGCAGCAGGGCCCGGCAACGCGACCACCAACACGACCACCAACGTGACCATCGGCCGCCGCCCTGGCTGACGGTAGGGTCAGTTCGTGCGCCCAGCTACCACCCTGACACTCGGTCTGCTTCTCGGAGCGATCCTCATCGCGGGCATCATCTCACTCGTTCGGCTGTAGCCGCGCGTCGGCCCCCGGGCGCTCTGTCTCGCCCGTCACCGCCCGGGCTTGTACGATGCGGCGGTGCGAAGCGAGCGGAGCATCACGATCACCGGCCCCTCGACCGCGGCGGTTGCAGGGCGTCGTGACAGGTGCCGTGAGGTGAGGTGCAGATGAATCTTGCGAACATCATCGACGGCCATGCGGGCGATTCCGTCGCGCTCATCTCGCGCAACCGTGAGACCACCTACGACGAACTCCGTTCCCAGGTGGCGCGGGTGCGCGGTGGCTTGATGGCCCGTGGCCTCGGGAAGGGCGACAGGGTGGTCATCCTGTGCGGCAACAATCGCTACTTCGTCGTGTCGTACTTGGCGATCGTTGGCCTCGGTGCCGTGGCGATCCCTCTCAATCCGATGAGCCCCGGCCCGGAGCTCGCGCGTGAACTCTCGGTGGTTCAGCCCCACGGCGTCATCGTCGGCCCGGCCGCCGCCGAAGCGTGGGGATCGCTCGAAGCAACGGTCCAAGCGCGTGTGAACATTGTCGTCACCGCCGAAGGCGAATCTGGTGATGCCGTGTCGTTCGACGACCTGCTTGCTGCCGATGCAGTCGAAGCAGTCGATGTCGAGCCCGACGCGATCGCGGTGATGATGTTCACCAGCGGAACCGCCGGCGAGCCACGTGCGGCGATGCTCAGCCACGGCAACCTGCTCGCCAACCTCACGCAAAGCATGTCGGCTCGCGATCATTGTCGGGCTGGCGACATCGTCTACGGAGTGTTGCCGCTGTTCCACATTTACGGTCTCAATGTGGTGGTCGGGCTCACGCTGTCGGTCGGTGCCACCGCGTTGCTCGTGCAGCGTTTCGACCCGGCCACGGCGGCGCAGTCGATCGTGCAACGGGGTGTCACCGTGGTGCCCGGTGCGCCGCCGATGTGGGTGGCGTTCAGCCATTTCGATGAGCTTGCAGAAGACACGTTCACCACGGTTCGGATCGCGTTTTCTGGTGCATCGCGGCTGTTGCCCAAGGTCGCCGAGCGGCTGCAATCGATGTTCGGTCTCGGTGTGTACGAGGGCTACGGGCTGACCGAAGCTTCCCCGATCGTCACCAGCTCGGTCGGGTTCGAACGTCGGGTCGGTTCGGTCGGTCGAGCGCTCGTCGGTGTGGAGATTCGCCTGGTCGGTGACGACGGCGAGATCGCGCCTGTCGGCGACACCGGTGAGATCTTGGTGCGTGGCGACAACGTCTTCCAGGGCTATTTCAACGACCAGGAAGCCACCGATCGGGTACTCGTGGATGGTTGGCTTCGCACCGGCGACCTCGGAATCGTCGATGACGACGGCTACCTGTACTTGGTCGACCGAGTGAAGGATCTCATCATCGTGTCCGGGTTCAACGTGTTCCCCGGCGAGGTCGAAGAGATTCTTGCGCAGCACCCAGCGGTGGCCGAAGTGGGAGTGCTCGGCGTGCCCCACCCCCACGACGGTGAGGCCGTGAAGGCGTACGTGGTGCTCAACGAGGGCTCTGACGTCGACGAAGAGTCGCTCATTCGTTATGCAGCCGACTTCCTGGCCCGTTACAAGTGCCCCACCAAGGTGATCTTCACCGACTCGCTGCCGCGCAACGCGTCGGGCAAGCTGGTGCGACGCGAGCTCGAAGGCACCATCATCGGCAGCAGTTGACCGGCATGTCCAAACGCCGTGTCCATTCTGCGTCACCTACGAATTTCGGGGAAGCGTTGGCCTTTGTGAAATTGTGCACATGCGACGTAGGCTGGCTCCGATGGCCCGAACTCGACGCCGAATCCCGGAAGCAACCGTGGCGAGACTCCCGGTGTACCTGCAGATTCTCGATGAGCAAGCCAATCTCGCGATCGACAACATCTCCTCCGAAGGCCTCGCAGAACTGGCGGGGGTCAACGCCGCGAAGGTGCGCAAAGACCTCTCGTACTTGGGCAGCTACGGCACTCGTGGCGTTGGGTACGAGGTGGGCTACCTCGTGTACCAGATCCGCCGAGAACTCGGTCTCGACCATGATTGGCCGGTCGTCATCGTCGGTGCCGGCAACCTCGGCCAGGCGCTCGCCGGATACGGCGGTTTCGGGGAACGAGGGTTTCGCGTCGCCGGCATCGTCGACATCGACGATGTCAAAGTCGGCAGCGAACTCGGTGGCCTGATCGTCGCCCCGCTCTCGGATCTCGGAAAGATCGTCGCCGCCCGCGGCGTATCGATCGGCGTCGTCGCCACGCCTCCGTCAGCGGCGCAAGATGCTGCTGATCTGCTGGTGGCGGCAGGCGTCACGAGCGTGTTGAACTTCGCCCCGGTCATGCTGAACGTTCCACTGGGCGTCACGGTCCGCAAAGTCGACCTCGCCGTGGAACTACAGATTCTCAGCTATCACGAGCAGCGTCGGGTGAACGCCGCTTCCGCTCAACTGCAGGCTGCCCCTCTCGTGCGTCGGGGAGGTGCCAGCGCGTAACCGCGTGGGCCCCCGGTCGATCGTGTGCGTCGTTCGCGTCTGCGCATATGAACTTCAACGGGGTGCAGCGTTAGGCTGGTCTCGCCATGTCGATCCTCGTTCTTGGACTCAACCACCGCACCGGGCCGCTCAGCGTGCTCGAGCGTGTCGCGTTGTCGTCGTCTGAGGTTCCCAAGGCCGTCAATGCGTTGGTGCAACTCGACAATGTCCGCGAGGCCGTGGTGGTGTCCACGTGCAACCGCACCGAGATTTACGCCGTCACCGAGAAGTTTCACGGGGCCTACGCCGACGTCCGCGACTTTCTGTGCACGCTCAGCAATCTCAGCGCCGACGAGTTGCATCCGCACTTGTTTTCCCAACACGACGATGCTGCGGTGCAGCACCTGTTCGAGGTGGCGAGCGGTCTCGACTCAGCGGTGCTGGGCGAGTCGGAGATTCTGGGCCAGCTCCGTGCTGCCTGGGACGTCGCTCGTGAAGAGGGCGGAGCACGCACCACCCTCAACCTGCTGTTCCGTTCGGCCATCGGTGTCGGCAAGCGGGCCCGCACCGAGACCGCCATTGCTCGCGGCACCGCATCGGTCAGCCACGCCGCCGTGGAACTGGCCACACATCAGCTCGGCGAACTGAACGGTCGCCGAGTTGCGGTGCTCGGTGCCGGAGCCATGGGTGAAGGCATCGCGGTAGCGCTTCGCGCAGCAGGTGTGGGCGACGTCACCGTGGTGAATCGCAGCGCCGCGCGTGGGCAGGAACTTGCCGAACGCATTTCTGCCACCGCAGTCGATTTCTCCGAGTTGCCGTCTGTTCTCGCAACCTCCGATGTCGTCCTCACCGGTACGGGATCCGGCGAACCGGTGATCACTCGCGAGATGCTCGCCGCCAGCGGTCGCGCCGGCAAGCCTCTGCTGCTCGTCGACATCGCCGTGCCGCGCGACGTCGAGCCTGGAGTCGTTGAACTGCCAGGTGTCACGCTGCTCGACATCGATGCGCTCAACGCGTGGGCCGAGCGCGGTCGAGCGCAGCGTCGGGCCGAGGTCGACAACGTTCGCCAAATCATCTTCGAAGAGGCCGAGGCGTTCATTCTCGAAGAGGCCGCCTTGCAGGCCGCTCCGCTCGTCACCACGCTGCGCCAGCGCGCCGAAGCGTTTCGCCTCGCCGAACTGGAACACCACGCTCGTCAACTCGACGACCTCACGCCGGCGCAACGTGAGCTGGTGGAGTCGATCACCCGCCGCGTCGTGGCCAAGCTGTTGCACGAGCCGTCGGTACGGCTTCGCAACCAGGCCGGTACTCCGCAGGGCGCTCGCAATGCGGCTGCCGTGTCCGACTTGTTCGATCTCGGCTAGTCACGGTTCGATCGTCCTTGGGCAGTTCCGAGCCGCTCCGTATTGCCACACGTGGTAGCCAACAGGCCACCACGCAGGCATTGGCCGTCGCCGATCAGCTGATCTCTGCTGGAAATCCCGCCGAGCTCGTCATCATCGACACTCACGGAGATCGCACCCAGGCCAGCGAAGTACCGTTGCATTCCATTGGTGGGCAGGGAGTGTTCACCAAAGAGGTGCAGCTCGCAGTGCTCGATGGGCGCGCCGATCTGGCGGTGCACTCGGCCAAAGATCTGCCTACAGTGCCCACTGACGGCCTGGTCATCGGAGCGTTCACACAACGTCGCACCGCGGCTGATGCGCTGATCGGCCTGCGGCTCTCTGATCTCGGGTTCGAAGCGACGATCGCAACGGGCTCGGTTCGCCGTCGTGCCCAGCTCCGCCGAGCGCGTCCCGACCTGCAGTTCCGCGAGTTGCGCGGGAACATCAACACGCGCCTGGAACGGATCCCTGAGGGTGGTTCGATCGTGATGGCGGTGGCCGCCCTTGAAGTGCTGGGGCTGACCGATCGCATTGCCGAAGTGCTCGACCCGGCGGAGTTCGTTCCCGCGGTCGGTCAGGGTTGTGTGGCCGTGGAGTGTGGTGATCGGAACCGGAAAGTGCTCGAGGCTCTGTCTGAGATCGACCATCGGGAGACGCGATATGAAGTGTTGATCGAGCGTGCGTTCATGGCCGAGCTGGGTTCGGGGTGTTCGCTGCCGATCGGCGCGCATGTCGACGGAGCGAAGTTGTTCATCTTCCTCGCCGACCCAGACACCGGCCGCATTGCTTCCGACACGATCGAGCTCGGCGGCGACTTCGAAGAAGATCTCGGTCGCGCTCGCCACGCGGCGAATGTCGCCCACGTTCATGTCACCAACTCCTGACGGCGCGGCACCGCTGCGCGGTCGTCGAGTGGTGACCACGCGGGATACACCAGGCAGGCTCGACGACCTGCTCGTCGCAGCGGGTGCCACGGTGGTGCACGTGCCCCTCATCGAGATCACTGCGCCGCCTGACGACGGGGTTGGTTTGATCGCCGGGCTCGCTCGGCTCGCTGACGCTTCGTGGCTGGTGGTGACGTCGCAACATGGTGCCGCTGCGGTCGGAGCGGCAGCCCGCGTGCACGAGGTTCGCTTGGCGTCGGTGGGCACGCGCACCGCCGAGGTGTTGACCGAGGTGACTGGACGCCCCGTCGATCTGATACCAGACCGACAGACAGCAGCCGACCTCATCGCCGCATTTCCGCCTGCCGAACATCCAGGTGAGTTGGCCGTTGTTGCCGTTGGAGATCTTGCGGCATCCACACTCGAGGATGGATTGCGGGAACTGGGCTACGAGGTCGTCTCGGCCGTGGCGTACCGCACACAGCTCAGGAGCCCATCGCCCAGCGAGCGCACTGCGGCACTCGCCGCCGACGCTGTCGTGTTCGCGAGCGGATCGAGCGCGCGGGCCTGGGCGGCCGCCATGGGAACTGCCACGCCATCGGTCGTGGTTGCCATCGGCCCCACCACAGCGGCGTCCGCCGCAGCGGTCGGTCTACAGGTCACCGCTGTTGCTGCCGATCACTCCTTGCCCGGCGTCGTCGCAACAGTCGTCGAACAGCTGGGTTGAGCGGCGTACAATCGCTACGCCCGGAAGGAGCGCATGAGACCGACCACACTGCTATCGGGATCCATCGTCGCCGCGACCCTCGTGGTCGCGTCGATTGGCGTGCCCCTTCGCCAGGTATCTGCGTCGGTGGCGATACTTCCCACCGATCTGGTCGATGCGCGTCAGCCGTCTCTTTCCAACAGTGGCGATTGGGCAGTGTTCGAAGGAACGGTTGCCGATGGTCGCAAGTCGGTCTTTCGTGCGAACGTGGGGTCGGGTGAGATCGAGGAGCTGTCACCGGTGCCTCCGCCGGTTCGTCCGGGTGACACCATTCAGCCCAAGATCTCTGCCGATGGGTGCGTCGTCGTGGCGATCACGCAGATTGCGTTCGACCTGTTCCGCGACGACGATCGGAGCGATCGGTGGGACGTGTACCGGTTGCTCGTGCCCGAGTGCGGCGGCCAGGTCAACGGCTGGGAGCTCGTGTCGTCGAACACTTCCGGAACCGCGCGCGATGGAGTCTTCACCGAGTGGGCACCAGCGATCAGCGGTTCGGGTGCCGTCGTGGCGTACGTGCACCAGTCGGACCAGTCGAACGACCCGCTCGCCACCATCAGCGTGGTCGACATCACGATTCCCATCAACGAACCGGGACGGGTTCAGGCGGTCGCGGGTGTGCCCGCAGAAGCTCCGAACGGCGCGTTTCTCTACAAGGGGTTCACCGCTCCCGAACTCTCGCAGAACGGGCGACACCTGGCATTCGTGGCCGACGCCACCGCTTCGGCGTTGCTCCCGGGCTGGGGGAGCGGACTCACGCCCGGCGGCCCCGCCACCACCCAGGTGTACGTGTGGGACCGCGTGTACGGCGACCAGCGCAACGCGGTTCGCCTGGTGTCCGGCGTGGGTGAGACGGCGTCGTCGTTCGGTGCCGACTCGCCAGCGATGTCTGAAGACGGACGCGTCATCGCGTTCCGGTCGGCCGACCGAACCCTGCTGCCTGCGGTATTGCCGAGTTGCCAGATGCCCACGTCGTGCCCAACCCAGATCTACCGGTTCGATCGTGACACCGACGGCAATGGCATCTTCGACGAAGTCTCCCGTCGCCCAGCACTGGCGCTGGTGTCGGCGATCGATGCTGGTGTGGTGCTGAACGGCATTCCCACCGCTGGTGACGCAAGCTCCTGGTCGCCGTCGGTCAGCGCCGACGGTAGCCAGATCGTGTTCGTCACCGATGCCGTCAATCTGCTGCCGAGCCGACGCGCTGGCGGCGGTGAGGAAACCGACGGCGACCTCTTGATCGCCGAGTTCAAACTTGGCGAGATACGTCGTGCACTCGACGACAGCGCGTTGGCGTCGGTTCCCGGAGCGCACGATCGACCGATCCTGTCCAAAACGGGTCAGACACTGCTGTTCGATACGAGCGCCAGTGCTGCCCTGGCTGCAGGGCAGGCAATCACCACTGCTGCGGGTCGAAACATCGTCGTGGCTCGGTACACGCCCCAACTGGGTTTGGCGGCACTCGACTTCGGTTCGGTGCTGCTCGGTTTCGAGAGTGCCGAGTTGTACGCGACCGTGCAGAACGCGGGACCTGCCGCGTTCGAGCCCGGTGAAGTGTTCACCACCTTGCCGAACTTCAAAGTCACGGGCGGCACCTGTACCACTGGCGTGATCGTGGCCGCGGGAGACTCCTGCAAGGTGGAGCTCACCTTCAACCCCACCGCGCCCAGCGGGTTCGAAGCCACCCTGACCGTTCGCAGCGTGGGCTTCGTGCCCACTCATATCTCCACGCAGTTGCGGGGCGCAGCCGGTGACCCGGTGCTGCAGGCCAACCCCGGCGGCGTCGACATGGAATCGGCGGTCGTCGGAGAGTCGGGCGGGCGCGTTGCCATCGGCATCACCAACAATGGGTTCTTGCCGACCCGCGTCGCCCGCATCGACCTGGGCGGTTTGCATCCCGACGACTTCCACGTCGTCACGGAGTCGTGCACAGGGCGGGCGCTGAACGCCACAGCCAGCTGTGCGATCGAGATCGAGTTCCGTCCGGGGCAACCGGGGTATCGCAGCGCCCTGGTCCGCGTGGCCACGGGTATCGGCGAATACACCAGCGCCGTCGTCGGCGGGTACGCCCGATACGCGCCCACCTTCAACGTTGCTTCACCCACTGCCAATGCGGGCGAAGAACTCCGAGTGGGAGCGTACGGATTCCCTGCCGAGGTCGACGTCACGATCGGTTTCGACGATGGCTCACCGGCGTTCGCCACGGTTCGCACCAGCGCTGACGGTGGCTTCCTTGCGGCGATCGCGATGCCGGTCAACCTGCGCGCTGGCGAACGGACGCTGGTGGCCACTGGCCCCGATGCCACGGTCGCCGTGGCGACGGTTCATGTCGAAGGTTCACCGCGAACGGCGTTGCCGCACGTTCCCGGCTACGGCATGGGGTGACCCTGGTCAGCCGCCAGCCGCGGTGGTGTCGGTGGCGGTGATCAGTTCACCGGTGAGCAGAACGCTCACGTCGCAACCGGTGGCGGCGACGTCACCGGCCGCCTCGCAGCCAACGGAGAACACGATGCTGTCGCCCGGCTCGAACGGCAGTGCGCTCACGCGGGGCTGGAACTCGTTGGCACTCGTCATCTCCGACAGGTTCCAGGTGTAGAGCACATCGTCGTTCTGGAGAAGACGCGCTGTTCCGAGATCGTTGTTCGGATTCTGCAACACCACGTCGGTGAGGAGGTATCGAGAGTCGGGCGGTACCAGCACCGACTCGCTGCGGTCTTGACCGATCGCCACGTCAACGGCGATGCGATGCGCATCGATGAGCCCGAACGACTCGGGCGGGGTTGGAACCGACACGGCGTCGGGCACCGTTGACGACGGCGTCGCGGTGATGGTCGTGGCCACCGGTGCCACGATGAGTTCGGCCACACGGTCATCGACAGCTCGCTCGGCGGCGTCGCGCAGCTCAGGCCGCACGACCCCGAACCAAGCACCCACGACCGCCGCCAACCCAGCTGCGACGAGGAACGCCCGCCCCAGCGAGCGGGCTGGGATCGTCGCCGGCTGGATGAGGGTGGCGCGGGCAACGGCACGGGCGCGATCGGGTTCGGTGGCCTCGATCTCGAAACTGAGCTGCTGTTCGCGACCGCGGAACGGGTGACCCTTGGTACGCAGCCGCAAACGCACCAAGCTGCTGCCGCCCGGGGCGACCGCGACCGCCGGTGGGTCGAACGTGCCGTCGACACGGTTCGCCGCGTCGACCAGATGAAGTCTGCAGTTGGCCAAGCTGTTGCCGTGGTTCTCGAGCATGCACTCGTAGTTCGCTCGATGTCGCGCGCGTTGCAACGGCTGCAGCATGACGATCCGGCGATCGTCGAACGGTTCGATGAACACCACCGTTTCGGCGATGGTGGTCTCGTCGGGTTCAGACTGGGGGATCACCCGCAGCGCTACCGCATTCGGACCGCTGCTGGTGGTGTGGATCGCTGGCGGCCGGATGACGACCTCGACCACGTCGATCGACCCGCCGAACAAGGTGATGGTGGTGCGCGTGACGGTGGTCCATCCGGCGGACAGACCGGCCGGGATGACCGTGAACGTTTCCGTGTGCTCGCCGGCGTTCTCGATCGACAGCGACAAGGTCGTCGATTCGCCCGGTTTGGCGCGCACATCTTCGCCTCCGAACCACACTTGGACTGCCACGACCCCGACGCTACCCGCCTCGTTCGTGCGTGGGGATGATGTCTCCCCCTACCATGCCATGCATGACCTCGAACTCCTTGGGAGACGGCGCGACTGGGTTCACCCATCGACCGCGCCGCCTTCGACGCACTGCGGCGCTGCGCGACCTCGTGGCCGAAACCACTGTCGGGGTGAACGATCTCATCGCTCCGCTGTTCGTACGCGAAGGAATCGATGCGCCGGTCGAGATCGCCTCGTTGCCTGGCGTCTACCAAGACAGCCGTGAGTCGTTACGGCAAGGTGTGGTCGAACTGGCCGAGTTGGGCGTGAAGGCGATCATGTTGTTCGGCGTCCCGGCCAACAAGGACGACACGGGTTCCGGAGCGTCGGACCCCGAAGGAATCGTGCAAGTGGCGCTACGCGATCTGCGAGCTGCCGTCGGCGACGACGTGGTGCTCATGGCCGATCTGTGCGTCGACGAGTACACGTCGCACGGACATTGCGGCATCATCGGTGCCGACGGCCACGTCGACAACGACGCCACGTTGCAGATCTACAGCGACATCGCCATCGCCCAGGCCACCGCCGGGGCACACGTCGTTGCGCCGAGCGGAATGATGGACGGCCAGGTCGGTGCGATTCGTCGAGCGCTCGATGCGAACGGCTTCCAGCATGTATCGATTCTCGGATACTCGGCGAAGTACGCGAGTGCGTTGTACGGCCCGTTCCGCGACGCGGTAGACGTGTCGATCGCAGACGGTGGCGACCGCAAGGGATACCAACAGGACCCGCGCAACGCTCGCGAATCGATCCGCGAGGTGCTGGCAGACCTGGAACAGGGTGCCGACATGGTGATGGTGAAGCCAGCGCTGGCGTATCTCGACGTCATCCACGAGGTTCGCTCGCTGGTGGATGTACCCCTTGCCGCGTACCACGTCAGCGGCGAGTACGCGATGGTGAAAGCGGCTGCGGCGAAGGGATGGATCGATCACGATGCGGTGGCGCTCGAGCACCTCACCGCCATCAAGCGCGCCGGTGCCGACTTGATCCTCACCTACTTCACGCGCTGGTTCGCTGAACGCACCGCCGCACAACACAGGAGCCTCCGATGAGCAGCACCACTTCATTGATTCCGTTCTGCGATCCGATCGCCTGTGTGGCGGCGGGGTGCGAGGCGGTCGTGTGCGTGGGGGCGGGCATGCCCTCGAACCAAGCGGTGTTCGAGCGATCCACCGCTGTCATCCCAGGTGGAGTCAATTCGTCGATCCGCGCCTTCACATCTGTCGGTGGACGACCGTACGTGGTGGCGCGAGCTGAGGGTGCCCACGTATGGGACGTGGAGGGGACCCGCTACATCGACCTCGTGCAGAGCTACGGAGCGGTCATCCTGGGCCACGCACATCCGGCCATCACGGCGGCGGTCACCAGTGCGGTCACCGATGGCACGTCGTATGGCGCTCCCACGCCGCGCGAGATGAAGCTCGCCGAGGCGATCTCGGAGCGCGTCGACTCATGCAAGCAGGTGCGGTTCATGAACTCCGGCACCGAGGCCACCAGCACAGCGGTGCGCCTGGCACGAGGTGCCACGGGACGCGACCGCGTGGTCATCTTCCACGGCAACTTCCACGGTGCCACCGACGCGCTCCTCGCGGCGGGCGGCAGCGGAGTCGCCACGCTCGGCCTGCCGGGCACCGCAGGTGTTCCTGCCGGAGCCGTCGCCGAAACCATGGTGGTGCCGTACAACGAGGTGCCCACGCTCGACCATTCGGTGGCCTGCGTCATCGTCGAGCCGATCGCCGCCAACATGGGCGTCGTCGCGCCGGCAACCGGCTTCTTGGAAGGGCTGCGCGCCGAGTGCGATCGAGTCGGGGCCGTGTTGATCTTCGACGAAGTGATCTCCGGGTTCCGAGTTGGCCTGGGCGGGGCTCAAGCGAAGTACGACGTGCGACCCGATCTCACCACGTTCGGCAAAGTCATCGGTGGCGGCCTTCCCATCGGCGCGGTTGGCGGACGCCGCGAACTGATGGAAAACCTCACTCCGCTCGGGTCGGTCTTTCATGCGGGCACGCTGGCCGGCAACCCCATCGCCACGGCGGCAGGTCTGGCAGCACTCGGGGAACTCGATGGCGACGTGTACATCGAACTCATGGCGCGTGCCAGGCATCTCTCTGCGCTGCTACGTGATGCGTGTGCGGCGGCCGGGTTCCCGGCCCAGTTCCCGGTGGTGGGCACGCTGCTCGGAATGGTCTGCGGCGACATCGCCACACCCACCAACTTCGCCGAAGCGAAGCGCACCGACGAGGCGGCGTTCGGACGGTTCTTCCACGCCATGCTCGCCGAGGGCGTCGCGATGGCACCAGGAGCCTACGAAGCGATCTTCGTCGGCGCGGCGCACACCGACGACGTGATCGATCAGATCGCCGAAGCGGCCCATCGGGCCGCAGCGGTGGCCGCGAGCCCGACCACCGAGTAGCTCAGATACCGAAGCTCGCGGTTCGGAGCGCTTCCACCGCGTCGGCCGGGCCGTCGTAGCTCACCTGTGAGTGGGCTTGGCGTCCGTAGAGCCACAGCACCAACTCGCCCACCGGCCCGCTGACCACCACCATCGGCTCCTGATCGTTGGCCACCAGAGACGCGTGCCCAGTCGGCGCGAGCGTGATGCCCGCCGGTGCTTTGCGGGCCATCATCTTGGCACCACGTTTCAACACCGCATACAGATCCTTGGTGAGCTCCACATCGAGTTCGCGTGGCTTCCATTTCGGTTGCGCGCGGCGAATGTCTTCGAGGTGCACGAAGAACTCAGCGGTGTTGGTGGTGCGATCGACGGCATCGATGCGAGTCGGCGACCAGAACGGAGCGCCTTCGCGAACCTTGGTGACGATCTCGCTGTACTCGTCGGACTTGGTGAGCTGGGCCTGCACCTTGTCGGTGTATCCGGCGAACTTCGAGCTGAGGATGCCAGGCATGGCATCGGGGCGACGGTCGCGGATGACGATGTGCGCCGCGAGGTCACGCGTGGTCCAGTCGCCGCACAAGGTGGGAGCGTCGGGGCCGATCTCGTCGAGAAGGTCGGCGAACCGTCTCCGCTCCTGCGTGGCTGCTGTGGTCATGTGGGCATCGTAGTGGTGGGGTGGAAGCGGTCGGTTCCCCTACCTGGCGAGTCAGGAGCCATTCCCGTAGCCTGAACGCATGGAAGAGTCGGTCCACACCTACCTGCAGGTCGACCGCGATGGCGATGTGATCACCATCACGCTCGATCATCCAGAGAAGCGCAATGCGCTCGCTTTGCACGTGATGACCGAGCTCACTGATGCGCTCCGAACTGCTGGCGGTAGCGATGCGCTTGGGGTCATCATCGCGGCGAACGGCCCTGTGTTCTCGGCCGGCCACAACTTCGGCGACATGCTCGGCGCATCGCTCGACGATGTGCAGCACTTGTTCGCAGTGTGCGCCGAACTGATGCAGACCATTCAAGACATCCCGCAGGTGGTCATCGCCAAAGTGCACGCGTTGGCATCTGCCGCTGGATGCCAACTGGTCGCTTCGTGCGACTTGGCGATCGCCGCCGAGTCTGCTGGGTTTGCGTTGCCCGGTGGCAAAGGTGGGTTGTTCTGCCACACGCCCCTGGTGGCTGTCGCCAGGCAGATCGGTCGCAAGCGGGCCCTGGAGATGGCCCTCACCGGAGACCCAATCGCCGCGGACGTGGCCGCCGACTGGGGGCTGATCAATTCGGTGGTTCACGACCAAGCACTCGATGCCGCGGTCGACGACTTGATGCGCCGAGCCACCCGCGGCAGCGCACCGTCGAAGGCGGAGGGCAAACGAACGTTCTACGCGCAAGTCGACATGACGCAACCCGACGCCTACACGTTCACGACCGCGATCATGTCGGCGGGGGCAGTGGCTCCCGATGGGCAGGAGGGCATCGCTTCGTTCCTCGAGAAACGACATCCCGAGTTCACACAGCAGGCCAACGCACAACCATCACCGACGTTCTAGACATCGACTGTCTAGGCAGCGACGAGTTGGCGGAGGCGTTGCGCCGCTTGGTCGCGGCGATTGCGAACCGTTCGTGGGCTCACGTTGAGCGCCCGGGCGATATCAGTCGTGTGCGGTGTCTCCAGCAGACAACGTAGATACGCGAGTTCTGACGCGAGGGTGAGCTTGGATTCGGTCGCATCACAGACCAACTGGGCGAGTTCTTCCCACGGGTGCAGGTCGTGTTCCGGTTCCGCGATGTCGAGCGGAAACTCGCTGGGCCGCTCACTCGATGACCGCTGTCGACCAGCGCGCTTGAATGCGTGGTACTCGGCGTCTCCGATCAGGGCCGCAGCGACGCAGGACGGCGAGCGCGCCGGGTTGAACGTTCGAATCGCGATCCACAGCGCACCGAGCATCTCGGCCAAGGCGTCGTGACCGCGACCGTTCTGCCGTTGCCGCCGTACCACGCTGAGCGACCCTGGCAGCAGTCGTTGAACCACCAATCGTGCTGCGAGGTCGTCATGGCTGGCGATCTCGACGAGTTGACGTAGCGCTCGTTCGTGGGTTGCGGTGTGGCGTACCTCGAACCCGACCTGCACGAGCACTTCGTCGAGGTCACCGACGTGGCCGGTCGCGATCTGCCACCCAGCCGCACGAATGAGGTTGTGAGGGTCGCGTCGGAGCCGACGCCATTCACGGTGAAGCTGCACGACAACGTCGTTGGTCGAGGCGGAAAGGTCATGTGACGAAGCGGAATACATGTCGGCCACGTTGGAGCTTGTGCATCACCGGGCGGCTCACCGCCGCCACCACAACCGCCATCACCACCGTGCCGGTGAGGCGAGAACGTTCGGCAACGGGTCGGTGGGCGGCACCAGTCTTCTGGCTCACACCTGCCTAGCCGATGGCTCACAGTGCCTGGTAGACACCCAATTCGGTGCTGTGAGGCAACTCGGTTGCCGCTGTGAGGCGGCCCGTGTCTCCAGTACGGCGTGAACTCAGATTGTTCCCGCATGACCATCGAACGGTTGGCCACGATCGACGTCGTTGCAGGCCCCGACGCTGGGCGCGTCGTTGAGTTGACCGCCGGCACGTACTTGCTGGGGCGAGCCTCAACGTGCGACGTGCCGATTGCCGACTCGGATCTGGAAGCTCACCATGTGCTGGTGGAGTTCGCAGCCGACGACACGATTCGGGTGGCACAACTCGCCGGCCGGCAGCCGTTGCTCGTCGACGGCGAGCCGCACCCAGAAGGTGGCGTTCGCGACGGTGCCGCGATCACCATCGGAGCGACCAGGATCACGGTACGCAGTTGTGGCAACGACAACCGCTGGCGAACGTCGATCCGCGGCGTCGGCGGCGACACCGTATGGAGCACGCTCGCCTCGGTCGA
>DATKCX010000078.1:0-2301 GCA_035512975.1 Ilumatobacter sp.
GATCTACGACCACGTGCTGGGCGCGCCGCGCGATCGGCCGGGCGGTTTCGACGGCCCGTACGACTCCGACACGGCGTTTCACGAGCCACTGGTGTTGTTCGGTTTCCTGGCTGCGTGCACGACCACGGTGGAACTCGTCACCGGCATTCTGATCATGCCGCAGCGGCAGGCGGTGTTGGCGGCCAAGCAGGCGGCCGAAGTGGCGATCTTGTCGAACAATCGCCTGGTGCTCGGCCTGGGCGTGGGCGTCAACCGGGTGGAGTTCGACGCGTTGAACGAAGACTTCACCACCCGCGGTCGACGCCAGGCGGAACAGGTGGAACTGATGAAACGGCTGTGGACCGAAGACGTCTTCAGTTTCCACGGCGAGTTCCACCACTTCGACGACGCGTGCATGTTGCCGCGCCCGTCGCAACCGATTCCGGTGTTGTTCGGCGGTTCATCGCAGGCTGCGTTGGAGCGGTGTGCGCGCATGGGTGACGGTTGGATTCCGCTCGGCAGCCCGAACGAGAAGTCGGAGCGGCGTGTTGCCGATCTGCGCCGATTGCGTGAGGAAGCCGGTCTCCCGTGGGACGGCTTCCGCATCTATGCCCAAGCCCAGTACGCGGGCGGCACGCCCGAACGGTGGCAAGGCCACGCCGAGAAGTGGCAAGCCCTCGGTGCCACCCACATGGCGATCGCCACCCACAACGCCGGCCCCACCGACGTCGACGGCCACCTCGCCAGATTCGCCGAATACCAAGCAGCAATCATCACCTGACCAAGAGCCGACCCCACCCGGCGTCGCGACAGCTGAGGGTGGTTGAGTGGTCAGCAGGCTTGGAAGCGGGCTGGGGCGACTTCGGTTGCTTCGGCTCGGGTGAGCATTCGTTGCACGTGTAGTTCCGCGGTGCGACGCTCGACCGTGTCGGCGAATGTGTGCTCCACGTGTGGACGGTAGATGAATCGGTGGGCGGCCATCTCCTCGAGCGAGTGAGGTTCGGCAAGGAACGCGAGCATCGCTTCGTGGCGACGGCCGATCACCGCGTGGAACTCGTCGAGCAGCCGGACGAACTCATCGCGACCCTCGATGACTCCCTTGTGGTGGAACGTCACGTAGAACTGCGCGTCTTCGTCGCGGATTCGAACGAGCGATTCCTCGAACTGTTCCAGGTCGCTCCACACGTCGCCGTAGTACGGGCCGAACCCGGTGAGGTCGATGTCGGCCAGGAAGAACACACCGTCAACTCGTATCCCGGCGTGGCCGCGGGTGTGACCGGGTAGGTGGACCGCTTCTGCAGTGACGCCGCCGAGATCCCAGACGTGCCCATCGCTGAACCCGTGGGCATCGGGTCGTGGCGTGAAGTGGAACTCTTCGACCACTTGCTCGCTGAACTCCCGTCGCGGTTCGCCGGTCAGCCCATACACGTTCATCAGGCCGTCGAGGCTCGACACGCCGGGCAAGTCGTCGTGGTGGATGTGCACGCGGGCTTCGGCGAACATTCCGTTGCCGGCCATGTGGTCTTCGTGCGAGTGCGAGTTGATCACCGCATCGATCGGCACCGGCGCGCCGCCGCGGGCGACCACGGTGACCGATGGGTCGACGATCACAGCTTCGCCAGATCCGCGGATGAGCAGCGAGTTCCCCGACGGATACCGGCCGAGATCATCTCCGGCCAGCACAGACACCGACGACGTCAGCCGCTGTTCCTGCGCACCCCAATCAACGACCCGACCCCCCATGCCCGTCACAGTAGCCGCGTCGCGTTTCTGCGCGCCGGGGCGCGCAGAATCGCGACACCAGGTTCAGGTCTGGCGTCAGGTGGGGCGGCGGGCGAGGTTGATGCTCGCCGAATTGATGCAGTAGCGGTTGCCGGTGGGCTCGGGGCCGTCGGGGAACACGTGCCCGAGGTGTGCGCCGCAGTTGGCGCAACGCACTTCGGTGCGCACCATGCCGTGCTTGCGGTCTTCGATGTATTCGATGCGATCGTTTTGCACCGACTGGAAGAAGCTCGGCCAGCCGCAGTGGGCGTCGAACTTGGTGTCGGAGTCGAACAGGTCGGTGTCGCACACGATGCAGTGGTAGGTGCCGGGCTCGGTGCTGTCCCAGTACTCGCCCGTGAAGGGGCGCTCGGTGCCCGCCTCTTGCGTGATGTGGAACTGGGTTGGCGTGAGGCGCAACTTCAGCGCTTCCACGGGTTCTGGTTGGTAGTTGGACGTCGGCGTGGGGTTCGAGTCAGTCGTCATACCTACAGCGTGCCCGACGGGGACCGGATTCAGCCATCGGAGCGATTTGTTCGCGAACCGTTTCGTGACCTCGAT
>DATKCX010000079.1:0-4158 GCA_035512975.1 Ilumatobacter sp.
CGCGTTGGCCACAGCGGCGTGAGCGCCGATCGCGCCGCACTCACCCATGCCCTTGTAGCCGCCTGGATTGGTGGTGGATTCGGTCTCGATGTGACCGATCTCGATCTCGGGCACCTCGGTGGTGGTGGGGAGGAGATAATCCATGAACGTCGTGGTCAACGGGTTGCCGCTGCTGTCGTAGACGAAGTCTTCGAGCAGAACGCCGCCCATACCCTGGATGACGCCTCCGAAGATCTGGCCCTCCACGACCGATGGGTTGATCATTCGCCCACAGTCCTCGCTGACGATGTAGCGAACCACGTGGGGAACGCAGGTGTCGCGATCGATCTCGACGACGCAGAGGTGCGTCGCGTTGGACCACGTGGGGAAGCGCGTGGGCTTGAACCGCACCGTTGCCTCGAGGCCGGCGCCGAGATCAGCGGGGAGCTGATCGGCGAAGCGATACGCATGATCAGCGACCTCCTTGACGGTCATCGAGCGCGCAGGTGTGCCGGCGACCGACACGACACCGTTGGACACCTCGAGATCCGCCGGATCTGCCTCCATGTGATGGGCCGCGATCTGGACGATCTTGTCGCGCACGACCTCTCCGGCCTGGCGGGCAGCCCCGCCTGCGATCACCGCAGTACGGCTCCCGCCGGTGCCGGGGCCATACGGCGTTGACTGCGTATCGGCTTGGACGATCGTGACGTCTTCGTAGCGCACGCCCACGGTGTCGGCGACGACCTGGGCCATCGTGGTTTCGACGCTCTGCCCGTGCGACGTGGTGCCCAAGAACGCCACCACCTTGCCGCTCGATTCGACGCGAATCGTCGCACCTTCGGTTGCCAGAGTCGGCCCGCTCATGCTGGTCGGCTCGACGTACACACTGCAGCCGAGGCCGAGTAGCCGTCCCTCGGCACGAGCTGCCTTCTGCTCTGCACGGAATGCGTCGTAGTCGAGCATTTCCAATGCCTGCTCGAGGGTCTCGAGGGGAGTGATCTCGGAGAAGACCTGCAGGCCGGGTGAGGTGAACGGAAGGTCTGCGGCCGCCAGCAGGTTGCGCCTGCGGAACTCGATCGGATCGATGTCGAGCACGCGCGCGGCGTTGTCGATGGCCATCTCGCGTGCGGTTGTCTCGAACATCCATGGGCCTCGGTACGCGCCCTTGCCCATCGTGTTCGTCCACACCATGTTCATCGAGAACCCGAGCCGAGGAATCTTGTACGGCCCAGGCAGTAGTTGGGGGTTCATCACTGCTGGGCACGCCGGATACGCGCCGACATCGCCGACATGATCGATCGTGATGGCTTGGATGATCTGGTCGGCATCGATCGCCAGGCGCACCACGCCCTGCTCGTTGCGCGAGTGGGGGGCGGCGACGAGGTTCTCGTGGCGATCTTCGATCCACTTCACCGGCTGACCGAGCAGGCGCGATGCCAACACGACGGCGCACTCTTCGCGGAACACGAACATCTTCTGCCCGAAGCCGCCACCGACATCGCGGGCGCTCACTCGCACACTGCTCTCGGGGATCTGCAGATAGCGGGAGAAGAAGTTCCGGGTCTCGTGAACGCTCTGGCACGAGCAGACGACATCCAACTCGTCGCGGCCGGTGGAGTAGTCGGCGACGATGCCACGACCTTCCATGGGCACGCAGACGTAGCGGTTCTGCCGGATCGTGCAATCGACGACATGCGCGGCGTCGTCGAATGCCTGGTCGAGGTCGGGAGACATCGGCGTGAACGGCACGGCCATCATTGCGTTGGTGGTCAGGCCCCAGCCGGCGTGTACGAGGTTGTCGGTGTCTTCTGCCGCAGTGGAGAACTCCACCACAGCGTCCTGGGCGTCGATGTCGACTTCGATCAGATCGCACGCGTCTTCGGCGATGTAGCGGCTGGTGGCGACGACGATGGCGATGGGGTCGCCGACGTGGCGAACATCGGTGATCGCCAGGGGCGGCGGCACCATCAACTCTTCTCCGAGCATCGCATGCCACGACGCGCCGAAGCCACCGTGGAAGTCGCTCCAGGTGTACACGGCGACCACACCCGGCAGCGCGCGAGCGGCGTCGGCATCGACCCGGGTGATCGCGCCTCGGGCGATGTCGCTGCGCACGAACGCCGCGTGCAGCAGGCCCGGCAGGGTGATGTCATCGACGTACTGCCCATGCCCGGTGAGCAGGCGCTGGTCTTCCTTGCGGGTGACGGACTGGCCGATGTAGCGGGCGGCCGGGGTGGCGCTGGTCATGCTCATTGCGATGCCCTCATCTCGGTTGCTGCGCTGCGAACGGCGCGGATGATGCCCTGATAGCCGGTGCACCGGCAGATGTTGCCCGACAAGCCTTCGCGGATCTCTTGGTCGCTCGGGTCGGGGTTCGACGCGAGCAGGGCCGTGGCGGACACCACGAAACCCGGGGTGCAGAACCCGCACTGCAGACCGTGTTCGTTCATGAACGCGCGCTGCACCGGGTTCAGTTCGCCATCGGTTGCGAGTCCTTCGACGGTGGTGATCGACGTCCCCTCCACCTGCACGGCGAACTGGAGACACGCGCGCACAGCGCGATCGTCGACGATCACGGTGCATGCGCCGCACACGCCGTGCTCGCAGGCGAGGTGAGTGCCGGTCAGGCCGAGATCCTCGCGAAGAAAGTCGGCCAACGTCTTGCGCGCTTCCACGGTGCCGGTGCGCTCACGCCCGTTGACCGTGACCTTGACGTCGTGGTTGGTGCTCATGCTGGTTGCTCCGTTGCTCGGGCGAGTGCGGTAGTGAGGGCGCGTCGAACGACTGCGGCGCCGATGCGCAGGCGCAACGCGCCGGATGCATGCAGATCATCGCTCGGCTCGAGCCCGTCGATCGCCAACTGCCCGGCGGCCAGGAGATCGGCATGTTCCGCCGCCGTACCGACGAGCGCAATCTCGGCCGATGTCGCGCGCCGCGGCACGTGGTCCATACCGAACAGGGCGATCGAAGCACGACTGATCGAACCGTCGGTGACTTGAATGCCACAGGCGGCACCGACGATCGCGAAGTCGCCGTGTCGCCGAGCGACCTCCTCGACGGCAAAACCGGATCCGGGACCCCATTGCGGAAAGCGAACAGCCGTGAGGATCTCACCGTCGGCGACCGACGTGGACCACAGGCCCTGGAAGAACTCATGAGCCGGAACAGTCCGACGTCCATCTGGGCCGATGATCTCCAGATCGGCATCGAGCGCCAGTGCGACGGCCGGGTATTCAGCTGCCGGGTCGGCGTGGGCGATCGATCCGCCGACCGTGCCGCGGCTGCGGATCTGGAAGTGTCCGATCAACGGGGTTGCCGCGTGCAGCAGCGGAATCGAGCGGGCAACCTCGGCACTCTCCTCGATCTCGTGCTGGCGCACCATCGCGCCGACCGTGACGACGGCACCGCCACCACCACCATCACCGGCATCGTCACCGGCGTGTTCGATCGAGCGCAGCGCAGGAATCCGGCCGATGTCGACCAGGTGCTCGAACCGGGTGAGGCGCATCGCGAGCATGGGGATCAGGCTCTGGCCACCGGCGAGGATCTTGGCGTCATCGCCGAGCTCTGCGAGCAGGCTGATCGCCTCGTCGACGGTTGTCGGCGCGTGATATTCGAACGGTGCAGGTTTGATGACTCCACCCCCAGGTCGGTCGCCAAGTCTCGGCGAAGCGTGTAGTTCAGTGTACTCTACCCACGTGCCCGCTTCGATTGCCATTCGAGTCACCTGGGTGCAACGCGGCGTCGTCTCAGCCAGTTCCTCCAACGCCGTGCGAGCGGGGAGTAGAGTCACGACCACGCGTTCGTCGATCGGCGCACACTTCGATGAGAAGCGAGGAGCTACTCCCCTGTGGTTTCCCCCATACCCCTGAATGCGATCGCCGCCCCGAAACTCGCCACTGTCGTCGCGCGCCAGATCGAGGACCAAGTGGTGGCCCTCGGCTGGCCAGTCGGTGAGGTGCTGGGATCCGAAGCCGACCTACTCGAACGCTTCGGTGTCAGCCGAGCTGTGCTGCGTGAGGCCGTGCGAATCGTCGAGCACACCGGCGCGGCGAGGATGCGCAGGGGCCCTGGTGGAGGTTTGGTGGTTGCGGCACCGAACCGCGACTCGATCACGACGTCGATCAACATCTGGTTCAGTTACGTCGGCGTCACGGTCGGCGAGATGTTCGACGC
>DATKCX010000080.1:0-2266 GCA_035512975.1 Ilumatobacter sp.
TTGGTGACCGGTGTTTCCCGTCCTTTTCCCGTTCCGTCCGTCCGAATTCCGTCCTTCCGGTGCGCACCGGCTTTGTCAGTACGCCCGACGCAGGGTCACGGATTGCTACCTGAGTTGGTGACTGCCTCTGCGGCTCCGGGCCCGGGGGAGGGGCCAACGATTCAACCGATCGCTCCCGAGCGTGTTCGGCAGATCGACGTCGTGGCGATATCGGGTGTGCTGCTTGGGCCGCAGGGCGGCGCGTGTTTCCATTGCACGGTCGCGATTACGAGCGGCGAACTCGAGCGGTGCATCGTCGTGTCGCGAGTAGACGAGAGAGCTCAGGGCAGGTCGATGATGACGGCGATCGTCTCTCGGATCTGCGACAACGCCAGTGGCCCCACGTTGCCGAGTGTGTCGACGACTCGTGCCGGTGAAACGGCACGGACGTGTTGGCACTGCGCGGTCGACGACTGCTCGAGCCCGTTGGCCGCGTCCGGCTCGATGATGACCTCGGTGTGAAAGCCTCGAAGCGTGCTCGTCAACGGCACAACCTGGATCACGGTCGGTGCGGCGTCCAGAATGCGTTGCGCAGTGACGACGACGGCCGGATGGAGGTAGCCGGCTTCGCGTCCTTCGGGTCGTCCGAGGTCGAGATTGACGACGTCACCCGAGCTCTGCATCGAGCCATGCGGTCTCGTCGTCGCGAAGTTCGCTCTGGAGTTGGTGGCCGATGTGGTCCTGACGCAACGCCCGAACGGCGAGAGCGACGGTATTGCCGACAGTCGTGTCGAACTCGGCCGCAAGGCGCTTGAGTTCGTCGTGGGTGCTCACGTCGATCCGGACACTCGTACTCTGCATGCAGATCAGCATACACCGCTCGACCGGGACCGTGTATATCAGGTGCTCGGCTTGGGCCGCGATGCGGCGCGTGCTCGTCCGCGTCGACCGGATTATGGAGCGCACGTTCTGTGCGGCCCCCTTGAGCGCCCGGTGCTCCTGTCTGCCGGATAGGGGTGGGCACCGAAACCGAGCCATCTGAACGTTCTGATCGGGTCACCCTGTGAGCGGTTGGACACCCGCCAGATGGACGCCTCTGCGGTCCGATCCAGCGACCCGGGGCAGCATCATGGAGACGGAGCCGATGCCTGGAATCGTTCGTGCACGCCGAGGAGGTCGAACGCCGATGACAGTAGGTCCGCTGATGTAACTGGCACCAGGGCGTCTTCTTTGGCTTACTCGGGTGACTTGCGCAAGCCGCGCTCAGCGGCGAGTGCGGTCGGGACGACGGTGAGTCGGTAGGGAACTCGAAGCAACCAGTTCGGCAGTGTGGCATGCCGTTCTTCGAGTTCGACGCGAGCGCGCAGGTGTTCTTTCGGCCCAAGCGTCGATGTCGGTTCGACCTCGCAGAAGTCGACTCCGATGAGGTGCTTCACGTTCTTGTAACCGTACTGACCTGGTGAGACGAGACGCAGTGGTGCGCCGTGCTTGCGGTCGAGAGGTTCGCCGTCGAGTTCGGTGGCGAGGAGCACCGCCTTGCCGAGATAGTCGCCCAGGAGGTCGTCGGCGACGAACATTGCAGACTGCCCGTCGCTGGCGTGCGCCACGAGATGGGTCGGCAGGCCGCCGTCTATCGCCGATCGCACGACGTCACGAAATCGGACGCCACCCCAGCGCACGTCGCGATGTGTCCACGTCGTCACGCAGTGGAAGTCGCTCACCTGCTCGACTCGTTCGAACGCTGCGACATCGGCCGCATCGAATCTGCGAACCTCGTTGCCCTCCACCGAGACGGTGAACTCGATCGGTGTCGATCGAGGTGCCCAACGCAGCGGTTTGTCGGAGAAGCGAGGGAACTCTCGCACCTCGCGCTGCCCTGGTGGCAGTCCGTCAGCTCGACGTAGGAGTAGCCCACGGACACTCACCGTGTTGCCTGCCGTGTTGCCCGACGGTCGATGGCCGCGAGCCAACTGCGCCGGATGGCACCGCTTGGAAGTCGGATGAGCGCCCAGTACGGCCTGAACTTTCGCGTGCTCGCGTCGTCGGTACCGCCGACCAGCGTCTCGGTTTCGATCCGCGTTGTGCCGTCGCCGTTGTCGAACGCATCGAGCCGGGCGACGGTCTTGGCGAAATCGGGTGCGTCGAACTCGAGGAAGCTGGTCGGGCTGTCGAACGGGACCGGCGCATTGCCGCGGATCGACCAGAACTTGCCGGCTGCACCGAACACGATCGATGCGCAACCGTCCAATGGCGCCGCGTCTCGGCGGAGGATCATGAAGCCCTCGTC
>DATKCX010000081.1:0-6151 GCA_035512975.1 Ilumatobacter sp.
AAGCCGGGGTCACGACGCTCATCACCGTCGGCTGCGACCGGGCGACCAGTGAGGCGGCAATCGCGGCCGCGGGCGCGCACGCCAGCGTGTACGCCACCGTCGGTCTGCATCCCCACGACGCGATCAACGGCATCGATTCCATCATCGACCTGTTCGACACGCCCGGCATCGTCGCCGTCGGCGAAGCCGGTCTCGACTACTACTACGACCATTCGCCCCGCGATGTTCAACGGGCCGCGTTCGCCGCACAGATCCACATCGCTCACGAGCGGAGCCTGCCGCTGGTGATCCACACCCGCGACGCGTGGGACGACACGTTCGACGTTCTGGCTGCCGAGGGCACTCCCGAGCGGACGATCTTCCACTGTTTCACCGGCGGGCCCGACGAAGCACGGCGTTGCCTCGACGTCGGAGCATTCTTGAGCTTCTCGGGGATCGTTACGTTCAAGACTGCCGTCGACGTGCAGGACGCGATGCTGCTGACGCCGCTCGACCGACTCCTCGTGGAAACCGACGCGCCGTACCTCGCTCCCGTGCCGCACCGGGGCAAGCCAAACCAGCCGGCATGGGTGGCCGATGTGGGCAAGTTCGTCGCCGACCGACGCGACGTTCCGGCCCACGTGATCGCCGATGCCACGACCGGGAACGGTCGCCTCGCGTTCGGTCTGTGACGGCCTCATCGCTCGACCTGGAGGTAGCCTGAGAGCCCCTACCAGGGCACCGTCGGCAACCTCAGACCGCGCCCGAAAAGACCCCCTCTCACAGCACCATCACACCTGCAGCCATGGACCCGGATTTTGCTCAGCGCCGTCGATTCCTGATCGCTCTCGCGGTCACGCTGGTGCTCGTCCCCGGAGCGTTTCTGCTGAACCGTGGCGGCAACGAAACCGACGCCTCCACGCCGGTCACCATGGTCGGCACCGTCCCGAACCCGGCGGCCACCACCACAACCACCGTCGATCGCGAGCGACCAGACGTGAGCGAGGGAACCGATCCGCTCGGCACCATCGGAGTCGGCTATCTGCAGGGCTCCGTCGTTCCGAACACCGCCGACGCCCCAACGATCGGCATCCCCAGACCGACCGAGGTGAACTCCGGGAAGGCCTCGTTCTCCTACGACATCGAAACCGCCACCCAGTGCATCACCGACATCGCACCGAACGGCGTGTGGGTGACCGTGACCAACCTCGACAACAGTCGCACCGTCCAGTGCATCAACACCCTCATCATGGGCGAGCAACCGTTCGACGTGATGCTGTCGTCACAGTCATTCGTCCTCATCGCCGACCTGACCGACGCGCCGGTCCACGTCGAAATCACCTGGTAGCACCGGCCAGCCGTGACGCACTCGCGTACTCGCATCCACGAGTTGCTCGGCGAACAACTGTCGCCGCGTCGCGACCTCGGTCAGAACTTCGTCGCCGACCCGAACACGGTTCGCCGCATCGCCCACCTCGCCAAGGTCGGCCCCGGCGACCATGTGGTGGAGATCGGTGCGGGCCTGGGTTCTCTCACGCTGGCGCTCGCCGAAACGCAGGCGCACATCACCGCCGTGGAAGTCGATCGGGGCATCGTGCCCGTGCTCCGTGACGTGATGAGCAATGTGGCGAACGTCACCGTGGTGGAAGCCGACGCGACCACGCTCGACTGGGGCGCTCTGCTCGACGGTCACGATCGGTGGACGCTCGTCGCGAATCTCCCGTACAACATCGCCACGCCGCTGGTCTGCGACCTCCTCGACGACGTACCCGAGATCACGTCGATGCTCGTGATGGTGCAACGCGAAGTCGCCGAACGATTCGCTGCGCCGCCCGGCTCGAAGTTGTACGGCGCAGTGAGCGTGAAAGTGGCCTACTGGGGTACCGCGCGCATGGCGGCAACGGTGCCCGCGTCGGTGTTCGTGCCTCGGCCGAACGTGGAATCCGCCCTGGTGCGCATCGATCGCCACGACGCGGCAACGCTCGCCGACATCACCGCCGGCGTGGACCGCGAACGCCTGTTCTTCCTCGTCCGAACTGCGTTCGGCCAACGCCGCAAGATGCTCCGCAGATCGCTCGCGGCCCACGTCACAACCGACCAATTCGAAGCGGCCGACGTGTCGCCCGAACATCGGCCCGAGCAACTCGGTCTCCCACAATGGCTGCGATTGGCAGCTGCATCGCCGGCTTCATGACCGTCGAGCTCATCGCTCCGGCCAAACTCACGGTGGGCTTGCGCATCACCGGAGTGCGCGCCGACAGCTACCACCTGATCGACGCCGAAATGGTCACCCTGTCGCTGCACGACACGCTGACCATCACCGAAGTACATGGCACCAAAGTACGTGGCACCGAAATACCTGGCACCGAAACAGAGGGCATGCCTGAACTCACCGCCTCCGGCCCGTACAGCGCGGGCATGCCGCTTGACGGCACGAACCTCGTGCACCGAGCGTTGCGGCTCGCGAACCGCAACGCGGCGATTCACGTCGACAAGCAGATCCCCCACGGTGGAGGGCTCGGAGGCGGTTCGTCCGACGCCGCGGCCGTGCTCCGCTGGGCGGGCTACACCGATCTCGCGGGTGCTGCCACGATCGGAGCCGACGTGCCGTTCTGCCTGGTAGGCGGACGCGCCAGGGTCCGCGGCATCGGCGAACTGGTCGACCCGCTCCCCTTCGTGAAGCGCGCGTTCACACTCATCATTCCCCCGCTCACCGTCAGCACGCCCGCCGCGTACGCAGCGTGGGACGCGCTCGGTGGGCCGAGCGCCGACGGCGTCAACGACCTCGAACCTGCGGCGATCGCGGTGGAACCGCGCCTTGCGTGGTGGCGCGACAAAATCGGCAACGCAACCGGACAGACACCCGTGTTGGCGGGCAGTGGCGCGACGTGGTTCGTGCACGGCGAACATGACAACGCCCTCGCCGCATTGAGCAACGAGGGCGCCAAAGTCGTGGCCGTCGGAACGACGCCGTCAACCAGTCAGCAGTAGTGGTGGCACGCCAAGCGCGCCGACCGAACTATTTACGACGTTGGTGACGGGTACGACGGAGGAGTTTCTTGTGCTTCTTCTTGCGCATGCGCTTGCGACGCTTCTTGACCAACGAACCCATAAGACGGAGCACGCTATCGGTGAACACGACCTGTAGCACCTTTCACAGGGGATTCGGAACACGCCTTTCGGCGCGCTACCGTGAGGGCACTCTCCGGGGTCGTTCAATGGTAGGACAGCGGTTTTTGGTGCCGTATATAGGGGTTCGAATCCTCTCCCCGGAACAATGATCACCAGCAACGTCGCCGAAACGGGCCAGCGGGCATGACGATCTCGGCGATCGTGCTGGCTGCGGGCGCAGGAACCCGGATGCGATCCGACCGCCCCAAGCCGCTGCATCGCATCTGCGGCAGGCCGATGGTGATGCACGTCATCCACGCGTTGGAGAAGCTGCGACCCGACCAAACAGCCGTGGTCGTCGGGCACGGAGCCGAGCAGGTCACCAAGAAGGTGCAAGACCTCGCGCCCGCATGGGCCAACGTGGTGTTCGCCGAACAAGCCAACCAGCACGGCACCGGCGACGCCGCGGCGTGCGGCATGGTGGCCATCGGTGGCGACGACTACGACGACGACGCGCATGTGGTGGTGTTGCCGGGCGACACGCCCCTGCTCACCGCGGACACGCTCGACGAGCTGGTGGCCACGCACATCGCGAACGCCAACGCAGCCACACTGCTCACCAGCCGCGTGGCCGACCCCACCGGCTACGGCAGAATCGTCCGACACGCCGACGGCCGCGTGCTGCGAGTGGTGGAACAGCGCGACGCCGACCCCGAGACACTCGCGATCGACGAGATCTGCACCAGCATCTACGTGTTCCGCCGCGATCTGTTCGGTCCGGCGCTGCGCAATCTCACCACCGACAACTCCCAAGGCGAGTTCTATCTCACCGACGTCGTGGAAGGGCTGGCGGCCATGGGGCACCGGGTTGGTGTGGTTCGCGCATCCGACACCGAAACCCAGGGTGTCAACGACCGCTGGCAGTTGGCACTGGCCGAGCGCGAGTTCCGCAACCGCACCAACCGTCACTGGTTGCTGAACGGCGTCACCATGCTCGACCCACGCCAGACGTTCATCGACGTCACCGTCGCCCTCGGACACGACATCACGATCTACCCGGGCACCATGCTGCAAGGCGACACCAAGATCGGCAACGGCTGCGACATCGGCCCCGACACGCAACTCGACTCGTGTTCGGTCGGTGCCGGGTCCGTGGTTCGCCAAACCGCAGGGGTCGACGCCGAGATCGGCGAAGGCGCGACGGTCGGTCCGTTCGCCCATTTACCCGCCGGTTCGTCGGTTCCTGCAGGCCAGGTCACCGGTTCGTTCTACACTGCTGCGGTCGCGGGATAACTCCACCACCAACCGCACAGCGCCCGAGCAAGCGCAACGAAATACATGCCCCAGGAGGGCCCATGGAAAAGGTCACGACCAAGAAACTCGCCCTCTACTCAGGACGCACACACCCAGAGTTGGCCAAGGAGGTCGCGGGATTTCTCGGCCAGGATCTCGGCGACCCGAACATCGTCGAATTCGCAAACGGCGAGATCCGTCCGCGGTTCGCCGAAAGCGTGCGCGGTGCCGACGTGTTCATCATGCAAACGCACTACGGCGTCGACGGCCGCTCCATCAACGACTCGATCATGGAGCAGCTCACCATGGTCGACGCCGCGTATCGCGCGTCGGCGAAGCGAATCACCGCCGTGTGCCCGTTCTACGGTTACGCCCGCCAAGACCGCAAGGCAGAAGGGCGCGAACCCATCACCGCCCGTCTGCTGGCCGACATGTTCAAAGCGGCCGGCGCGAAGCGCATGATCTCGATCGACCTCCACGCCGGTCAGATCCAGGGCTTCTTCGAAGGTCCGGTCGACCACCTCACCGCCACGCCCGTGCTCGAGAAGTACATCCGCTCGCAAGCACCCAGCGCGCCGGTGATCGTGTCGCCCGACGCGGGGCGCATCAAGGTCGCCGAGCGGATGGCTCAGCACCTCAGCGACTGCGACGCCGACATCGCGTTCATCTACAAGCGCCGCCCGAAGGGCACCGCCAACGTCGTCGAGGCCAAAGAGGTCATCGGCGATGTGGCCGGTCGACTGTGCATCATCACCGACGACATGATCGACTCCGGCGGCACGATCTGCGCCGCAGCCGAGATTCTCATCGCCCGCGGCGCCACCGAGGTCTGGGCGATGGCCACCCACGGCGTGCTGTCCGGCCCGGCCATCGACCGATTGAAGAACTCGTCACTGTCGAAGGTCGTGCTCACCGACACGCTGCCGCTGCCCCCCGAGAAGCAGATCCCGCAGATCGAAGTGCTGTCGGTCGCGCCGATCATCGCCGAGGCGCTCTCCGCAGTGTTCGACGACACGAGCGTGAGTGAGATCTTCGACGGCGAGAACCTCGCGTAAGAACTGGAGCCGACAGGTCGCTTCGCTCTCGCGGGTGGGGCCGGGCCAACCCGCCGGTAGTCTGGCACGCTGTTCACAACGATCTACTCGAGGCTGATCCGTCATGTCTGACACCGTTCTCATCGCCGAAACTGGCCGCACCACCGGTAGCGCCAGTTCGCGCCGCCTAGTCGCCACCGACGTCATCCCTGCCGTCGTGTACGGCCAGGGCATGCAGCCCCTCCAGATCTCGGTCGCCCGACGCGACCTGCGCGTTGCGCTGTCTGGCCCAGCGGGCACCAACACGGTGCTCGACCTCACCGTCGACGGCACCGTGTACCCCGCCATCGTCAAGGACATGCAGCGCCACCCGGTGAAGCGCACGGTGCAACACGTCGACTTCATTCAGATCAACCTGAAAGAAGACATCACCGTGTCGATCCCGGTGCGCCTCGAAGGCGAAGCGAAAGAAGTGTTGGCGATCGGCGGTTTCGTCGACCTCATCCTGAACACCATCGAAGTCGTCACCACCCCGCGTCTCATCCCCGACGAGATCGTCATCGACATCAGCGACTTCACGCTCGAGTCGATGCTCACCATCGCCGACATCACCCTTCCCGAAGGCGTCGTCGCCACCGCCGACGCCGACGTTCCGGTCGTCACCGCAGTGCCGCCTCGTGTGGAAGAAGAGCCCGAGACCGAAGCCGCCGAAGAGGGTGCCGCGGGCGAGGCTG
>DATKCX010000082.1:0-12396 GCA_035512975.1 Ilumatobacter sp.
TCGGCGATGAGGCGCTCTCGGTATTCGTCGAACCGCTCGAGGGGCACGTTGAAAGCCAGGTGATTCATCGAGCCATGCGCGGTGACGAAGTTGTCGACTCCGGGCATCGAGCCTGCATTCGAGACTCCGGGCACCGACGGCCCTGCATCGGGAAACCAGAAGAAGGCGAGATGATCGCCGTTCCCGATGTCGAAGAAGAAGTGTTGGCCGTCACCCGGCATCGAGATCGTCTTCACCAACGGCATGCCCAGCACGTCGCGGTAGAACCGCACGGTGACCGCCATGTCGCGGCACACCAAGGCGACGTGGTTCACGCCCCGGATCTCGAACTTCTCGTTGGTCCCGTTCGTCACCGCTTCTCCCCAACTTGCGTGTCTCGCTGCGAGTCTGTCGCAAAGGCTGCCGCGTCGAACCCTTCCGGAGCGTCTACTTCAAACATGGAGTCGTCGCGGTCGTCGAACTCGAGTCGCAACGCCTTGGTCATCACCGCATGCATGAAGTACAGGCCGGTGATGTAGGTGAACTCGAGAATCTCCTCGTCGCTGAAGTGTCGATGCAGCGCATCAAAGACGGCATCAGGCACGCGCCCACGCTGGTCGACGAGATAGTCGGCGTACGCCAGCAGTGTTCGTTCACGTTCGTCGAAGCAGTCGGCCACCTGCCAGTGCGATATGGCGCTGATCTTCTCTTCGGGCATGCCCAGGCCGCGGCAGCTCTTGCAATGCTGCGAGTAGACGAACTGACTTTCCGTCAACCATCCAGCCCGCGTTTGACCGAGCTCGCGGAGCAGCGGATCGATCGCGCGCTTCGGGCTGCGATACACGCCGAAGCCCTTCACGCAGTGATCGAAGATGTCGGGCACTAGGGCGAACACGGTCCACCAATCCCCCGACGTGCCGGTGGCGGTTCCCGCATCTGCAACCGGATCGCGATCGCCGAACAGGAAGTCGTACATCGGCAAGACCTTCTTCGGGTCGGCTTCAGCTCGTGATACCTGTCGCAGTCGTCGCATGAGGCCAATCAGACCGCTTCACCTGCAACCAGAACGAGTCGTGCGATTCGTCCAGCCTCAGGTGTCGCCTGATTGGGGTTGGGGATCAGATGGCGCCGAGGAGTCGGGCGGCCTGCACGGTGTTCTCCAGGAGGCAGGCGATCGTCATGGGTCCCGTGCCGCCTGGCATCGGGGTGATCGCACCGGCGATCGATTGCACGGCATCGAAATCCACATCGCCGACGATGCCATCCGCCGAGCGAGACACGCCCACGTCGAGCACCGCCGCGCCAGGCTTCACGTGGTCGGCGGTGATCATGTGCGCCTGACCAGCGGCAGCCACGAGGATGTCGGCCTCTCGACACGCCCCCGCCAGGTCGACGGTGCGCGAATGCGCCAACGTCACCGTGGCGTCGACCCCTTTGCGGCCCAGCAACAACACCTGCGGCAGCCCGACCAACGTCGATCGCCCCACCACCACGGCGCGCTTGCCCGAAATCTGCACCCCGTAACGATCGAGCAGACGCATCACACCGAGCGGGGTACACGGCACATGACCCGGCAGGTCGCGCACGAGCCGTCCCATCGACCGTTCCGTGAGACCGTCGACGTCCTTCTCGGGTGGCAGCAACGCCAACACCGGTTCGGGGTCGAGGTGGGCGGGCAATGGCAACTGCACGAGAATGCCGTGCACGCTCGGGTCGGCGACGAGGTCAGTCACAGCAGCCTCCACCTCGGCCTGCGTGGCGTCGACCGGGAGTTCAACACCACGTGAGATCAACCCGGCTTCGGTGGCCTTACGGTGCTTCATGCGCACGTACACCTGGCTCGGTTTGTCGACCCCCACCAGCACCGTCACCAAGCACACAGCGGGCGAACCGAGCGCTTCGATCTCGCCCCGAATCCGCTCGACGGTCTCATCGCGGAGCCGGTTTCCGTCCATCAAGATCGCCCCGCCGGACGTGTGGTCGAACGGTTGATCAACAAGCGCAGTCACCGCAGCATTGTGCCACGCCCGCGAAGGGATAGTGCCAGGCACTATCCCTTCGCATGAGCCCGGGCCGACAGCGAATTGCTCACTCGGTAACGTGGGTGACATGGGCCGCCATCAGTACCGACCGCTGCAACGCCTCGTCGAGCCGTTGGTTCGCGACAACGGCGTGCTCCGCACTGCCACGTGGGACGAGGCGCTCGATCGGGCGGCGGCCGGGTTCCAAGCCGTGCGCCACCAGTCGCGCCACCAGTCGGCCGGTCAGCTGGCGAGTCCGATCGGCGTGTTCTCGTGCTCCAAGTCGACCAACGAGATGAACTTCATCGCTCAGAAACTCGCCCGCACGGCGCTGGGCACCAACAACATCGACTCCTGCAACCGCACTTGACACGCTCCTTCCGTGGTCGGTCTGGCCACAGTGTTCGGAGCAGGTGGCGGAACGTCGTCGTACGAGGAGGCGGAGCGCGCCGACCTCATCGTGATGTGGGGATCGAACGCGCGCAACGCACACCCCATCTTCTTCCACCGAGTGCTCACCGCAATCGGGCGTGGGGCGAAGTTGTTCGTGGTCGATCCTCGCCGCTCGGAGACCGCCCAGTTCGCCGACCGCTGGCTGGGACTCAACGTCGGCACCGACATCGCGCTGTCGAACACGATCGCTCGCGAGATCATCCACTCCGGTCTCCATCACCGCGAGTTCGTCGCCGGGTCGACGACGGGGTTCGACGAGTACGCCGCTTCCGTGGAACCGTGGACCCTCGAACGCGGCGAGCAGGTCACCGGCGTACCGGCAGACGCCATTCGCGAGCTCGCCCATGCGTACGCCACTGCCAAGGCGGCCCAGTTGTGCTGGACGCTCGGCATCACCGAGCACCACAACGGGGTCGACAACGTGTTGGCCCTCTGCAACCTGGCGATCCTCACCGGCCAGGTGGGTCGGTTCGGCGCTGGGCTCACGCCACTTCGGGGCCAGAACAATGTGCAGGGTGGCGGCGACATGGGGGCCCTGCCCAACAAGCTCCCGGGATTTCAAGACGTCACCGACCCAGTTGCACGCGCCAAGTTCGAAGCGCTCTGGGGCACCACGATCCCACCAGAGAACGGGCTGCACCTCACCGAGATGTTCGAAGCCATGGAACACCGTCAGCTCCGCGCCGTGCTGTGCATCGGCGAGAACCCCGCCCAATCAGAGGCGGATTCCGGGAAGGCGATCCGCTTACTCACCGGCCTCGATCACCTCGTCGTGCTCGACCTGTATCTCACCCGAACCGCCGAGCTTGCCGACGTGGTACTTCCCGGTTCCGCGTCATGGTGCGAATCCGACGGCACCGTCACCAACTCGGAGCGGCGGGTGCAGCGGGTTCGCAAAGCGATCGACCCGCCCGGCAACGCGCGCGACGACATCGACATCTTGATCGACCTCGGCGGGCAGCTCGGTCAACACTGGCGCTATGACTCGCACGAGGACGTCTGGGACGAGTTGCGGGCGCTGTCACCAATCCACGCGGGCATGCCATGGCGTCGGCTCGAGGAACTCGGCGGCATCCAGTGGCCATGCTTCTCCGACGACACGCTCGAGCCCGCGTTCCTACACGGCCGATTGTGGGCCGACGATCCGGCAGACCGCGGTCGACTCGCACCGTTCTCGGTGGTGGTCGATGACCCACCGGTGGAAGGTCTGACCGAAGAGTTCCCTCTGAGGCTCACCACCGGGCGGCGACTCGATTCGTACAACACCGGCGTGCAGTCGGGCGGTTTCCGTAGCCCGAACCGTGAGGGTGAAACGATCGACGTGTCGCCGTCCGACGCGCTCCGCCTCGACATCGTCGACGGCGAACTCGTGAGCGTGTCGTCACCGCGCGGCACCATCGTGGCACCAGCGCGCATCGACCCCAGCCTTCGCTCCGGACTCGTCTTCATGACGTTCCACTTCCCCGACGAGATCGACGTCAACGTGCTCACCATCGACGCCACCGATCCGAAGGCTGGCACCGCCGAATACAAGGCCGCTGCCGTGCGCATCGACAAGTTCGACAAGCTCGACAAGTTCGCACCGAGCACCGTCACCGCGGGAGACTGACACTGCATGGAAGTTCGTACCCGCGGTATCCCGCCGACCAACGACGAGGACGCCGCAATCAGCTCCGTGCTCGGCGTCAGCATCGCGCGTGAACCGCACGACGCGACCGGCGGCCACCGCAATCGTGAACGCCGACACTTGTTGCTGCCGGCGCTGCACGCGGTGAACGATCGGGTGGGATGGCTCAGCCAGCCGGCGATCGACGGGATCGCCGAGCGGCTCGACGTGTCGCCCGCTGAGGTGTTCGGGGTGGCGTCGTTCTACGACCTGTTTGCGTTCGCCGAGCGCACCGGTCGGCAAGTTCGAGTGTGTGTCGATCTGGCATGCAGAGCTGCCGACCCCGATCTCGTCGCGTCGCTGCCGGCCGGAAGTGTCGCGTCGCCATGCCTCGGCGCTTGTGAGCGTGCCCCCGCAGCGTTGGTCATCGACCCGGGAGAGCCGGTCGCTCAGGCGCTCGTCGCTCCGGTGCGACGCCCCGTCGTCGATCAACTGCTGGCGGGCGACGTTCCTCCGCTGGAATCTCAGCCGGCCGCGGCCGTTCCACAGGCAGGAGACGCGAACCTCGTGCTGCTGCAACGTGCGGGTGCGGGCGATCCGCTCGACTTCGCCACGTTCGTCGCAACCGGTGGCTTCGCCGCTCTGCAATCGGCGCGCGCCATGGGACCGGAAGCGGTGATCGACGCCGTCGCCGACTCTGGGCTCACTGGCCGCGGCGGTGCCGCGTTCTCCACAGCACGAAAGTGGAGTGCGGTACGCACCCAAACGACCAGTCCCCATTACATGGTGTGCAACGCTGACGAGTCGGAGCCGGGGACGTTCAAAGACCGAACGCTCATCGAGAACGACCCGTTCACGCTCATCGAATCGATCGCTATCGCGTGCCTCGCGATCGACAGCACCCACGCGTTCATCTACCTGCGCGGCGAGTACCCCAGGGCGTTCGCCACGCTGCAGCGGGCAATCGCCGTGGCGTCGGATCATCCACTGCTCGCCGGCCTCACGATCGAACTCCGCAAGGGCGCCGGCGCGTACATCTGCGGCGAGGAGACAGCGATCTTCAACTCCATCGAGGGCTACCGGGGTGAGCCACGCAACAAGCCGCCGTTTCCGTTCGAGGTCGGTCTGTTCGGCCAACCCACTGCGGTCAACAACGTCGAGACGTTGGTGAACGTGCCGAGCATCATCGCGGGCGCGGTGGCGGGCACGCCGCGCACAGCAAACCGTCGCTTGTTGTGCGTATCTGGATCGGTGAACCGGCCAGGCGTCTACGAAGTGGAGATGGGGCTCACCCTCGGCGACGTCATCCAACTAGCAGGCGGCGTCATCGCCGGTAGCCACGTGCAAGCCGTGCTGCTCGGCGGCGCGGCCGGCGGTTTCGCCGGTCCGGGAGACATGGACCTGGTGCTCGACCCCGACGCAACCCGCTCTGCGGGACTCACGCTCGGCTCCGGCGTGGTCATGGTGCTCGACCAGCACGCCGACCTCGCCGATCAACTGGTGCGCGTTGCCGAGTTCTTCCGCCACGAGTCGTGCGGGCAGTGTGTGCCGTGCCGGGTGGGCACCGTGCGCCAGCACGAGGCCATCGAGCGCTTGACCAGCGAGCGATTGACCAGCGACCCCAACCTCACCTCGACCGACGTGGCGTTGCTGCGCGATATCGGCCGCGCCATGCAGGACGCGTCGATCTGCGGTCTGGGGCAAACCGCGTTCAACGCCATCGAAACCGCACTCGATCGCCTCGGCATGTTCGCTGGAGACCGCCTGTGAGCGAACCGACTCCGGTGTCGATCAGCCGCACAGTCGCGCTCACGGTCGACGGTTCCACGGTCACCGTCGCGGCAGGCACCACGTTGCTCGACGCCTGCGGTGGTCGTACCGCAGACGGCGGCGACATTCCCACGCTCTGCTACGGCGACACGATCACCCCCAAAAACGCGTGCCGCGTGTGCATGGTGGAGGTGGAAGGGTCGCGGGTGCTGGTGCCGTCGTGTTCACGTCCGGCGGAAGACGGCATGGTCGTCCACACCCGCAGCGAGCGGGTGGATCATGCCCGTCGAATGGTGCTCGAGTTCCTCGGCTCGTCGGTGGACCTGTCGCTCACTCCTCACGTGGAAGCGTGGAACGCCGAGTACGACGCCCACCCCGACCGATACGGGCCGAACGCCGCGACGGTGAGTCAACCGATCAAGATCGACAACGACCTGTACATCCGCGACTACGCCAAGTGCATCCTCTGCTACCAGTGCGTCGACGCGTGTGGCGAACAGTGGCAACACAGCTTCGTGATCGACATCGCCGGACGTGGATTCGAGTCGCGAGTTTCGACCGAGCACGACGTCGCCTTACCCGATTCGGCGTGTGTGTATTGCGGCAACTGCATTCAGGTGTGCCCCACCGGCGCGCTGATGGACCTCACCGAGTACACGATGCGTGCGGAAGGCACCTGGCGACCAGACGATCAGACGACCACCGACACGATCTGCGCGTTCTGCGGTGTTGGCTGCAACCTCACGTTGCACGTGCAGGACAACACGATTCTGAAGGTTTCGTCACCACCCGACAGCCCCATCACGCGCGGCAACTTGTGCATCAAGGGACGCTTCGGTTTCCAGCACGCCCAAAACCGCGGGTGAGCAGACGCGACAACGGCCGCCGGCGGGATCGCCAGCGGCCGTTGATGCAACAGTGCGAAGGAGGGTTCCTAGAGCAGACCCTCGGTAGTGAGCCACGCGGTCGCCACTGCGTCGGCGTCTTCCTTGTCGATGCCGAACTGGCGATTGAGCTCGGTGAGTTCCTCCGTGGTGAGGGCCGCCGAAATCGCGTTCACCAGATCAGCGAAGTCAGCACCGTACGCCGCGAACACTTCGTCGTTGGTGATGGGGATGATGTTGTCGGCGTTGATCAGGCCGAGGTCGTCTTCCAGCACCACCCACCCCTTGTCGGCGATGATTCCATCGGTGGAGAACAAGATGGCGACGTCGATCTCGCCGCCTTCCAACGCAGCAACCGTGAGTGGACCGCCACCGTCGAGGGGTACGAAGTTCGCCGACAGGTCGATGCCGTATGTCTCGATCAGACCGGGAATGCACGATGCGTTGTCGGGGCAGTCTGGGGGGCCACCGAGCGTGAGGTCGTCGGTGAGCGAGCTGACAGTTTGGGCCTCGAGGGTGGCTGCGGTTTCGGGCGTGACCACAAAGCTGTTCGAGTCGACCGCCGACGACGCTTCCAGTGCAACAAGGCCGAGCGGTGTGAGCTCGGTCTGGAGCGCAGCTGCGGTCTCGGCGATGTCGCCGGTGGCGGTGCCCGGCACCAGGAAGTCGACCGCGCTCGCGGCGTATTCGGCGGTGAAGTTGATATCGCCACCTTCGAACGCCGTGAACACGAGGTCGCGGTAGCCGCCCAGTGCCTGCTGCTCCACGGGATACCCGGCGGCAGAGAGGGCTTGGCCATAGATCTCCGCCAAGATTGCGCTCTCACCGAAGTCTTGAGCACCGATGATGATGGTGGGACCAGCTGGAATCTCACCTGCGGGGGCATCGGCAATCGTGGAGTCGGACGTGGTGCCGGCGGTGGTTTCCGCCGTGGTGTCGGCACTTGCGGCTGCGGTGGTGTCCGTGGCAGCTTCGTCGTCACCGCAAGCTGCAGCGAGGAGGGCGATCACGCCGACAAGTGCAAGTCGGCCGGTTCGTTGAGGGAATCCCATGGGCCACACCGTATCCCGATTCATCGTGCTCGATACCGCCACGGCACCAGCCTGGGCTCGATCCGACCGAACACGAACTCGACGAGGACCGCCAACAACGCAACGAGAAATGCCCCACCGTAGAGCTTGTCCGAGCTCAGCCGAGGTTGCGCGATCCCCTCCAGTATGAACGAACCCAAGCACTGATAGCCCACCAGTGCTCCGAGTGTGGCGGTAGCCACGATCTGTACTGCGGCCAGGCGAAAACCGGCGAAGACCAGCGGCATCGCCACCGGCAGCTCGACCAAGCGGAGCACCTGGCTGCCGGTCATGCCTACACCGGTGGCAGCTTCGACCAGTTCGGGTGGGGCACCGGCGATACCTGCGTAGGTGTTCGTGAAGATCGGCGGGATACCGAGCGCCACGAGGGCGCACGTGGTCGGCCAGAAACCCAGACCGAACCCGAATCGGATGCTCAACGGCAGCACGATCACGATGATCGCGAACGACGGCACAGCCCGGCCGATGTTGGCAACCGCGACCGACAGCACCGGAAACAGTCGGCGATGGGCGAGCGTCAACGCGACCGGCAGCGCCACCGCCGTTGCGAGCAGCGTGGCCACGAGCGAGATCCACATGTGTGCAACGGTTCGCGACCAGATGCCGCGTTGCCCCGACCAGTTATCGGCCGTGGTGATGAAACTCCAGATGTCGGTGACCACGCTCACGACGTCGCCACCTTCCGGAGCGGGTTCGAGCCGCGACGCCACGGGCTGAGCAATCGTTCCATCACCACGAACATCACGTCGACGACCACCGCGAGCAGCACCGACAGCGTGGTGCCAACGATGATCGGCGTGGGGAAGAAGCGATTCAGGCCATCGTCGATGAACGCGCCATATCCACCAGAGCCGACGAGCGCCGCAACCGTCACGAGACCGATCACCGTCACCGAGGCGATGCGGAGGCCGGCCACGATGACGGGGAGTGCCAAGGGGAGTTCGACCTGCAGCACACGCCGCGCCGGCGTGTATCCCATGCCGATCGCAGCCTCCCGAACCGCCGGTGGCACCCCGTCGAACGCGGCGACGATGTTCCGAACCAGGATCAACAGGGTGTAGCTGACCAGCGCGATGACGACCGGCGTGTTCCCGAAGCCGAAATACACCACGAGTGTGCCGATGAGGGCCAAGCTCGGAATGGTGTACAGCACACCCGCCACCCAAGTGATGGGCCCGTATGCGCGGCGGTACCGGAGCGCAATCGCGCTCAGCAGCGCCGACACGACGAAACCGATCGCCACGCTCAGTACCGTCAGCTGCACGTGCTCCACCGTGCGCTGCCAGATGTCGTCGAAATGGTCGCGAACCCAGTCCCAACGAATGAGCGGCTCGCTCGCCGCGATCATGCTTCGAGCCCTCCCGCCACATCGTCGATCGTGACGAATCCGAGCAGCGTGTCGCCGTCGTTGCCGCCGAGCACCGCGGCGAGACGCGAACGAGAGGTGACGATCACGTCGAGCGCCTGCCGCAGCGGCGTGCTCGGCGTCACCCACGAACGAAGTCGGAGCAGTTCCACCGATGCGAGCGGAGCCTCGGGCGCGGCCGACTTCAACGTGGCGAGCGAGATCCAACCCCGCAGACGATGCTGATCGCACACCGCGACCCACGCCGACCCGCAACGTTCTGCTGTCGCGACCGCTTGGCCCACCGAGGACGCGATGTCGACCGTTGGCCCGTCGGACAACTCGACGTCGGCCACCGACAGCAGCGACAAACGCCGCAGACCGCGCTCGCGACCCAAGAACGCGCTGACGAACTCCGATGCCGGATCACGCAACAGATCATCGGGGGCCGCATATTGGGCCAGCACTCCCCCTGCCCCGAGGATCGCGACGCGGTCACCGAGCCGGATCGCCTCGTCGACGTCGTGGGTCACGAACACGATCGTCTTGCGGACCTTGTGCTGGAGGTCGAGGAGCTCGTCTTGCAAGCGCTCGCGCACGATCGGGTCAACCGCGCTGTACGGCTCGTCCATGAGCAGGATCGGCGGATCGGCCGCGAGAGCTCTGGCAACGCCGACTCGTTGCTGCTGTCCGCCCGACAGCTCGCTCGGGTACCGGTCGAGCAGCATGGGGTCGAGCCCCACGAGCTCGACGAGTTCAGCTGCCCGCTCGGCAATCGCTCGCTTCTCCCAACCGAGCAGTTCGCAGACCACCCCGATGTTGCCGCGAATCGTTCGGTGCGGGAACAGCCCGACCTGCTGGATGACATAGCCGATCTTGCGACGCAACTCGTGGGCTGGCAGCGAGTTCTGGTCGACGCCGAGCACCTCGATGGTTCCGCCTGTCGGCTCGATCAGGCGGTTGATCATCTTGAGCGTGGTCGTCTTGCCGCAACCGGACGGGCCCACCAGGGCGACGATCTCGCCGGCAGCGATGTCGAAGGACAGCTCGTTGACCACCGCATCGGCCGAGCCAGGATACGTTTTGCTCACTTTTCGGAGGGAGATCGCGACCGGCCCACCGGCTGCGACGTCGATCGACATCCCGTCGACCGTAGCCGGAACTGGAACCGAGCCACCGACGAGGCGACACCCGCGCGAACATGAGGACATGGCTCAACCCACGAACCGTGTTGCCACACCCGAAGAACTGGAGGCAGCGATCGACGACGTGCGCCAGTCACCTCGCGATCACGGTGAGGTACAGCTGCTGCTGCGGCGACCGGGCGTGTCAGAACGCGAGGTGCTCGACCGCGCCGACTTCGACACCGCGATCGGATTGGTCGGCGACAACTGGTTCGTGCGCGGGAGTTCTCTCACCACCGATGGATTGGCGCATCCCGAGAAACAGGTCACGATCATGAACACCAGAGCGGTGAATGCCATCGCTTTCGGCCGCGATCGGTGGGCGTTCGCCGGCGACCAGATCTACGCCGACCTCGACGTGTCGCATGCAAACTTGCCTGCCGGCACGCGTTTGCAAGTCGGGACGGCCGTCTTCGAGGTCACCGAGTCGCCGCATCTGGGCTGCGCCAAGTTCACACAGCGCTTCGGCCTCGACGCACACCGATGGGTCAACTCCGAAGCTGGCAAAGAACTCCGCTTGCGCGGCGTGAACGTACGAGTCGTCGAGAACGGCTCAGCACAGCTCGGCGACCTGATCACCATAGTGAAGGGATAGCGAAGGGATAGTGCCTGGCACTATCCCTTCAGCGGCGGCGGCGTTCGATTCGGTCGATGCCGGCGTCGATACCCGGCAATTGCGATTCGAACTGGCCGAGCTGGTCGGTCACCAGGCCCGACACGATCGCTTCGACCTCGCCCCAGTCGCGCGCCCGCAACCCCGGTAGGTCGCGGTTGTAGGGCTGCTCGAACGTGATCACGGTGTTGCCTGCATCGCGCAGCTGCTCGATGTTGTGCGGTGCATCGTCGATGTAGGCGTCGGCCTCCACCTGCGGCTTGGCACCCAGAAAGCACAGGTCTCGGTACGGAATCTTGTGGACGTCGAGCCACGCAGCCGTGTCGGCGATGGCCTTCTCGTGACCCCAATGCACGTACAACCGGTGCGTGATGATGCGAATCCACACCCCAGCGTCGGAGAGTCGCCACAGGGCCTCGGCGGCACCGTCGATCACCGGCATGGTGCGGAACATGTCGTGCTCCATCACCGCGATGCGGTGGTAGTACGCGTACTCATCGGGGCCGAAGCCCCACTCATGGAAGTCCCACGAGCGCTCCATCGGCATCGTCTCGGGATCGACGTCGCGCAGCTCGGCCATGATCTCGCGAAAGCGCCAGGTGTGATTGCCCAACACTCCATCGAGGTCGACCCCGAGAATGAACTGGTCGCTGCGCGCCATGGGCCAAACCTACGGTTGGATGTCGTCGAACGAGGTATCGAGGGCGGCAGCCGCCACGACCAGACCGGGCGTCTTGGCCGATCGTCCGGACACGATGCGCCGACGAATGGCTCCCGACACCGTGTCGACGGCGATCGTGGCGACGACGACGACGATCAAGGCGAGACCCGCAGTTCCGTACTGCTTGAACTTGAACGAGTCGGCCAGGATGCCGCCGATACCACCGGCCCCGACGATGCCGAGCACTGAGGAGGCTCGGATGTTGATCTCGAACCGGTAGAGCAGGAACGACGTGAGCTCCGGTGCCACCTGTGGGATCACACCCCAACGCAAACGCTGCAGCGCCGAAGCGCCGACCGCATCGACCGCCTCGATCGGGCCCCGTTGGATGTTCTCGATGATCTCGTAGAACAGCTTGCCGAGGCTGCCGATCGACCCGACCCCGATCGCCAACACGCCAGCCATCGGGCTCAGCCCGAACACCGGCACGAACAGCAACGCGAGAATCACTTCGGGCACCGCGCGCAACAGGTTGAAGACCTGCCGAACAACCCACGCGACCGGGCGGCCGACGAGGTTCTCGGCAGCCAGAAACGACAGCGGAACCGCGAACACGGCGGCGATGATGGTACCCACCCAGGCCATGGCGATGGAGTCCCACATCGCACCGCTCAGCCGGCCCAGTTCGTCCCATTCGAGATTGCCGAACATCACCTTGGCCAGGCGATACATGTCGGCTGGAGCCTCGAGCAGGCGCTCCCACTTCACGTCGAGTGTGACCGACGACCA
>DATKCX010000083.1:0-26059 GCA_035512975.1 Ilumatobacter sp.
GTCACCAGAAGGCTGGAAGTCTGACACCACCTGAAATTTCGGGTCGGCGCTGAAACCCGTTGACGCCTGCACGATGGTGTCGGTCATGGCTCCGAGCCTACCGAGGGGGTATGACGGTGTTCCCGCGAGCCAGGGGCGCACCACAAGGATCGGCTGGCTGGCTGGCTGGCTGACTGGCTGACTGGCTGGCTGATTGGCTGGCTGGTTGAATGACCAGGTGAATGTCCGGGTGGACGAACGTTTCGAGTTGAGCACGCAGCGACTCACGCTGCGCATGCTGTCCCGGCGCGACGTCACCGAGTTCTCCCGATACCGAAACATCGAGTCGGTCTCGCAGTTTCAAGATTGGCAGCTTCCCTACACGCGTGACCTTGCCCACGACCTGATCGATGAGATGGACCAGCTGGTGGGGCCAACTCCCGACTGCTGGGTGCAGGTCGCGATCGAGCGTCATGAACAGCTGGTCGGCGACATTGCGATCTGGCTCGATGGCAGCGCCGAGCTGGCCATGATCGGATACACGATCGCGCCCGAGCATCAGGGCAACAGCTACGCGGTGGAAGCGGCCGAGGCGGTGTTGACCTATCTCTTCGGTTCGGTGGGCGTTCACCGAGTAGCGGCCACGATCGATCCGCGCAACATGGCGTCGGCGCGGGTGCTCGAGCGCTGTGGTTTCGAGTACGTCGGAACTGCCCGCGCCTCGGCGTGGTCGCGAGGCGCTTGGACCGACGACGCCCGCTTCTCGCTGCTGGCCACCGACTGGGCCGCATGGACCGGACGACCGACAGCACCGCCAGAAGATGTGCGCTTTGCCGAGGTCAGCGCCGACAACCTCGACGCCGTGTGCAACATTTCGATCGCGCACAGCCAACGCCGTTTCGTCCGTTCACCCGCCGAGTCGATCGCCGACGCGGCGCACCCGCCGATCGTCAACGGTGTGCCCCTGCTGCCGTGGTATCGGGCAATCATCGCCGACGGCGAGGTGGCCGGCTTCATACTGGTGGCCCGCAGTACCGTTTCCCAGCCCGTACCGCACGTGTGGCGGATGCTCGTCGACCAGCGTCACCAACGCCGTGGCATCGCTCGGCGCGCGATCGGCGAACTCGCCAAGCTGCTGCTCGCCACCGGCGACACGCGTCTCACCGCGTCGTTCGTCGACGAGCCCGGTGGCCCTGAAGCGTTCTACCAGGCCCTCGGATTTGTTCGTACCGGGCGCATCGACGCCGTGACCGGCGAAGTGACCGCGTCAGCACCGCTGGAGCCCCTCGCAAACCGCGTCGCGTAGTACCCCCGTACCTGGGGGCTCAGCGGATAGGCGAGGCTCTGCCGAGACTGTCTGCTGGGCAACCCCAATAGATACGGGGAGAAGTCAGTGGAATGAAAAGGAGCGAAGCGACCTATCCGCTGACTCTCCTGGGTGATCGGATTCGCCTTCAGGTCTGTGAGGCGCGGTGGAACTTGGCGTGCAGATCCTTCCAGAGCGACTCCACCTGATCGCGGAGGGCGTCGAGGTCGCCGGAGTTGTCGACCACATGCGTCGCTCGACCCAGACGCTCCTCGCGGGAGATCTGACTGGCGATGCGATTCCGTGCGTCGGCCTCGTCCATTCCGCGCGAACCGACCAACCGTTCCACCGCGACGTCGGCGGGTATGTCGACCACGACGGTGGCAGCCAGGTCGTCGCGCGGGTTCTCGCCGAGCAATGGAAAGTCGAGGATCACGATCTCGTCGGTGTCGGCATGGGTTGCAATCTGAGCAGCGATCTCGGCCTGAATCGCAGGATGCGTGATGCCGTTGAGGTCACGCAGCGCTTGACGGGCCTCGTCGGACTCTCCGAAAACCAACGCAGCGACGGCCGCTCGATCGAGCGAACCATCGCTGCGCAAGATGTGTGCGCCGAACCGCTCGGCCATCGCGGCGAGCAGTGGACTTCCAGGTGATTGCAGATCACGCGCGATCTGGTCGGCGTCGACAACGCGAGCGCCGTGTTCAGCCAGCAGCGCCGAGACGGTGGACTTCCCCGACCCGATGCCGCCGGTCAAGCCGACCAGATGCACTCCAGATCAGGCCTCGTCGGCGACAGACACTTCGTCGACAGCAGGTGCCTCGTCGACAGCAGGTGCCTCGTCGACAGCTGGCACGTCGTCGGCGACAGGTGCCTCGTCGGCGGGTGCTGCGTCGACAACAGCTACCGTCTCGGCGCTTTCGAACTCGGCCCAAGCGGCTTCGACTTCGTCGCTGCTGGTGGCCCAGTTGCCCTCTTCGTCGATCTCGAAATGCTCGCGGTACTCGGCGGCGAGTTCGCCACCTTCAGCGGCCTGCTTGATCGACAGCGAGATGCGGCGACGCGGGAGATCGAGATCGATGATCTTGACCCACAGCTCTTCGCCCGGCGTGACGACCTGCTCGGGCGAGTCGACGTGGTGCGCCGACATCTCCGAGATGTGGACGAGGCCTTCGATGCCGTCGCCCACCTGCACGAACGCACCGAACTGCACGAGCTTGGTGACCCGTCCGTAGACGAGCTGTCCGACCTCGTGGGTCTCGGCGAACTGCTGCCACGGATCGGCCTGCGTGGCCTTGAGCGACAACGAGATGCGCTCGCGGCTGAAGTCGACGTCGAGCACCTGCACCTTGACCGGATCGCCGACGGCGACCACGGAACCGGGGTGATCGACATGCTTCCACGAGAGTTCGCTGACGTGGATGAGCCCGTCCATACCGCCGAGATCGACGAACGCACCGAAGCTGACCACCGACGACACGGTGCCCTCGCGGACCTCGCCAACCTTGAGGTTGTTGAGGAACTGATCGCGAGTTTCCTTTTGGTTCTCTTCGAGGAACGCACGACGGCTGAGCACCACGTTGTTGCGGTTCTTGTCGAGTTCGATGATCTTCGCTTGCACGACGGTGCCGATGTACGGCGCCAGGTCGCGCACACGACGCAGCTCGACGAGCGATGCGGGCAGGAAGCCGCGCAGACCGATGTCGACGATGAGACCGCCCTTGACGACCTCGATGACCGGACCCTCGACGACTTCGTCGGCTTCCTTCTTGGCCTCGATGGTGCCCCACGCACGCTCGTACTGAGCGCGCTTCTTGGAAAGGACGAGACGCCCTTCCTTGTCTTCCTTGGTGAGCACCAGAGCCTCGACGCGCTCGCCCAACGAGACGATCTCCGAAGGGTTGACGTCGTTACGGATGCTGAGCTCGCGGCTGGGAATGACGCCTTCGCTCTTGTAACCGATGTCGAGGAGGACCTCGTCCTTGTCGATTTTTACGACGGTACCGAAGACGACTTGGCCGTCTTCGACATCGACGATGGTGCCGTCGATCGCGTCGGCGAAGCTCATGCCGAGGTCGTTGTCAACGACCTGACGTGGGATGTAGTTGCCCTCTGCATCGAAGGTACCCATGGCCGGATTGGCGGTGGGATCGATGGTGGGCGTTTGGGTCGAGGTGTCGGACAACGGACTACTTTCGGATATGGAGGTGCTTCAGTGGACGCGAGAGAGCGGCCAGCGGGGTGCCCATAATACCAGCGCCACAACGGATCGCACCAGGTAATTCCTGCTCACGGCATCTACTACGGTGTCAACGGAAGGACAAATCTGGCCGCAAAGCAACGGTCGTTGCGCGTGAGGTGGAGCTCGCTTCCCAACCGTTCGAGCAGCCGGGTTGCCACCGTGATCGCAAAGCCGTCGCTGGCAAAATACGGTTCGTCACCGCGTCGATATGGTCGGTTCAACACTGCCTGTTCGTCACCGGCCAGCTCGAGCTCAGGGCCGACAACCTCGATGCTCACCGAATCGTCCGCGGCGCGGGCCACACGAACAGCGACGTCGCCGTCCGACCGATGCAGCAGCGCGTTGACGATGAGGTCGACAAGGATCTGACGCAGCTCATCGGGTCGTGCGAGCACCGAATCTGCCGCGTACGGGCCAAGTTCGGCGACGATCGAACGATCATGCGCAATCGAGAGCAGTTCCGCGTCGTCGGTGGCGGCTCGCACCGCCGCGAGGATGTTCACCGGTTGCAGGTCGAGGGGCGCGACCTCGGCCTCGTTGCGGGCGTGGGCCACGAGGTCATCGAGCATCAACCGCAGCCGAACGGCGCTCGCACGGGCAACTCCGAGCCAACGTGCGAGATCGGCTGGTCGATGAGCCAGCATCTCGGCCAGTTCGAGCGCTCCGAACACGTTGTTGAGCGGGGTACGAACATCGTGTGAAACGGTTCGCAACAACTTGCCGGCATCGGCCGAGGCACGTTCCCGCTCAAGCCGGGCGGCCTGCGCATCAGCGAGTCGGGCGGCTCGCTCGGTGGCTAGTTGCTCAGCGAGCTCAACGCAGTGCTCGCAGGGTCGATCTGTCACTACCGCGCGAGGCCCCGTATGAATGCGGGATCCTGCAGGGAAGGATCCTGATTGAGGACTCGCTGTTCGATGTCTCGCAGTGCCGGACTGGGATCGACTCCCACGGAGTTCACCAGCAGATTGCGGGCGACTTGGAACGTCTCGAGGGCTTCACGCTGGCGCCCGCTGTGGTACAGGGCGGCCACCAAGATCGTCCACGCTGACTCACGCCACAGTTCACGTGCGGTGAGGCGCCGGGCGGTGGCCACCGCTTCGACGGTGTCGTCGAGCAGGATCTGGCGCACGCTCATTCGTTCCTCCAAGACCGCCCGCGCCTCCCAAATTCGAACTCGGGCTGCTTCCACTGCGGGCACAGAACTGGCACCGAAGGCTGTGTCGCTGATCGCTTTGAGGATCGCCTGCGCGGACGAGACGTAGTCGCCGTCGGTGAGGCGACTCGGGTCGAGATCAGACGCCGCCTTTTCGAATGCGACCGTGTCGATGTTCGCCGCTTGAACGTCGAGCCGGTACCCCTGCTGCGAGGTGACGACCAGTTCCGGGCAACCGTGCTTGGTGAGCGTGGTGCGCAACCGGCTGAGTGCGGTGTGCACCGGGCTTGCCGATGTTGCCGGTGGCGACCACGCCAGGTCGCCGAGATCGGCGGTGGTCAGCACCGATGGGTGGTGGATGGCCATGACGGAGATGATGTCGGTTGCGGCACCGGCCGGCAGCGCACACCAACGGTCACCCAACACGATCTCGGGTTCGCCGAAGAGGCGCAACCTGACCCCAGACGATGCCGGACGCTCGATGGCGCTCGATCGCACACGCACCGTGCTCGGTGGCCGTTGCTCGGCAATGGTGCGGAGTTGCCCGACGCCAATCGGCCCTACGAGCGCCAGGTCGGCACCAGCGTTGGCCGCGCGTTGTGGCTCGACCATGGTGGGATCTGCCGACATCAATACGACAAGACATTGCCGACGATCGATCGTGCGAAGCTGACGACACACGTCGTAGCCGTTCATGTCGGGCAGTCGCACATCGACGAGAGCAACTGCGGGCTCGGCGGCCGCGAACGCGATGATTCCAGCGCTGCCGGATCCGGCCGACTCGGCTCGCCAGCCGATCTGGTCGAACGCCGCGGCGTAGTACTCACGGTTCGCCAACTCGTCGTCGATCACGAGAGCGACCGAGGCGAGGTCCGCCGGTTGGGCCCCACCGTCACTGAGCAGGATCGCAAGTGCCGCGCCAGTGGCCGATGCACCGTTCAACGGCAACAGGGACATCGCTCCGAGATTGTCGACGTCGAACTGCGTTCCCGGCGAGAAGCCACTCGAGTCAGACGCGGCGATGACCGCGACCGTCGTTGCGTCGATGTACTCGACGACGGCCATCCCGTGCGCGTTGCCCAGTGCGCTGAGATCCACCCTGGACACGAACTCACCGCGATCGTCCTGTTCCATGTGAGCCATGTTAGCCACCTTGCACTTACTACATTCTTACATGGCTGACATCCGTCGGCCGCCTCACGCCGACACTTCACCCAGGAATCATCAAGTAGTCGAAACACGCACATCGTCAGTTTGACCGGTATAAGCCGCGTTTCGTGACGGCGCTCGAGGTCCGCCGTCGCCGGCATGAACCGGGGTCGCCACGAACCCGGGATGCTGCGGCGAACGGAACTCGGTCCCACGCCCCTCCTCATCTCCTCCAGAGCGACTTACATCTCACTTGCTCATGCCTTCGCGCTTACACCGCGGGCTTGCGCACACAGTGGTCGCGCGGTGACAGTGAGACGCATGCGAGGGCTGGCGGTGGGGCACACCGCTCGTGGGGGTGACGAGTGGGGTGCAGCAGACCGCATGTGGGCCATCGTCGGCGCGCGTGCGGCGCTCTACGTCGTTGCCGGCGTGATCCCCCTGTTATTGGTCGATGTTCACCACCCCACGGTTGCCGTGGTCGTCTGTGCCGGGGCCGCGCTCGTTCAGCCGTTGTTGATTCCGATCTCCCGTCGTGTCCACTATCAGCTCGCGCAGTCGATCTTCGACACCTCGATCGTGATCGCCCTCGCCGTGATCGCTCCCGACCTGTGGTACACGTCGCTGGTTCTGATCGCGGCCGGTTCCACGATGCTGGCCGCCACGATGCGGCCCGATGTCCACCTCGTGTTGATCGGATTGCTCCTGTCGGGCGTTCTGGTGGCGGGTTCCCTCATCGGTCCGATGGGTTGGTTCCCCAGCATCGCCATTGGCGTCGCGGTACTCACCGTGCTCACCCAACACGGTCGCGCGTCGCGCCGCAAGATCCAACAGACCGACGACCGACTCGAGCAGGCGATGGCGGCAGCACGCTCGATCGCCCAAACAGTCGACTTGGCGACCGGTCGAGTGCTCGAGGTCACCGGCGACGTTCGCCGCGTGACCGGCTGGGACGAGGCGACGTGGATGTCGGTTCCACTCACCTCGTTGGCACACGCCGAAGATGCGGCCGAGTTGATCCAAGACCTCGAACTCCTCGAACAACACGGGGAACTCGATCGCATCACGCGGTACTACGATCCCACCGGCGAATGCCGCTGGTTGCGCCAGTCGGGCCGGTTCGAGATCGACCATCGCGGCCGGGGTGTACTGCGCGGAATGGTCACCGACGCAACCGCCTTGCACACCATCTCGAATGCGCTCCACGAACAGGCTCGGCTCGACCGCACCACCGGCCTTCCGAATCGCCAACGCCTGGAAGAAGACCTCGATCTGCAGGCCGTCGGCCAGGAACCATTCGCCTATCTCGTGGTCGACATTCGCGAGTTCAAGTCCATCAACAATACGGTCGGCCACCACATCGGCGACCTCGTGTTGACGATGATGGCCACTCGCCTCGACCAACTCGCCGGGGCCGGGCAGCGTGTGTACCGCCTCAGCGCCGACCAGTTCGCAATGGTGTTGAACGGCATCACCGACGGCGACGAAGCGGTGCAGTTCGCCGACAGCGTGGCGCTCGATTGTCGGCGGCCGTACTCGGTCGGCCGCGTCGCACTCGTCGCCCCCGTTCATATTGGTGTGGCGTTGTCGGCTGCGAACACCGCACCGTCGCACACCATCCGACAAGCCGACGTCGCGCTCGACGCAGCGAAATCGCGAAATCGCGAGGTCGTGCTGTTCAGCTCCGACATGCAGCGCTACACGCTCGACAACCTGATGCTGTCGGCTGCGGTCGATCAAGGCCTCGATCGCAACGAGTTCGTCCTGTTCTTCCAACCCCAGATCGACCTTCATACCGGTCGCATCGTCGGTGCCGAGGGCCTCGTGCGTTGGCTGCACCCCGATCGAGGCCAGCTCTCTCCCGTCGACTTCCTCGAAGCCTTGCGCTTGTCAGCGTCGTTCGATCGATTCACGGTGTCGATGGTGCGGCAGGCTGTTCAGGCGGCCGAGGCCTCACGCAGCACGGCTGAGCCGGTGCACTATTCGGTGAACGTCGAAATGCGATCGCTGCTCTCGAGAGGTTTTTCCGAACGTGTCATCGCCGTTCTCGGGCAGCACGACATCGGTCACCACCGTGTGGTTCTGGAAGTCACCGAAACCGAACTGGCCCACGAACTGGCGGATGACTCCACCGTCGACCCGATTGCTGAACTCCACCGGCTACGTGCGGCGGGGTACGAGATTTCGATCGATGACTTCGGCACCGGCGCGTCGTCGTTGGCTCGCCTCAGCGTGTTGCCCGCCGACGAAGTCAAGATCGACCGACAGTTCATCTCGGCGTTGTTCAGTAGCGAACGCGCCAACGTGCTGGTCGATTCGATCATTCACCTCGCCGACAACCTCGGAATGCGAGTGGTTGCCGAAGGTATCGAATCGCCCGACCATGTCGCCCACCTCGCGCGTGCTGGCTGCTCGATCGGGCAGGGATTTCTTTTCAGCAAGGCGGTCCCCCTTCCCGAGCTACTCGGTTCGATTCACCGGGTGTATGCGGTAAGTTATTCTCCTGCCGACGCCCGGCCAGCCGGAAGTTCGGTCACTCCATTGCGACCAAAGACATCTTCACGATCGACGGTGGCGTAGGACCCGCCTCGTCGCCCACATTCGCGCCGGTGACAACACCCACCTCCAGTCACCAGCGTGGGTTGCGGAACGCCCGCCGCAACCATCCCGTCCGCGGTGCTTCGTGCGCCGCGGACGGGTCATTCGCATCTGTCAACGTCGTGTAGCGAGCACCAGGAACTCTGGCGTCTCGACCGACGGTCGGTCTGTTGTGTAGGCACCCGGCTCCACGCTGCAGACCAGGTCGACCGCAAGGGCGTTTCGTTCGCAGAGCAGGCGCAGCTCTCTCGGCGTGTAGCAACCGGTCCACAGGTCGGTCGTCACGGACTGGCCGGCTTGATTCATGATGGATGTGCGTTCGTGATTCACGCCGAGGTCGGCGTCGAAGACCGCTTCGTCGAAGTACTTGACGACGAAGTACGAACTGAATGCGCTGAGTGCGAGTCGACCGCCGGGCCGGAGAGCCGCGGCCATTCCAGCGAGCACCGTCTCGTCGTGACCGTCAGCGGTCATGAGCCCGAACGCCCCTTGGCACAGGCAGATCACCACGTCGAACTCCCCATCGAACCGGAGATGTCTGGCGTCTGCACGCTCGAATGTCGCCCCTGGTGGTGCCGACTGCGTGGCGAGATCGATGAACCGTTGCGAAATGTCGACCCCGTGCACTTCGATGCCGAGTGCGGCCAGGGCGTGAGCGTGCCTTCCCGGCCCGCAGCCCACATCGAGCACGCGCATGCCGGGTTCGAGTCCGAGTTGCGCGACGAGGAAGTCCACCTCTTGGCGGGTGCCTTTGGTGAACGAGTACCGCAAATACGCTTCGCCGAGGTGGTCGGCGATCGGTTCGAACCAGTGGTCGAACTGGCGGTCGACATGACGGTCGGACGGTGGCTCTGGGGGTTGGTGAGCGTTCATGCGAGCGGCGACAGCCAACGCTGGGAGAGGTGGTGGTCATCAGCGAGAACGCTCGCGACTACGTCTTGCAAGGCAGCGACGATGGGGTGATCGACCTGGTAGATGGTGTCGTCGATCCGGCGAATCGGCAAGATTGGAGCGGTGGTCGACGACATGAAGGCGGCTTGTGCGAGTCGCACCTCGTCCCACGGCACCGAGCGAATTTCCGCCTGAATCGACACACCGGACGCGGCATCGAGCACCAACGCCCGAGTGATCGAATCGAGCACCTCGGCGAGAGGTGGGGCAACCAGTCGACCGTCGGCGACGAGCACGACACTGCTCGACACGCCTTCGGTGAGCAAGCCCTCCCCCGAACGGCTGACGATCGCGTCGAAGCCATCGTTCTGCGCGGCGATCTGCGCTCGAATCCCTGCCGCATACATTGCGGCGACCTTGATCTGGGTCGGCATCACCACCGGGTCGATCTTCGCGACTGCCGATTGCAGTGCGATCGAGGGTCGGGCCGCCGGGCCGCTCGGTTCGGCGGTCACCACGACCCGCGGCGTTCGGTCGGCAGGAACCAGCGCTGGCGCACCGTCCCAACACGCCACGGTGCGAACGATGCCACATCCTGGGTTGGCGGCAACGACCTCGCGGATGGCCTCCGCGAGATCCTCGACGGAGACGCTCGGAGTCATGTACATCGACAGCATCGAGTTCATGAACCGTTCGAGGTGTTCCCGGAGCCCAACCGCCGCCGGCCCGCGCCTGGTGGGGACGATCGATATCACGTCGAATACGGTCGTGCCCCGAAAGATCGCGTTCGAGAGCACCGGAACCGACGCCGCGCTGATTGGCGCGAGTCGGCCATCGACCCAGCACATCATGCGGGACAGCTCGCTTCAGCCCTTGGCGGCAGCCCAGGTCGAGCCCCAGGCGACGTTGACTTCCAGGGGCACGTCCAACTCGGCGGCTCCCATCATCAAGCTGATGACCAGCTCGCCGACCACGTCATGTTCAGCGTCGGGAACTTCGAGAATGACCTCGTCGTGTACCTGCAGCACCAACTGCGACGAGTGCCCGCCAGCTTCGAGCGCTGCGTCGATGCGAACCAGCGCGACTTTGAAGATGTCGGCGGCGAGCCCCTGAATTCCCGCGTTCATCGCCTGACGCTCGCCCGCCTGGCGTATCCGCCAGTTGGAGTTGAGCAACTCGGGAATCGGTCGCCGACGTCCGAACAACGTTTCGGTGTAGCCGTTCTTGCGAGCCTCCTGCACCGTGTCATCCATGTACTGCTTGACGTTCGGAAACGCTACGAAGTAGGCGTCGAGGATCATGGCCGCTTCGTCGGTGGGTATGTTCAGGCGCTGACCCAGCCCGTATGCCTCCATACCGTAGGCAAGGCCGTACGACACCATCTTGGCTTTCGACCGTTGCTCGAGCGTGACAGCCGCCGGGTCGACACCGAACACACGGGCCGCGGTCGCGTTGTGAATGTCTTGACCGCTCGTGAAGGCATCGACGAGACCGGGATCCGCCGCAAGATGAGCGATGCAGCGCAGTTCGATCTGGTTGTAGTCGGCGACCAGCAACGATCGCCCGGGTGCTGGCACGAAGGCGGTGCGGAAGACACGACCCTCGTCGGAGCGCACCGGGATGTTGTGAAGGTTCGGTTGGTCGGAGCTGAGGCGACCGGTTCGGGCAACCGTCTGATTGAACGTGGCATGGATGCGACCGTCGGCCGCCACTTCTTGCAGCAGACCTTCGCCGTAGGTACCGCGCAGTTTCTCGACCTCGCGGTGACGCAGCAGCGGCTCGATGAACTCGGGCCACTGATCGCGCAACTTGGCCAGTGTCTGGGCATCGGTGGAGTAACCGGACTTGGTCTTCTTGACGCCCATGGGACTCAGGCCACGCTCGTCGAAGATGAGCGCCCTGAGCTGAGTGGGCGAGTTCAGGTTGAGGTCGTCGCGCTCGGCGACTCGACGGAGTTCCGCTCCGAGAGCCTCGACCTCGGCAGTGAGGCGTGTGTTGATGCCGCGCAGCGTGTTGACGTCGACGCCCACACCGATGTGTTCCATCCGCGCCAACACCCACACGAGCGGGTTCTCGATGTCGTGGTACAGCTTCGCCATGCCTTGCGCGTCGAGGCTCGCTTCGATCGGCGCGGCGATGTGATGCACGGCCAAGGCGTCGCGTCCCGCGCGCTCGGCTTCAGACAGTGCGCCGCCGTCGAGATCGAGTTGACCGACGCTGGCGGCATGGTCGCTGGGCGGAGCGAACCGCGTGAACTTCTCGATCAGATCGGCGAGGTCGTAGCGCGCCTCGGCCGGGTCGATCAGGTAGGCCGCGATGGCGGTGTCGAGTTGCAGACCGCGCATCTCGATCTGGTGCTCGAGCAGCGAGCGCATCAACGCTTTGGCGTTGTGGCTGCGCACGTGCGGGTGAGCAGCGATCGCGTGGGCGAGTTCGGCGTCGGCAAGCAGGTCGACCGGCACCCAGCTGACGTCGGACATTGCAGCGTCGGCAACCACTGCGACGCCGAGCAACGCACTGCGACCGGGTTCTCCCACCCACGCTCCGGCGACGTCGGCGACGTCGAGGCCTCGCAGCAGCGCGGTCGCTGCCGGCGCGCTGTGGACCGGTGTGACTTCGGCGACGATTTCGTCGCGTGGTGCAGCGGTCTTGATGCCGGAGGTCGGGCCAAGCACGTCGGCGAGTCGGTCACCCAGCGTGCGGAACTCGAGGAAGTCGAACAAGCGTTGCATCTCGTCGGGTTTGGGCGTCACCGCCAGCGCGTCGAGGTCGACCCCGTCGAGCGGCGCATCGTGGCGCAAGATCATCAACTCGAGGTTCTTGCGGACCCGGTCGGCGTTGGCTTCCAGGCTTTCCCGCAACTTCGGCGTCTGGTCGGCGGTGTTGGCGAGGATCCCCTCGAGCCCGCCATACGCGTTGATGAGCTTGGCCGCAGTCTTCTCACCGACGCCCGGGACGCCAGGCAGGTTGTCGCTGTTGTCGCCGCGCAGTGCGGCGTACTGCGGGTACAGCGCCGGCGTGACACCAGTCTTTTCGACGATGCCTGCCTCGTCGTACATGGCGTAGTCGCTTACGCCACGCTTGTTGTACATCACCTTGATGTGCGGGTCGCGCACGAGTTGATAGCTATCGCGATCGCCGGTGACGATGATGACGTTGTCACCCCGCTCCATCAACTTGGTGGAGACAGTGGCGATGAGGTCGTCGGCTTCCCAGCCGACGGCTTCCACCTGCTGAATGCCGATCGCATCGAGCACCTCGCGGACGAGACCCATCTGCTGGCGCAAAATTTCGGGGGCCTTCTCACGTTGCGCCTTGTACTCGGGCTCGGCGTCGTGGCGGAACGTGGGTTCCGGCCGGTCGAACGCAACGATCACACCGTCTGGCTTGTGCTCCTTCAACGCGAAGATCAGCATCGACGTGAAGCCGAACACGGCGTTGGTCACCTGTCCGCTGGCGGTGGCCATGTCCGGTGGCAGTGCGAAGAACGCCCGGTACGTGAGCGAGTTGCCGTCGATGAGGAGGTGGGTGGGCATGGCGCGGGGCGGCGATCAGTCGGGTCGGAGCGAACCGTCGAGGATGCGCTCGGCGACGTCGCGCATGCGGGACCGTTCGCTCATCGCCGTGCGCTGGATGAACGAGAACGCATCGGACTCACGCATACCGCACTCGTCGATGAGGATGCCCTTGGCGCGGTCGATGGCCTTGCGAGACTCGAGCTGTTCGCCGAGTGCATCGATCTCGCCGGTGAGGTTGCGCAGTTCGCGGAACCGTCCGATGGCGACCTCGATCGCCGGCACCAGGTCGCTCTTCTGGAACGGTTTCACCAAGTAAGCGAGCGCACCGGCGTCGCGGGCCTGTTCGACGACCTCACGCTGACTGAACGCCGTGAGGATGAGTACGCCACACAACTTTTCGGCGGTGATGATCGATGCCGCCTGCAACCCGTCCATGCCCGGCATCTTGACGTCGAGCACAGCGAGGTCGGGCCGCAAAGACCGCACCAATTCCACGGCGTCGTCGCCGCGACCGGTCTCGCCCACCACGTCGTAGCCCTCTTCTTCGAGGGTTTCGCGAAGATCCATCCGAATGATGGCTTCGTCTTCGGCGATGACGACACGGAGACTCACGGCGACCATTCAAGCACGACCGAGCCGTTCTCGGAGCAGTTCGAATCCACCCCTCGGAAATGCCGTCCGTCTCGATCAGGCGGAAGCGCCTGAATATCGACGCGTTCCCACCCGCCACACCAGTCGCGTTACCGCAAGCGCCGCGACGATGAACCCCGACATGGCGAACAGCCGGGTGGCGGTCATCTGGCCGGTGACCGTCTGAGACGGCACCGTGACGGCCAGCCCGATCGGCACGAGGTACGTCAGCGTGAGCCGCAGCCATCGGGGGTACACCGTGATCGGGTACTGCCCGGCACGGTAGAAGCCGGTGTACAGGTCTTGGATGTCGCGCATTCGCGTGAACCAGAAGGCACCGCACGTCGGGATGAGCCACAGGCAGTACAGCGCGATCGTCCCTGCGACCATGGCCAACACGAACGATGCCCACTCACCCGGCCCCAACTGCGCACCCACTTCGGTGAGTCCCCACACGATGACGCCCACGCCCACCATGGAATCGGTGAGCTCCCACAGGCGAAACTCCCGCACGCTGGCAAGCACCTGCGAATCGACCGGCTTGGTGAGGACGTAGTCGAACGTTCCGTGTTCCACGTCGGACATGATCCGGTTCATCGCCGGCTGGATGGCGAAGCCGATCACTCCCCCGACGAACATGTACACGCCCATCACCACCAGCAGTTCGGGGCGGGTCCAGCCGTTCAGAGTAGGTGTGCGGTCGAAGATCAGCGACAGTGCCACCAGGCCAGTTCCCGCCGCCAACATCGACTGGATGAGTTGGATCACCAGGTTGGCGCGGTACTGGAACTCGTTCATCACGTTCACCCGAAGGTGCAACCAGATCAGTCGCAGTGTGTTCATGTCAGCCGTTCCACCATCATGGTTCACTCAACCGTTCCAGCATCATGGTTCACTCAACCGTTCACTGCCGAGTACACGCGCACCGCGCGGGGCCAAGCGACCGCCACCCCGATGCTGCCAACGACGATCCACACGAGCTGACGGAGCAGACCCGTCGCAAGCTCCTGGTTGCTGATCGGCCCCACGAGAGCGGTGATCGGAAAACCGAAGCATGACTCGAATGGCAGGAACAGCGACACGTCCTGCACCCAGTCGGGCATGAGGGCCAGCGGCACGAGTCGTCCCGACAACAGCAGTTCGGCGGTGAAGAAGATCTCGAAGAAGGCGCTCACCCGAGTGGTCCAGAACGTGATCATTCCGAGCAGCCACAACAACAGGGTTCGAATGAGGAACGCGCCCCAGATCGCGATACTGAAGGTGACCACTTGGACGAGCGACGGGTGCAGGGACGGGTCGAATACAAGGGTCAGCACCGCCGCAATCGGCAACCACAGGGCGATCGTGACGACCTTCCAACCGCTGAAGAACCCGATGTCGTAGTGGATGGGATGCACCGGCCTCAGGAGGTGTGCCGAGAGTTCTCCGTCACGAATCCGCTCCTCCCAGCCGAACGGTGTGAACGTGATGTTCATGCTGCGAACGAGCGTCCACACGATGTAGTAGGCGGCGAACCTGCCGGCCGTGTACCCGTCGATGGAGCCGCCTTCCTGCCGTGCGATGGTGGACCACACCACCAGGTAGACCACCGGCTCAGCGACCATTCCCACCAGGAACAGTACGTTGGCGAATCGGTATTGAAAGTTGGTCATCACCGACGTGCGGCCGAGCGTGGCGTAGAGGCGCAGATACCAGATCATGTTGCTGAAACCGTCACGTTGTTGGCGGTCATGGCGAAACTGTCATGGCGAAACTGTCATGGCGGCGTGACGGCTCCGCTTGCGAACGCCAACTCGATCACGTCTTCGATCGGCGGATCTTCCACCGTGAGGTCACGAACGGGAAGGTCGGACAGCAACTGTTGTGTGGCCGCGGCGGCCTGATCGCGGCCGACACGGAGACGAACGCTGGTGGCGGTGACCTCGAGCACCTCGCCATAGGCCGACAGGTCGGCGGGCGACTCGAGCGTGACCGTGAGCGTCTTGTGACCGGCGAATCGGTCGGCCAGCTCCCGAAGTGCTCCGTCGAACAGCACCGAACCGTGGTGGATGACGATCACCCGCTCGCACAAGGCCTCTACGTCAGCCATGTAGTGCGTGGTCAGCATGATGCATGCGCCGTGACGGGCGTTGTAGGTGCCGAGGAAGCCGCGAATTCGTCGTTGCATCGTGACGTCGAGCCCGAGGGTGGGCTCGTCGAGAAACAGCACCTCTGGCCGGTGCAACAGTGAGTTGGCGATCTCGGCCTTCATGCGCTCGCCGAGCGATAGGTTGCGCACCGGTTTGTCGAGCAACGACCCGAGATCGAGCAGCTCGACGAGCTCGTCGCGCTGCGATTCGAAATCAGCGCGACCGATGCGATAGATCGCCCGGGTGAGTTCGAAGCTGTCGGTGGCCGGCAGATCCCACTGCAGCTGATTGCGGTTGCCCATGACGAGGGCCATCCGGCGGAGGTACTCGTGCTGGCGACGTTGCGGCTCGTACCCGAGCACTCGTACTTCCCCGGCGCTGGGCTGTAGGAGACCCGACAACATCTTGAGCGTCGTCGTCTTACCCGCCCCGTTCGGTCCGAGGAAACCCACCACCTCGCCCACGTCGATCGAGATGTCGACATCGGCGACGGCGATGACGTCGCGATACGCACGGCGCAAGAGGCTCTTCGCACTGGCCGCAAGGCCGGACTCGCGAACTGGCACCTTGAACGTCTTGCCCAAGGCGTTCACCGAGATCGCAGGCACCGCGCCACCCTACCGACCGAGGTGAATCCCCTGAGTATGTGTTTGGGGAGCAGGCGTTTGCCCCGTCACCAGGCGAATTCGCCCGGCGGTTTCACCGATTCCGGGCGGTGAGCTTGTCGAGTAACTCGTCTTGCTTCGCCTCGAGCTCGCGAACGGTGTCGACCACGTGCTGACGGTGCTTACGAATTGCGTCGGCGTGCTTGCGGGCGTCGTTGGCTTCGAACGCTGCGCCAGGGGTTTCGGACACCATGGCACGCAGTTCGCTGTCTTCTGCGTCGGAGACGAAGACGTCGATCTGCTCGTCGATCTGCGACAACTCAGCACGGAGCGACTTCAGTCGGGTCGCAGTTTGCGACAGTCGCCGTTCGATCAGCCAAGATGCCATGTGTGCCCCGGGTGGGATTCGAACCCACACTGGACGGTGTTTGAGACCGCTGCCTCTGCCGTTGGGCTACCGGGGCCAATGTCGGATGCACGATACCGGCCCACGAGGTCGAGCGGAGTCGGAAAGTTTCTGGTTACCGACGGGTAGTCCGTTTCAGCACTCTGTCCACCGTCTATCGTCCCCGGGTAATGCTCGCATTCACGTTTCCCGGTCAGGGGTCACAGCGGCCAGGGATGGGGCGTCCATGGGCCGATCACGATAGTTGGGAACTCGTCGACGAGGCCAGCGAGGTCGTCGGCCGCGACGTGGCAGCCTTGTTGCTCGACGCCGAGGCCGACGAACTCAAAGACACCCGGAATGCTCAGCTCACGACGTTCGTGTCGAGCCTGATGGTGCTCGATGCGGTGGAGCGCCTCGGAATCGAACCCAGCTTTTGCGCCGGGCACAGCTTGGGCGAGTACACCGCGCTGGCCGCGACCGGTGCGCTCGGTTTCGAAGAAGGAGTCAGCCTGGTCGCCGAGCGAGCGGCAGCCATGCACGACGCCGGGTTGGCCCGGCCCGGCACCATGGCGGCCGTGCTCGGGCTCGATGACGATCAGGTCGAGGTCGCGTGCAACCTCGCTGGCGCCGACGTGTGGGTCGCGAACTTCAACGCTCCTGGCCAGGTCGTCATCGCCGGGTCGCCGGAAGGTGTTGACCTCGCTGCGGCGCGCGCGAAGGAACTCGGAGCGAAGAAGGTCATGGGTTTGCCCGTGTCTGGTGCATTCCACACGAACTACATGGTGCCGGCCCGCGAGCGGCTGCGCGAAGCGATCGCTCGCGCCGACATCCGCGACACTGAGGTGCCGGTGATCTCCAATGTCGACGCGAGTCCGCACGACCGGGGCGACCAGTGGATCTCGTTGTTGTCGGCGCAGTTGGCCAGCCCGGTGCGGTGGAAGCACGGTCTGCTCGCGATGGCCGCTCTCGGCGTCACCGATTTCGCCGAGCTCGGACCAGGTGGCGTGCTCACCGGCATGGCGAAGCGAAGTGTCCCCGACAGCCGAACGATCTCGGTCGCGACACCCGAGGATCTCGACAAGTTGCTGTCATGGGTCGCAGGAAATTCCACGTCCATGGTGGGCAGTTTCGAGGGCGAGCACCTGTTCGCCGCTGAACGTTTGGTCGTCTCGCCAGGTGCGGGAATCTTCGCCCCGGTTCCCGTCGCGCCGGGCACCGCGATCGACGTCGGCACCATCATCGGCCACGTCGGCGAACTCGAAGTGCGTTCGCCATTTCGAGGTGTGCTCCAGAGCTATATTGCGCTCGACACCGAGCGCGTGTCGCCCCGCCAACCCATTGCTTGGTTGCGGAGCTGAGAGGACACCATGCCGGCCATACGAGAGAACTCCTGCGGAGCTGTCATCTCCGGTTGGGGCACTGCCCTGCCAGACCGCGTTGTCACCAATCACGAGTTGGCGACCACGCTCGACACCAGTGACGAATGGATCCGCACGCGAACCGGCATTCACGAACGGCGAATCGGCGGCACCACTGCTGAACTTGCCACCGCGGCTGGTCGACAGGCACTGGAAATGGCGGGGCTCGATCCGTCGCGCATCGACGCCTTGGTACTCGCCACCACCACACCAGACTTGCAGTGGGGTACCTCCTCGATCGTGCAAGAAGCCCTTGGGTTGTCGTGCGGCGCGTTCGACCTGAACGCCGCATGTTCAGGTTTCGTGTACGGCCTCGTCAACGCGCACGGTCTGATCGCCATGGGTGCCGAACGTGTGCTCGTCATCGGTGCGGAGACCCTGTCACGGATCACCGACTGGAACGATCGGGCGACCGCTCCGCTCTTCGCTGACGGTGCCGGTGCGGTGGTGTTGGAGTCGGTGCCGACCGGTGGCGCATTGGTCAGCTGGGACCTCGCCGCCGACGGTTCACTGATCAACATTCTTCACGCCGAAGTGGGCGGCACCATTCAGATGGAGGGCAAGGAAGTCTTTCGTCGAGCGGTGCGCATAATGGTCGAGTCGGCCGAGTCCTCGCTGACGGCAGCCGGTCTCACCGCCGACGACATCGCATTGGTCGTGCCTCACCAAGCCAACATCCGGATCATCGAAGCTGCTTGCGAACGCCTGCACATCCCACTCGATCGCGCGGCTGTGGTGATTCATCGCACCGGCAACACCTCGTCTGCATCCATCCCGATCGCCTTGGCCGACGCCCTCGACAGCGGCAAGGTCCAGAACGGAGACCATGTGTTACTCGTTGGATTCGGAGGCGGTATGACCGCCGCCAGTTGCGTGCTCCGGTGGGGCGGAAGTGCCGAATGAGCGGGAGCGCATCATGAGCGGGCGCATCGTGTTGATCACCGGCGGTTCACGTGGTATCGGTCTGGCCTGCGCTCGACAGTTCGCGGCCAACGGAGATCGAGTGGCGGTCACGTACAACTCGTCGCCGCCACCCGACGGGCTGTTCGGCGTGAAGTGCGACGTCACCGATTCGGAACAGGTCGACGCCGCGTTCGCGGCCGTCGAGGCCGAGTTCGACGGCACCGTCGAGGTGTTGATCTCCAATGCTGGCGTCACCCGCGACGGGTTGCTACTGCGCATGAGCGAAGATGACTTCGTCGAAGTGATCAATGCGAATCTCACCGCGGCGTACCGGGTGGTCAAACGCGCGTCTCGCGGCATGGTGAAGGCGCGCACCGGTCGCATCGTGTTGATGTCTTCGGTCGTCGGGTTGTTGGGCGCTGCCGGACAGTCGAACTATTCCGCATCGAAAGCGGGCCTCGTGGGTTTCGCTCGATCGTTGGCACGCGAACTCGGATCGCGAAACATCACCGTCAACGTCGTGGCTCCAGGGCCAGTGGAAACCGACATGACCGCAGCGTTGAGCCCGGCCCAGGTAGCGGCGATCATCGACGCAGTGCCGCTGAGCCGTATGGCCACGGCCGACGAGATCGCCGGGGTCGTGAACTTTCTCGCGTCTCCCGCAGGTGCCTACATCACCGGTGCCGTCATCCCCGTCGATGGGGGCCTCGGCATGGGCCACTAATCACTCTTCAGCTCTCAGCGTGCGGCTCGTCAGAATCGGCCCTGGGTACACAACTTCTCTACACTGATCACATCCCATCGCAACAAGGAGTCATTCCGTTGGACCAAGAACTGTTCGCCCGTTTCCAGAAGTGCGCCGTCGACGTGCTTTCCGTCTCCGAGGATCAGGTCAAGCCTGATGCCAAGTTCGGCGACGACCTCGACGCCGACAGCCTCGACCTCGTCGAGTTGATCATGGCTCTCGAAGAAGAGTTCGGCGTCGAAGTGCCCGAAGAGGAACTCGAGGGCATCGAAACCGTCGGCCAGGCGTTCGACCTGGTTGTCGGCAAGCTCTGATTCGCGGACGCTGATGCGCACACAGGGCCGCCGAGTCGCGATCACCGGCTTTGGCGTCGTGGCCCCCTGCGGCTTGGGCAAGGAAGCGTTCTGGAACGGCTTGCTCGGCCCCGGTCTCGACGGGGCAGGCACGTCGGTCATGATCGACGACTGGGATTCCACTCCGTATTACGACTCGCCGAAAGACGCGCGCCGCGCCGACCTCAGCGAGCAGTTCGCGATCGCGGCGGCAACTGAGGCACTCGCTCAGGCCGGTGAACTCAGCGTCACCGCCGACCGAATCGGCACCATTTTCGGCACGGGTGTGGGCGGCATTCACACGCTCGAGGAACAGATCAAAGTGCGCCTCGATCGAGGCGAGCGACGGGTATCACCGTTCCTCGTTCCGATGATGATGGCCAACGCACCCGGCGCTGCTGTGTCGATGCGGTTCGGTCTGAAGGGGCCGAACGAGACGATCTGCACCGCGTGCGCCGCCGGAACTCATGCACTCACCTACGCCGCGCGCCTCATCTCGTGGGGCCTCGCCGACGCGGTGGTGTCTGGCGGTACCGAGCATGCGGCCACGCCCACCTCGCTGGCGAGTTTCGGCAACATGACCGCGTTGTCGTCCTCCGGAACCAGTCGGCCCTTCGACGCCGACCGCGACGGGTTCGTCATGGGCGAAGGCGCTGCAGCCTTCGTGCTCGAAGAATGGGACATCGCGGTCGCCCGCGGTGCGGTCATCCTCGGCGAGATCATGGGTGGTGCCAGCAACGCCGACGCGCACCACATCACCGCGCCAGCGCCAGGCGGAACCGGAGCCATTCTGTGCATGCAACTGGCGCTCGCCGAGGCCGGGCTCGAGGCCGCCGACATCCGTCAGATCAACGCGCACGGCACCAGCACACCGTTGAACGATGCCGCCGAGGCCGCTGCGGTCACCGCCGTGTTCGGCCCGAACGGTGTGCCGATGGTGTCGACCAAAGGTGTCACCGGACACGCTCTCGGGGCGGCTGGAGCCTTGGAAGCTGCGGCGGTTCTGCTGTCGTTCGAGAAGCGCCAGATCCCGCCCACCGCGAACACCAAGGTGCTGAGCGACGACATGACCATCGATCTGGTCATGGGTGAGCCACGCGACTGGGAACCAGGGCCCACGTTGTCGAACAACTTCGGCTTCGGCGGGCACAACGGCAGCATCATCCTCGCTCCCGCCTGACACGCCTGGTGCCTGGCACCAGGCGTGTCAGGGTTACGGGATGGCGCCGGTTTCTTTCAGGGCACTGATGTCGTCCCATGTGTAGCCGAGGTCCAACAACAGCGTCTCGGTGTGCTCACCGAGTTCGGGTGCACGCGTCGGTCGGGGCACGTCGTCGCCGATGTCGAACGGCAATCCGATCACCTGCTCGCCGTCGTCGGTGGTGACGAGGGCACCGCTGTCGTGGAACACCGGGTCGGCGATGACGTCGTCGAGGCTCTGTACCGGATCCCACCACACGTCATGCAGCGCGAAGACGTCAGCCCAGTCCGACATCGTGCGAGTGGCGAAGACGGCGTCGAGTTCGGCAACCGCGTCGTCGAGGTGCTCCACCAGTTGTCGAGGGGTGGTGAATCGAGGATCATCGGCGAGTTCGGGTCGGCCGACGGCCCGAACGACGACCGGCCAATGGCGATCGAACTGCAGACCGAGCAGGAAGAACCATCGATCGTCGCTCGTTCGGTAGCAGCCGAGCGTTGGGTTGAACAGCACGCGCCGCACACCCGGAACGTGGTCATCGCCGCGGAGTCGAATGCTGAGGTCGCTCGACACGACGAATGTGCCAGCCCGCATCAGTGAGGTCGAGACGAATCGCCCCCGACCGGTTCGGGTGCGGTCGAACAGCGCCGCATTGATGCCTGCAAGCAGTGTGACCGCAGTGGTGTGATCTCCCATCCCAGCGCGCGGCATGGGTGGCTCGATGCCGTCGCCCACGATGGTGGCGACATATCCCGAGCGGGCCCAGAAGGCACCGACGTCGTAGCCGGCCTTGTCGGCGGCCACACCGGTGTAGCCGTAGCCGGAGATGTGGGCATAGATCAGCGACGGGTGACGCGCCATCAGCGATTCCGCGTCGAACCCCGATCGGCGTAAAGCGGACGGTCGCACGTTCGACACGAACACGTCAGCGTCGGCGACGAGCCCATCCAACACTGCGCGCGCCTCGGCGGACTTCAGGTTGAGGCAGATGCTGCGCTTGCTTCGGTTGTCGAGATCGAACAAGGCGGCGACACGCGCCCCACGCCACGGGTCACCCTCCGGCGGTTCGACCTTGATCACGTCGGCTCCCAGCCCAGCCATGAGCGCAGCCGCACTCGGCCCAGCAACGACAACCCCCAGCTCCACAACGCGAATCCCAGAAAGCGGCCCAGTCTCCCCCATCAAGAAAGACCGTACCCAGCAGCAGCCACGAGCAGATCATCCGCCGGGATCACCGAACGCCCAAGCCAGACCTGGCCCTCAGCCGGCGAATCGAGAGATCCATTCAAGAACCTGCTGCGCGTAGTTTCGTCGAGTGCAAGGCGCGATAGGCCTCACCCTGAAGGCGGTGCGGAGCAACCCTCACCTCAAAACTCCTCGACAGAATTTCGTCGAGTGCAAGGCGCGGCGAACCCGAGTCGCCTTTGGGCGATGAGCGGTGAGACGGAACGCAGCAATCGGCGAAATTATGCGAGGAGTTCTACGAAGGATTGGAGTTGGCGTAGGTTCCGGCACTCGTAGACGCCATCGCAGTGGGCACCGTAGTCACCGACGATCGAGTCGCCGGTGTTCCAGTACGACTTCGGTTCGGGGTTCAGCCAATACACGTGGCGCGCCTTCTTGCGCATCTCTTTGACCACCCACGATTGGCTGGCGTGGTAGTTGTTGCGGGCGTCGCCCAGCAGCAACACGGTGGTTTTCGGGCTGATGTCCTTGCCCCACTTCTCCCAGAACACTTCGAACGCGTGGCCGTAGTCGCTGTGTCCGTCGACCCACACCACGTCGGCTTCGGTGTTCACCCGGTGGATCGCTTCGGTGATGTCCTCGGTGCCCCGGAAGTACTCGGTGACCTCGTCGATGCCGTCGATGAACACGAACGAGCGAACCTTCGAGAACTGGCCGGAGATGGCGTACACGAGCATGAGCGTGAACCGGGCGAACGCCGCGACCGACCCGGAGATGTCGGCGACGACCATGAGTTCGGGCTTCGCGGGACGGGGGTACTTGAACTTCGGCTCAGCGGGTACGCCGCCGTAGCTCAGTGAGTGCCTGACGGTGTTGCGGAAGTCGAGCGGACCTTTGCGGCCGTGCTTGCGTTTGCGCGCCAAACGGGCTGCCAGCTTGCGGGTGAGCGGTTGCAACGCCTTCTTGAGCGACTGCATCTCGTCGCGGCTGGCGTGCATGAACTCCACGTCTTCGGGAAGCGGCTTGCGCAGTGTCTTCGCCATGGCTTCGGCACCACGGTCGGCAACGAGCCGCCGCCGAATCTCCGCCTCGATCTCCTTCTTGAACTCGTCGATGCGATGTTCGAACTCGTCGCGCTCGAGCCGTTCTTCCAGACTGGTGAGACCTTCCGGAGTCTGTTCGGCAGTCTGCTTCATCAGCTCGTCCATCATGTTGTCGAGGTCGAGGTTGCGGAGCGTGCGGTAGAGGTAGTACGTGCCGCCGACGGGGCGACCTGGCTCCATGCCGGCGAACCGCTTCACGGCCTGCTTGGCAAGTGCGCGCATCATCGCCTGGTCGCCGTTGAGCAGCGCCGACATGAGCATCTTGGCGATTTCTTCCGGCGTGAGCGCGTCCATCGATCCCGATGCGCCCTTGCCGTCTTGGTCGCCCGACTGCTCTTGCATCTCGCGCCACAGCTCGTCGATCTCCGACTCGTCACCTTCTGCAAGGCGATACTCGGGTCCCCGCAGCGAGAAGTACACCTCGAACACGGTTTCGAACGCCCGCCAGTGCGAGTTGTTCTTGATCATGGTGGCACCGAGCGCGTACTTGAACGCGTTGCGATCTTCGATGGGGATGTAGCGAATCGCTTCCATCGCGTCGAGATTCTCGGTGAGGCTGACCGGAAGACCGGCGTTGCGGAGCTCGACGACGAACCCGTTCAAGAGCTCGAGCATCCCCTTCGGCGAAGGGATAGTGCCAGGCACTATCCCTTCGCGCGCCGATGCCGAAGACCCCGAAGGGACAGTGCCTGGCACTATCCCTTCTCCTCCACCGTCAGTTCCTTGGCGGCTTTGGTGATGTCGGTCTGGTATTTGAGGAGGACGTGCAGCGTGTCTTTGGCCACCTGTGCATCGATCGTCTCGATGTTGAGCAACATCAGGGTCCGCGCCCAGTCGATCGTTTCGGATACCGACGGTGCCTTCTTCAGGTCGAGTTGGCGCAGTGACCTGACGACGCGAGCCACTTGATCGGCGAGGTGAGCCTGAATGCCGTCGACTTTGGTGAGCACGATCTCGCGCTCGCGGTCCATCGAGGGATAGTCGACGTGCAGGTACAGGCAGCGGCGCTTCAGGGCTTCTGACAGTTCGCGAGTGTTGTTCGACGTGAGGAACACCAGTGGAATCTGCTTGGCCTCGATGGTGCCGAGTTCGGGAATCGACACCTGGTAATCCGAGAGGATCTCGAGCAGCAGCGCCTCGGTCTCCACCTCGACGCGGTCGACCTCGTCGATGAGCAGCACCACCGGGTCGGGCGCGGTGATCGCTTCGAGCAGAGGACGCGTGAGCAGGAAGTCGTCGGAGAAGATGTCGTTGTGGACTTCGCTCCATGAGTCGGAGTTCTTGTCTGCCTGGATGCGCAACAGCTGCTTCTTGTAGTTCCATTCGTACAAGGCTTTGCTCTCGTCGAGGCCTTCGTAACACTGGAGCCGGATCAGTCGCGAATCGGTCATCTCCGCGATCGATTTGGCGAGCTGCGTCTTGCCGGTACCCGCAGGACCTTCGACCAGAATCGGCTTGCCCAGCCGGTCGGCGAGGAACGCCACGCTGGCGATGCCGTCGTCGGCGAGATAGTCGACCGCTTTCAGGCCGTCCCGGACGTGCTGCACGCTCTCGAATCGATTCACGACATCTACCATGCCTCGACGATATCCGCCCGCTTGACCCGTCGGTCAATCGGATACCGCTCGGCGACTGGAACGAAGAGTTCTCTCGACGTTCGGCACAATCGTCTGATACAATGATTGTGTTCGCAAGCTATCTGGGAGAGACTCATGGAAACCCCGAACACCGTGACCCCGAACACCGTCACCCCGAACACCGTCACCCCGAACACCGTGACCCCGAACACCAGCACCAGCCAGACCAGCACCAGCCAGACCAGTACGGTCGGAGTCCAGGAGCTGGGGCACATCGTGTTGTACGTGCGGAACCTCGGCAGGTCGGTCGACTTCTACGCCAATGTGCTCGGGTGGCACCAGATTCTCGACAATGGACCCCACGGCGGAGCTGCGGCGTTCTCAGGCGGTCGAACGCATCACGAACTGCTGTTGATCGAGGTCGGAGAGTCAGCCGCGCCGATTCCGCCTGGTCGTCGCGTCGGCATGTACCACTTCGGTTTGAAGGTCGGTGACACCGACGATCAGCTGCGCGAGATGCTCGCACGGGTGAAAGCGCGGCCAGACCTCACCACCGTGGTCGGCATGTCCGACCATACCGTCACGCACAGCCTGTACGTGCGCGACCCCGACGGCAACGAACTCGAGCTGTACGTGGACGTGCCAGGCGTCGACTGGAAGAACGACCCCAGCCTGTTCGCCACCCCTACCAAACCCTTCTCCCTCTAGTCCGCTGCGTACGATCTGGGGATGGCTGGGCCGCTCGCAACGTACGTGACCGCTTTCTGTGACGGGGTCGAAGCCGAACTCACTGCGCTGTCTGGCAAGGAACACCGCAACGATTGTGTGATCGAGGCCGACTCGATCGTGTCGGCGGTGCTCGCCAGCGACGGCCGGTTCGCAGCGAGCGAACTCGATGCCTGGCTCGACGACATCGGGCCAGCCCTCGACCCACCCGTCTTCATCTCCACACAGCAGTTGCGCGAATCCGATCTGTTCCAGGGCAAGGAGCTCTGGATCAGTCGGCCGAG
>DATKCX010000084.1:0-24015 GCA_035512975.1 Ilumatobacter sp.
CACGCCGACTTCGGCGGCGAAGTCGAGCGGGCGCTCACGATGGTCGACGGCATCTTGCTGCTCGTCGACGCAGCGGAGGGCCCGCTGCCACAAACCCGTTTCGTGCTCCGCAAGGCGCTCGCCTACGACATGCCCGTGATCCTGGTCATCAACAAGATCGACCGGCCCGACGCACGCGTCAAAGAAGTCGTCGACGAGACGTACGAGCTGTTCATGGACCTCGACGCGAGCGACGACCAGCTCGATTTCCCGATCGTGTACTGCTCCGGTCGCGACGGGTGGGCGTCGCGCGACGAAAACGCAGCCCACGACGAATCGGTCCGCGGCGAGACGCTCGCGCCGCTGTGCGACGTGATCCTCGAAACGATCCCGCCCCCGTCGTACACCCCCGACGCACCGCTCCAGGCCTGGGTGACCAACCTCGACGCGAACCAGTACGTCGGCCGTCTCGCACTGTGCCGTGTCATCGAAGGCACGATCGAGAAGGGCAAGCAAGTGGCCTGGTGTCGTCTGGACGGAACGATCCAGCGCACCAAGGTCGCTGAGCTGTTCCTCACCGAACAGCTCACGCGAGTCCCCGTCGATTCGGCCGGGCCGGGCGACCTCGTCGCCGTCGCCGGCATCCCAGACATCACGATCGGCGAAACCCTCGCCGATGCCGAGAACCCCGTCGCACTTCCGCGCATCACCGTCGACGAACCCGCCCTGTCGATGACGATCGGCATCAACACGTCGCCGCTCGCCGGTAAGGACGGGTCGAAGATGACGGCCCGTCTCCTCAAGAACCGCCTCGACTCCGAACTCGTCGGCAATGTGTCGCTCCGCGTCAACCCGACCGACCGCCCCGACGCCTGGGAGGTGCAGGCCCGCGGTGAGCTCCAACTCGCGGTGCTGGTCGAGAACATGCGGCGCGAGGGTTTCGAGCTCACCGTCGGCAAGCCCGAGGTCATGACCCGCATGATCGACGGCAAGAAGCACGAACCGGTCGAGCGTTGCACGGTCGACATCCCCGAAGAGCACATGGGCGCAGTCACGCAGTTGTTCGCGGCGCGCAAGGCGCGCATGGAGAACATGTCGAACCACGGCCTGGGCTGGGTGCGTCTCGACTACCTGGTGCCGGCTCGCGGCCTCATTGGTTTCCGTACCGACTTCATGACGCTCACCCGCGGTACCGGTGTGCTCAGCCACATCTTCGAAGGCTTCGAGCCGTGGTTCGGCGACATCGCTGCCCGCGACCGCGGGTCTATCGTCTCTGACCGCAGCGGCCCGTCCACCACCTACGCCATGGTCAACCTGCAAGAGCGCGCCACCATGATGATCGGGCCCGGCACCGAGGTGTACCAGGGCATGATCGTCGGCGAGAACTCTCGCGCCGGCGACATGGACGTCAACGTGTGCCGAGAGAAGAAGCTCACCAACATGCGGGCGTCGTCATCCGACGAGACGGTCAAGATGACCCCGCATCGGCAACTGTCGCTCGAGCATGCGCTCGAGTTCATCGCCGGCGACGAGTGCGTCGAAGTCACCCCGAAGAACATTCGTCTTCGCAAGGTGCACCTCGATCCGCTCCAGCGTCACCGTCACGCCAAGCAGTTGGCCAGCGCGAGTTCCTGACAAAGGGAATCGGCGGAACCGGCCGGTGGCGCGTTTACACGCGACCGCTTCTGGGTAATGATGGCCATCGGCGCGCCGCGTCGACGCGCCCGCCGGTCCAAGGGGTCCAAGGTTTGCCATGACGTCACTTTGGCGTTGATCCGTGTCAACCTGCAGCTGTCCTAGCGGGCGCAAACTAGAACTCGACTGGCCACCTCGGCCGTCGAGAGGAGGAATCAGCACATGATTCGTACGACCAGACTCGCGGTGGCAGCCGCCGCGGGTGCCGCCTTCATCCTGCCGGTGGCATTCTCCGCCCCAGCGCAGGCGGCACCGAGTGATCCACTCACGCTCAACATCTTTCACATCAACGACAGCCACTCGAAACTGCAACCCGGTTCGGGCTCTGTCGACCTCGGCACCACGGGCGGCGAGTTCGACTACGAACTCGGCGGGTGGCCCCGTGTCGACGCCCAGTTCAAGGCGCTCAGAACGGATTTCCCCGACAACAACATCAGCATCCACGCCGGAGACGCGATCACGGGCACGTTGTTCTACACGCTGTTCCAGGGCGAAGCCGAAGCGGCGATGATGAACGAGACCTGTTTCGACATCTTCGAAGTCGGCAACCACGAGTTCGACGGCGGCGACGAGGGCCTCGTGACCTTCCTCGACTTCCTCAACGAGCCCAGCACCACGTGCCCGGAGGGCACCGCTGTGTTGGGTGCGAATGTGATCCCGGCGCCGGGCACGCCATTGAACCCCACTGACGACGACGGCTCCGACGACTACCTCGAGCCGTACGTCATCCGCAACGACTTCCTCGATTCCAACGGCGATGCACAGCCCGTCGGCTTCATCGGCATCGACATCGCCGGGAAGACGATGAACTCCTCGTCACCGCTCGACACCACCGAGTTCCTCGACGAAGTCGAGACGACTCAGCAGTACGTCGACGAACTGCAAGCAGACGGCATCGAGAACATCGTGCTCGTCACGCACTACGGCTACGAGAACGACATCGCGCTGGCACAGGCGGTCACCGGTGTCGACGCCATCATCGGTGGCGACTCCCACTCGCTGCTCGGCGAGTTCGGAGCCTTCGTCGCAGAGACAGACGGCCCGTACCCGACGGAGACGACCAACCTCGACGGCGAGAAGGTGTGCGTCGTGCAGGCGTTCCAGTACTCAACCGTCGTTGGGCATCTCGAACTCACGCTGTTGAACGGTGAAACCTCCACCTGTGGCGGCGATCCTCAGATGCTCGTCGGCAGTTTCACCCGCGACGATGTCGCCATCGGTGAGCCGGAGTTGACCGAGATCGAGAACGCCATCGCGGCGATTCCGACCGTCACCTCCATCGAAGGCAACGCGGACGCGCAGGCGATCCTCGACACCTTCTCCGCAGAGGTCGACGAGTTGGCGTTGCAGATCATCGGCACCACTGCCGAGCCGATCTGCCTCAACCGCCTCCCGGGTGACACTCGTTCGGCGGGCATCTGCACCACGGATCAGATCGCTGCTTCCGGCGCTCGCGCCGACGTCAACGGCGGGTTCATGCAGCAGATCGTCACCGATGCCTTCTTGGCTCGCTCGTTCGAAGCCGACATCGCACTGCAGAACGCAGGCGGCGTGCGCATCGCACTGCCGGCCGGTGACATCTCCATCGCTGACGCGTACGAGATCCTCCCGTTCTCGAACACCATGGTCAACCTCGAGCTCACCGGTGCCCAAGTGGTGCAGTCGCTCGAAGACGCGGCCGCCAACTTCGTCGACAACCCCGGCGGCTCGAACGGTTCGTACCCCTACGGCTCCGCCGTGCGTTGGGACGCCGACCTGTCACAGCCGGCCGGAGAGCGCTTCATCAACGTCGAAGTTCGTGACGCAGCGGGCGTGTGGGGTCCGATCGATCTGACCAAGGTGTACACCGTGGTGACCAACAGCTTCATCGCCAGCGGTCAAGACGGCTACACCACGTTCGGTGAGATCTATGACGAAGGAAAATTCGTCGACACCGGCATCGACTACGCGCAGGGCTTCATCGACTGGTTGACCGACGACGCCGAAGGTGTCGTCGTCGTCCCACCGGCTTCGGAATTCTCCACGCAGACCTTCGTGGGTGCAGACGGCGAACTGTTTGCGCCAGCTGGTCCGATCCGCATGCTCGACACTCGCGCCAAGAACCTCACCGTCGGCACCACGTTCGACGGACAGTTCGAGAACACCGGTTTCATGACACCGGGCACGACGCTCGAGTTGCAGATCGGTGGCCGCGGTGTCGTGCCGCCAACCGTCACTGCGGTTGCCTTGAACGTCACCGCCACCGAGACAGCCGGTGCCGGTTACATCACGGCCTGGCCGTGCGACGTCGCACAGCCGGCCGCGTCGACCGTCAACTACCTGTTCCCCGGCGTGACCGTGGCGAACTCGATCATCGTGCCTGTCGGCGAAGACGGCAAGGTGTGCCTCGAGACCACGGTCGCTGGTGCGCACGTGGTCGTCGACCTCACCGGCTGGTCGGCCAACAGCGACGGGCTCGACCCGCTCACCCCGGCCCGACTGATCGACACTCGCGCCGTGGACGCCGACGGCAACGGAAAGACGATCGACGACGTGTCGTCGGCAATCGGCATTCTGCAGCCCGGCGCGCCGGTCACCCTGCAGGTCGCCGGTCGTGGCGGGGTTCCCGCCGAGGCAGTCGCCGTGGCGATCAACTTTGCGGTCATCGGCAACTCAGCACCCGGCTTCGTCACGGCCTGGCCGTGCGACGAGACCAGGCCGTTGGCGTCGAGCCTGAACTACACGGGCAACACCGCCGTCGCCAACTCGGTGATCGTGCCGCTGTCGGCCACGGGCACACTGTGCCTGGAAGCCGATGTCTCCAGCACGCACCTCGTGGGTGACGTCACGGCGGCGTTCGCCGACACCGATGAGTTCGGCGGCATCGTGCCGACGCGCTTCCTCGACACCCGCGCTGCCACGGTGGACCTAGGTCACACCTTCGACGACATCGGCGAAGGCACCGGAATCCTGCAGCCAGGCGTTGCCTACGAGCTGCAGATCACCGGCCGCGGCCCCACACCGGAAGGTGCTGCCGAGGGCGAAGGTATCGTCCCGAGCAACGCATCGTTGATCTCGATCAACCTTGCGGTCACCGACACCCAGGGACCTGGCTTCCTCACCGTGTGGCCGTGCGACGAGGATCGTCCGATTGCGTCGAGCATCAACTACTCCACCGTGGGTGTGACCATTGCCAACTCGATCCTGGTTCCGATTTCGAGTGATGGCACGGTCTGCATCAGCAGTGATGTCAGTGCGGCTCACGCCGTGGCAGACGTCACGGCATACATCCTCTGAGTTTCCTGACTGAGCATTCGGTGCACTGTCGCTGACAGTCACCGAACCTTCGAGCACCGGCCCGTGCCGGCGACCATCGTGTCGTCGACACGGGCCGGTCTCGTTGTGCCGTGCAGCCCTACTTCCGGCACACTGTTCGTCGTGCAGGCCGAGTCGCAGACCGATGAGTTGGAATCCGTCGATGCCAAGGTCGATCGCCTTCGCGACGTCCTCCGTTCGATCGGTCCGGTCGTGGTCGCCTTCAGCGGCGGTGCCGACTCAGCATTTCTTGCTGCGGTCGCGCACGCGGAACTCGCCGACGATGCGCTCGCCGTCACAGCGGTGTCTCCGTCACTTGCGGGGTCGGAGGCCGACGACTGCCGTGCGCTCGCTGCGGAGTGGGGGTTCGCTTGGACCGCGGTCATCACGCACGAGATGGAACGAGCCGCGTACCGGATCAACGACGGCGAACGCTGTTACCACTGCAAAGCTGAACTGATGGACGTCGTGGTTCCGATTGCGACGGCACGATCTGCGACCGTCGTGCTCGGCGTGAACGTCGACGATCTCGGCGATCATCGCCCCGGTCAGCGAGCCGCCGCAGAGGGTGGAGCCCGGTTCCCGCTGGTGGAGGCGGGCATGACCAAAGACGACGTGCGCGAAGCATCCCGACAGCTCGGCCTACGCACGTGGGACAAGCCTGCTGCCGCATGCCTCGCCAGTCGGGTTCCGTACGGCACGTCGGTGTCGGTGGCGGTGCTGAGCAAGGTCGAGCGGGCCGAGGCTGCGTTGCATGCTTTGGGCTTCCGGCAGTGCAGGGTGCGCCATTACGGCAACACTGCCCGCATCGAGGTCGATCTCGATGCGATCGACGCGCTGGTAGCGCGTCGTGGTGCCGTCGTGGCAGCCGTTCGGGCCGCCGGCTACCAATACGTCACCGTCGACCTCGAAGGGTTCCGTTCGGGCAACCTGAACACTGCGCTGTAACGACGCAACGGCGCAGCGCCCGACTTCGTTGTCGGGTCGTACCGGTCTGGATGAACGGGCGGATTCGATACCCTATGGATTCGTTTTGTATGGTCGCGTCGTGAAACTCTCGATGAACATCAACTACTCCGGGGACTTCCTCGCCGACGTCCAGCTCGTGCAAGACCTGGAGAGCGCTGGCCTCGACATCGTGTGGGTGCCAGAGGCGTACTCGTTCGATTCGGTGTCGCAGATGGGTTTCCTCGCAGCGAAGACCAGCACCATCGAGATCGGTGCCGGCATCCTCAACGTGTACTCGCGGACGGCGACATGCATGGCGCAAACGGCCGCCGGCCTCGACTACGTGTCGGGCGGACGATTCGTGCTCGGGCTCGGCGCATCGGGTCCGCAGGTGGTGGAGGGCTTCCACGGTGTCCCGTACGAGAAGCCCATGGCCCGCATTCGCGACTACATCAACGTCTGTCGGATGGTGTGGCGTCGTGAGCCCGTGGTGTACGACGGCACGACCACCACCATCCCGTTGCCGGCCGATCAGGGCTCCGGCCTGGCCAAACCGCTCAAGCTGATCAATCACCCAGTGCGCCAGAACATCCCCATCTTCTGGGCCTCGCTGATGGGCCTCAGTGTCACTGCCACCGCCGAGCAGGCCGACGGCTGGTTGCCCATCTTCTTCGACCCCGAGAAGTTCCATTCGGTGTGGGGAGATGAACTCAAAGCCGGTCTCGCGAAGCGTGACCCGTCGCTTGGCCAGCTCCAGATCTCGGCTGGCGGAATGGTCGCCATCGGTGAGGATCTCGTGGGTGACGCCGCCACTCGAGTGCTCGACAAGGGTCGCAACCAGCTCGCCCTGTACATCGGTGGTATGGGCGCTCGCGACAAGAACTTCTACAACACGATCTGCCAGAAGTACGGGTACGTCGACGAAGCCATCGAGATTCAAGACCTGTACCTGTCTGGCCAGAAGGACGCGGCCGCCGCAGCGGTTCCTGCTGACATGTTGACCAACACGAACCTGGTCGGTCCTGCGGGATACATCAAAGAACGCATCGCGGCCTATCAAGAAGCAGGCGTCACGCACTTGTCGGTCAACCCTGTCGGTGGCAGCCCGGTCGAGACCATCGACACGTTGCGTTCACTCCTCGGCTGACGGCCAAGCAGCTCGCCGGGTCCGTAAGCTCACCTGTGTGAGCGGCATCGACGACCAGAGCAAACCGGTACGAACCGAGTCGCCGGAGTACTTCGACGAGTCTGCCGAGGACTTCGTCGAGGCCTTTGGCGATGTCGATGACACGGTCGATGAACTCGACGATGCCGGCGCTGAATCACCTGGAGTGCTCGACCGGGCGATGCCCGATCGTGACCCGGCGGACGAAGCGTTCGTTCGTGCTGCCGAAGCTCGCAACGCAATCGCTCGGGCGTCGGCAATCGCTGCCGGTCGCCGCAAGGGCGGTGTTGCCGGTGCAGCGTTGGCGGGAGCGATGTTCGCCGTTGCGGAGATCTACGAGGGGCCTCGCAAAGAGAAGACGTCGGGGGTGGTGGAGGCGTCGAGCGACCCGAACGATCTTGATGTCGACGGGCTCGAGGTCACAGTGGGTGAGGTTTCGGTGGCTTCCCCGGCGCTGGAGCGACTCGAGCCGGTCAGCGAACGCGATTCTCGTAGGCGCCCGGTCGTTTGAACATCTGACGATGCCACTTCGACGGTGACGTGGCGATCGCACGGGGTTCGTCTTCGAACATCCAACGGGCAAAGTTCCGCTGACCCCACGTACCGCTTCGCGAAACGATGCCGATCGCGGCGTCGACACCGCGGCGGTGGCCGAGGATCGTTCCGAGCCGTTTCGACATGCGATGGTCGGCGAACAGATGATGCTCGACAGCTCGTTCGTACTGGTGAGCGGCAACTTCTGGTTGCAACGCTCCCGCATCGATGATCGCTTCGGCAGCGAGACGTCCGGTGAGGATTGCTTGCCCGATTCCTTCTCCGGTCATCACGTCGGTGGCAGCGGCAGCATCCCCCACGAACAACACCCGGCCACGCGTGATCGACACCTCGTCGACTCGCGCCGGGATCGGCCAGGCCGTGTGGCGACCCTCCATCTCGAACCCGGCACCGAGCGCTTCCACGATGTGAGGCCGCTGGAGCAGGTCTCGCCACGTGGCTGCCATGTCCTGCACTCGGCGCTCGCCGTCGCGTAACACGCCGAATCCGATGTTGGCCCGGTTGCCGGGCAGGGGAAACGACCACGCGTAGCCGGGCAACAGGTCGGGCTCGAACCAGACGATCAGCTCGTTGGCAGCGCTCCCTGTGACACTGCGGGCGTATTGGCGGAACGCATGCCATTCGCCCCGGTAGCCGGACAGCTGTGCGCCGACCGACTTGCGAACTGCGCTCCACATCCCGTCGGCACCAATGACGTAGCGGGTGGCGATCGTGCCGACGTCACTGTTGCCGACATCACTGCTCACGGTGTCGACGAGCACGCCGTGGGGGAGTTGATCGTCGCCGCTGCCATCGATGTCGCGAATCCCGGCGAATCCGCAGCCCTCGTGCACGATCACTCCCTCTCGGCGAGCGAGATGCACCAGTTCATGGTCGAGGGAAGCCCGCGGCGCGACCGCTGCGAACAAGCCACGACCGGCGAGGGGGACGACCACTTCGCGTCCGCCTGGCGACCGCAACCGTGCACCATCGATGTCGAACCAGCCCTCGACCGAATCTGGTTCGAGTCCGAGCAGGTCGAGCTCGCGCAACGCGAGTGTGGTGAGACCGTCGCCGCAGCACTTGTCGCGGGGAAAGACCGCCTTGTCGATGATGCGGACCGTGCGCCCGGCGCGCGCCAACGTGATTGCCGCTGCGGTGCCAGATGGCCCCGCTCCGACCACCGTCACATCGGCGGTGATGTCACTTGCCAGCTCGGAACTCACGCTCCGGCAGCGTACGGAGGAATCAGCCGTTGGCGACGACTTCGCCCATCAACATCACCGGAGCGACGTTCGTGTAGTTGGGCACATCGCCGATGATCTTGGCTCCGTGCTCTTTCATGGTGGCGTTGAACGCGTCGGCGCTCGTGACCGTGGCCCATGCAATTGCGTGGTAGTCGTTGCCCATCACATCGGCAACGCCCCATCCTTGGCAGGCCTCGCCGAGCGCCTCGGCGAGCATCGGCATATGGCTGGAGGTGTAGTAGTCCATGTCGAACGTGGTGCCGTCGGACTGCGGGTAGAGAATTGAAACGGTGATCATGCGGCGATTGTGGCAGACCGGTGCGAGTTTCTTCCGATTGACTGGCGCGATGCCGATTCCAGCCGTCGCGAAACTGCTCGTCGACCGCGACTGCCTGGCCGTCGCCGGCGCGCTCGCGGCGCGCCCCTCCACGATCGACGAGCTGGTGCTGACGACCGGATGCGACCGCCGCACGGTGCTGGAAGCCGTGGGCGCACTCCGGGCGTGTGGCATCGTCACAGCCGGCGAGCGGTACGAACTCGACGCCAAAGCGCTGCGCATCGCGGCCGAGGAGCTCGCCGACGCCGACGTGCCGATGGACCCGGTCATCGGGTTCGGCATGACCGACGATGAACGCCAGGTGCTGAAACGATTCTTTTCGGGGCGAGTGCTCGACGAGATCCCGATGAACCGTGCGAAACGTCTGATCGTGCTCGAGCGCTTGGCGCTGGAGTTCGACCTCGGTCGTCGCTATGCCGAGCCCGAAGTGAACGAGATACTCGCAGCGTTCAATCCCGATGTCTCGTCCTTACGAAGGCACATGATCGACGAAGGCATGCTCGACCGCGAGCACGTCGATGGCGTGAACACCTACTGGCGCAGCGGCGGCCGCGTCACGGGTTCGCCCAGCTCCTGATCGCAGCGGCCACGGCACCGGGTTGCTCGGTGTGCGCGGCGTGGGCTGCATCGGCGATCGCCACAAAGGTGCCGTTCGGGAGATGGGTCGCCATGCGTTGCCCGATGGCGACGAACTTCGGGTCGAGCGCCCCAGCGAGAACGAGCACGGGAATGTCGATCTCACCGAGTCGTTCCCAGAGCGGAACCTGGCTGCCAGTACCCGCGAGGCGCAAGCTGCTGGCCAACCCGGCGGCGTCGTTGCGGCGGCGGTGCGTGAGGTCACGTTCATCGGGCGGCAGCCGAGCGAACATCGGCATCGCCAACCATGCGTCGACGAACCCTTCGATGCCGTCGCGCTCGATCGCCGCAGCTCGCGATTCGTCGAGCTGTTGCCGTTCGGCGCGCTCGGCTGCGCCTTCGATGCCGGGGGTCGCGCCGATCAGCACCAGCCGGTCGATCTGGTTGTCGGGTGCGAGCGATGCGTGCAGCGCGAATCTGGCACCCATCGAGTAGCCGACCCAGAGTCCTTCGCCGCCGAGCCCGGCCAGCGCTTCGCCCGCCGAGGTCAACTTGGTGCGATCGTCTGCCGCCAGACCGTGCCCTGGCAGATCGACGAACGACAGCGTGTGCTGACCCGGCAGCTGTTGGGCGATCGCGTGCGCAGGCCCGTGCCAGTGGTGGTGCGTCTGGGTGAACCCGTGCAGGAAGACGAGTCGCGACATGCCGGTGCGGCTGCTCAGCCTTGGGCGGCGCCCGCGACGCGGGCGGCTGCGCGCCGCAGCACGTTGACGAACGTGTCGGCCTCCTGAGCGCCAGGGATCGCCCATTGGCCATTGATGACGAACGTCGGCACCGCCGAGATGTCCAGATCGCGTGCCTGTTCGATCTGGGCGGCGACTTCTGCTTGACCCTCCGACGATTCCAGGAACACAACGACGGCGTCGCGGTCGAACCCCACCTCGGCAGCACAGTCGGCCAGCGTGTCGGGATCACCGACGTTCAGCCCGTCGACGAAGTACGCCCGCAGCAGCCGCTCTTTCACGGCTTCTTGGGTGACGGGGGAGTCGGGCTGGTCTGACCACCAGAGCAGCCGGTGGGCGAGCAGCGTGTTCGCCCGTTGCGCCCGGTCGAGCCGGAACTTCAGCCCGTCCGAAGCAGCGGTCTCGGTGACCCGATCGATCATCTGCTTGGCCTGCTCGGGCCCACCGAACTTGCGGGCGTACGCCTCGGCCACCGGCATCGTGGACCCCGGTGGAGCGGCAGGGTCGAGTTGGTAGGCGCGATAGGTGATCCGCACGTCGATCTCGCCGTCGAGTTCGTCGAGCGCGCTTTCGAATCTACGTTTCCCGATGTAGCACCACGGGCAGACCACGTCTGACCAGATCTCGACCTCGAGGTGGGGGATCGCGGTTCCGGTCATGCCCTCACCGTACCGACTACACCGTCGACGCCGTATCGTCGCGGGGATGACGGCGAACATGCTGGCGTCGGCGACGCTGGTTGACGAATGGATTCGATGCGGCGTTCGTCATGCAGTGATCGCGCCAGGTTCACGGAGCACTCCGTTGGCGGTGGCGTTGGCGAGCCGCGACGAACTACACCTCGAGGTGGTCCACGACGAACGGGTCGCGGCGTTCATGGCGCTGGGTATCGGGCTCAGCGGAATTCCAGCGATCCTGTTGTGCACCAGCGGTACGGCGGCAGTGAACTTCCACCCAGCGATCGTGGAAGCGGGTCTGTCCGACATTCCGATGATCGTCTGCACGGCCGACCGTCCTCCCGAGCTCCGCGGCGTCGGCGCTCCGCAGACGATCGATCAGATCGAGCTGTACGGCCGGGCGGTGCGGTGGTTCACCGACGCGCCCGTGCCCGACGCAACCGTGCCGGAACAAGCCGCCGTGTGGCGCCCTCTCGCGCAGCGAGCGTTCGCCTCCGCGGCAGCAGGTCCGGTGCACGTGAACCTGCCGTTCCGTGAACCGCTGCTCGATTCGACCAAACAGATCGATCTGCCCACCCCGATCGCCCCGCCGCTCCCGATCCCGCGCGGATGGGCGTCGAGCGGCCCGCTCGACGCCGAGTACGACCGGCAACGTGGCATCATCATCGCTGGCGGACGGTCAGGCGTGGCACCAGGTGACGTGCTCGCCCTCGCCGATCGCTTGGGATGGCCGATCCTCGCCGACCCTTGTTCCGGGCTCCGATCTCAAGCCGTCACAGCCTTCGAATCGCTCCTTCGGCATGCCGAGTTCGCTCGGGCGCACGCGCCCGAGATCGTCGTTCGTATCGGCCGCCCGCCTGCGTCCAAGACGTTGAGTCAGTGGATCGTCAGTTCTGGCGCGCCGGTGTTGCAAGTCGGTGGCCCCGGAGTGGTCGATCCCGATCGCAACGTGGTGAAGTACTGCGCGATGGGCGATCTCGCCACCCTGAACGGAGCCCCGGCAACGCCGTGGTTGGCGCGGTGGCGTCACGCCAATACCCAAGCCGAGCGAGTGTTCGATGAACTGGCAGCTGACCAACTGACCGAACCGGCGGTTGCACGCGTGGTCTCGGCCGCGGTGCCTGCTGGTGGTTGCCTCGTGGTGTCGTCGTCGATGCCCGTGCGCGACGTCGAATGGTTCGGAGGAGCGCCCGCAGACGCGCACGCCAACCGCGGTGCCAACGGCATCGACGGTGTGCTGTCCACAGCAGTGGGAATAGCCCTCGCCACCGGACAACCGGCGGTCGTGCTGATCGGAGACGTCGCGTTTCTGCACGACAGCAACGCGCTCGTCGGGCTCGTGCAGCGCGGCGTCGACGTGCGCATCGTGGTGGTCGACAACGGCGGGGGAGGGATCTTTTCGTTTCTCCCGCAAGCCTCTGCGCTCCGACCCGACCGATTCGAGCAGCTCTTCGGCACACCTCACCACTCCGACGTGTGCGCAGTCGCGGCCGCACATGGCGTGCGATCGGTCAACGTGTCGAGTCTGCCGGCTCTCAGCCACGAGCTGTCGATCGCTGGCTCGTCGGTGACCAGGGTGTCGACAGACCGGGCCGAGAACGTCATCGAGCATCAGCGTTGGCACGCAGCTGTGGCCGCTGCGCTGGGATGACCGCGTCTGACGAATCCGGCTGGTTGAGTCGCCGACAACGCGACGGCGGCATCGACCAGATCCCCACGCCTGTGGGGGTGGCCGGCCCGGAGGTGGGCGCACAAGCCGACCTGGTCCGCGCGGTGGCTGCGCTGACCGAGAGATTCCCTTAAGGGCGCACGATGGCGCTGAGCATGGCCTGGAACTTTGCTTGTGTTTCGGCCAGCTCGGCCAACGGTTCGCTGGCGGCGACGATCCCGCCGCCGGCGACCAGCCGGGCGGTGCGGCGGTCGGCCGACAGTTCGGCGCACCTCAGAGCGACCGCCCACGTGCCGTTGCCCGCACCATCGACCCAACCGACCGCTCCGCCGTAGCGGCCCCGGTCGAAGCCTTCGATGTCCGCGATGAGGGCCAGCGCCTCGTCGCGTGGATAGCCGCCGACCGCAGGAGTCGGCTGGAGCGCTCGCACCAGCTCGATCACGGTGGGGGTTGGTTTCGAAAGCCGCCCTTCGGCCATCGAGCCGAGGTGTTGCACGTTGGCGACTTTCACGATCGAAGGTTCCGGTGCCCAGTCGAGATAGCTGCAGAACGGGAGGAGCGTGTCGCGGACCATCTCGATTGCGGCCCGATGCTCGATCTGGTTCTTGTCGCTGCTCTGGAGCTCGGCGGCGAGTTGCGCGTCGAGCACCGGGTCGCCAGTTGTACGGGTGGTTCCCGCGAGCGGATGAGCGCTGACGACGTCGCCGTCGACACCCACCAACAGCTCGGGCGACGCGCCGATGAAGCCGTCGATCGAGAACCGGTAGCTCGAACCAAACGTCGCTTTGAGGCGCTTCAGCACCGCATGGATGTCGATCGGCTGGTCGCTCTCGACGAAGATCGGACGCGCGATCACCGCCTTGTCGAGACGTCCGGCGCGAACGGCGTCGCGCGCCTGCTCCACGGCGCTCAGGTACCGGTCGACCTCGATTCCCGGCCGAATCGTGTAACTCGCCGCTGTGGCGTCGGGATCGACGCCACTCACGATGTCTGCGTCCGTGCCACTCTCTGTCTGTGGGTCGGTGCCGGTGTGTGTATGTGGGTCGCCGATGGTGGTGATCCACCGTCGGCCGTCAGCGCCCTTGCCCACGACCACTCGCGGCACCAACAGCTCCGCCGCGGCTCCGGGAAGAAACGGAATGCTGCCAAGAGCGATCGGGCCCGGCGTGCCGCCGACCCGGTCGTCGTGGGGAATCGACGCGAGGAAATCCACGACCTCGTCGACACCGACGCGTGCGACCTGGCCGCGACCGGCGAACCCCACCCCGTCGCGTACGAACAGGCAACCACTGGTGCGGGCGACGTCGTTCAGGTCGAGGTTCGTGTCGAGCGGTACGGTGACGGCGCGCAGTGTCTCAGTCATTGCGCCGTCTCTATTCGTGTGCGCGGTCGCGGGTGCCGATGAGCTGTTGGGTCAAGCCGCCCGACAGGTACCGGTGTTCGGCGTCGGCGAAACCCGCGGCCCGCAACATCGCCACCATCTCGGCTGGTTCAGGCAGGTAGGCCACGCTGCGCGGCAGGTATCGGTACGCGGCACCGTCCGACAGCAGTGCGCCGATCTTCGGGACGACCTTGCCGAAGTAGATGTTGTTACCGAAGCGGAGGATCTTGCTCTTGGGCACGCCCACGTCGATCAGTGCGATACGCCCTCCGGGTCGGGTGACCCGAGCGATGTCGCCGAAGAACGTGGGCAGGTCGAGCAGATTCCGTAGCGCGAATCCGCATGTGACCCCATCGACCGCTCCGTCGGGGATGGGCAGCTTCAAAATGTCTGCCTGCACTCGGGGCGAACCAGACCGGTCGGCGGCGAGCATGCCGTAGCTGAGGTCGATCGAGATCGGCCGTAGGCCAGCCTTGCGCAGGTCGACACACAGATCGCCGGTTCCCGACGCCAGATCGATCACCGTCGAACCCGAGGGCAGATCCAACGCGTTCACGGTGTTGCGCCGCCAGCGCACGTCGAGCCGGAACGTCATGATGCGATTCACCATGTCGTACCGGGGCGCGATGGCGTCGAACATCTCCCGCACCGCCTGCTGTTTCTCGGCCCCGACAGGCAGCGTGTCGCGGTCCCAAGAGCGTGGAGTAGGCGGCGTCGTCATGCGATGCCCAGGCTAAGCCCGAAGGGATAGTGCCAGGCACTATCCCTTCGCGGCGGGCCCTTCGGAGTAGCTTGCGGTGCGATGTCTGCACCGGCCTTCACGATCGACGCCGCAGCCCGCAGGGCCGCGTGCAACCCACAGGATCCCCGCGTGTACGGCAACCCGTACGAGTTCTACACGGCGCTTCACGCCACCTGCCCCACGTTCTGGTGGGAGGAGTACGGCATGTGGTGCTTCACGGGTTTCGACGACGTCAACGCGCTGCTGCGCGACAAGCGGTTCGGCCGCGCCCCAGGGCTTCCTGAACGCACGGAACGAATTGCCAACTGGTGGGAAACCGAGCGCTACTCGCTGTTGGCCCTCGACCCGCCCGACCACACCGAGATGCGCGCCTTGGTGAACCGGGCGTTCTTGTCTCGGCAGATCGAACGATTGCGGCCACGCATCGCCGCCCTCGCCACCGAACTCATCGACGGTTTCGCGCCGGACGGCCATGTCGATCTGCTGCCCCGGTACGCCGCGCCGTTGCCGGCGATCGTGATCGCCGAGATGATCGGGCTGCCACGCGAGAGCGCTCCAGAGCTGCTGGCCTGGTCGAACGAAATGGTGCGGATGTACATGTTCGGCAAGGACGAAGCAGTCGAAGCCTCCGCCGACCGAGCGGCTGCCGAGTTCGTCGACTTCGTGCGGGGCATCGTCGCCGAGCGCCGTCGCGTGCCGACCGAAGACCTGCTCACGCACATGCTCCACGCAGAGATCGACGGCGAACGCCTCAGCGAAACCGAGGTGATCGCCACGACGATTCTGCTGCTCAACGCCGGTCACGAGGCGACGGTCCACACCACGGGCAACGCCGTGAAGGTGATCCTCGAGTACTGCGACGGCCTGGAAACACAGCCAACCGACTTGGTGGCCAGCGACGAGCAGATCGAAGCAACCGTGGAGGAGTGTTTACGGTTCGATGCTCCGCTCCACATGTTCACCCGGTTCGCGCTCGATGACATCGAGTTGGCCAATGGCATGACGTTTGCAGCAGGTGAGCAGATCGGGCTGATGCTGGGTGCCGCCAACCGCGACCCCAACAAGTTCAGCAACCCCGACGAGTTCGACCCGTTTCGCACCGACGGAGCGAACGTGAGCTTCGGTGCCGGAATTCATTTCTGTATCGGCGCACCGCTTGCTCGGCTCGAACTGCAGACCTCGCTGTCGCTGCTGCTGCACCGCTTCCCCACGCTTCGTCGAACCGGTGACGCGAGCTACCGGAACATACTGCACTTCCACGGGCTCGACCAGCTGCCACTGAGCTGGTGAACGCGGAGGTCAGTCGGCGGCTGTGTCGCCGCCTTCGACCCTGCTGCCCGCTTCGTCGGCTTCACCCGGTGGAGCGTCTCCCGAGGCCTCGACCTCGACCTCGGCAGCCTGGATCCGGTCGGCGGCCACCGGGGAGAGCGCGAACCAGATCGTCGGTTCGCTCCCGTCGGCAGCGGTGACCGTGATCGTGGCCGACGCGTCGCTCGACGCTTCGATCGATGTCAGCGTGACCGGGAGCAGGCCCGCAACCGGCGCTCGGCGACGTTCGTACGACTCGTCGTGAACGGCGTTCGCCGTGAACAGCGCATCGGCAACGTCGTCGCTCCAGTCGTTGAACAACTCCACCAGCCGGTGAGCTGCTGCTGCGACCGCAGGCGTCACGGCGCGGCTCGCCGGCGCGACCGCTCGGTTGGCGAGCACGATGTCGAGTATTCGAGCGGTCAACTCCGCCATGGGTGCGTAGGTCGAGTTGGCGAAGGCGATCGCGCCGACCCCGGTGCCGATGATCCACCGCATGTTCGACCCGTATCCAGGTAGCCCGCCCGAATGGGTGATGACCCTCTGGGCCTCGTGGATGACCCGAACGCCGTAGCCGTACGATGCCGGCGACGTGACATCGCGCAGCGTGACCTGGTTCACGAACGCATGGTCGTTCTGCATCTCTCGTCGCGACGCCCGGCTGAGGGGCCCGGCATCGTCGCCGTCGCGGGCAGGAAACGCATCGTCGAGCCAGGCCACCCAGGTGGCCAGGTCGTGCACCGTGGTCCACAGCCCGCCCATCGGGGCGATCAGGCCGTCTGGCAGCGGAGGGAGTTCGTCGTGGAACCCGCCGCTGTGCCAATCGAGCGGGCGAGCCCACCGGTCGTGGTCGGGCTGCACCCATGTGGTGCTGGTCATGCCGAGCGGCGAGAGAAGGCGCTCGGAGATGATCTGTTGGATGCGCTGACCGCTGGCGCGGTGGATCACGCGGCCCAGCACCCCGAACCCGAAGTTCGAGTACTCGTGAACGCCGGTGGGCTGTGCGAACGTCACGCCGGCCTCGACGATGGCATCGAACTCGTCGTCGGTGAGGTCCAGCGCACGGTCGGCCCAGTAGTCGTCGTTGACGAAACCCGCCCGCATGGTGAGCAGGTCGCGGACGGTGAGGGGCTGAGAGTCGCTGGTGGGGCCGCGCAGGTTTGCCAGCTCCGGAGCGTGAGCGGCGATCGGGTCGTCGAGGCGCAGAACGCCCTCGTCGCGCAGCAACAGCGTGGCTGCTGCCGAGAAGGCCTTGGTCATCGATGCGATTCGGTACACCGTGTGCTGATCGATGGTGTCGGGACGCACACCATTCGTCGCTGCGATCGTGGGATGCTGCGACCGATACGCGCCGTGCATGGTGAGTTCGCCGTCAGCGAGGATGCCCCAACTGATCGACGGGCAGTCGTGTTCGGTGCCGTACTCGGAAACGAGCGCGTCAATGGTTGCGCGATTGTTGACAGGTGCCACGCGCACATTCTGGCCGATGTGCGATTGCTGGTAGGTGGTTCCTGCGACCATTCGCAGAACGCATCACGCTCGCGATCTGGTTACGGTGATCCACCATGTCGAACGAAAAGCGGTTGGTGTTCGGTGCGTTCATTCCGCAGGGATGGAAGAACGAACTGGCGTCGATCGACGGAGCGTCCGCCCAGTGGCAGACCACCGTCGACATCGCTGTACGCGCCGAGCAGCTCGGCTACGACTCGGTGTGGGTGTACGACCACTTCCACAACGTCCCGCGCCCGACGAACGAGACGGTGTTCGAGTGCTGGACGACACTTGCCGCGATCAGCCAACGCACCAGCAGCATCCGGCTCGGTCAGATGGTCGGCTGCAACAGTTACCGCAATCCGGCGGTGCTGGCCAAGATCACGTCGACCATCGACGTCATCTCCGGCGGTCGACTCGACTGGGGGATCGGCGCAGGATGGTACGAGAACGAATACCGGGCGTACGGGTTCGACTTCCCGAAGCCGAAAGACCGCATCGGGATGCTCGACGAAACGGTCCAGATCGTGACGTCGATGTGGACCCAAGCGGAGACGACGTTTGCGGGCGACTACTACCACGTGAAACGCGCACAGTGCGACCCCAAACCGTTGCAGCAGCCCCGACCGCCCGTGTGGATCGGTGGCGGTGGCGAGCAACTCACCCTGCGCACGGTGGCCAAGTACGCCGATTGCTCGAATTTCGGCGGGCCACCCGCCATGTGGGCGCACAAGCGAGACGTGCTCCGCGACCACTGTGTGTCGGTGGGCCGCGATCCCGACGACATCCGCATGACCTGGTCGCCCGAGATCTTCATCCGTGAAACCGAGGCCGAAGTCGACGCGGTGGGGTCGCTCGGCGTGTGGGGCCCGGCGGTCGACGAGTGGCGCGCCAACAACCTGGTTGGCACCGTTGAGCAGGTTGCCGCGAAGATGGAGACGTATGTCGAGTTGGGGTGCGGCGGGTTCATCCCGTGGTGCGCTGACTATCCCGACACACAGACCCTCGAACTACTCGCCACCGAGATCATGCCGGAGTACCGCTGATGCACAATGACATGTCGGACAAGCAGCCGAACGAGCAGCCGAGCGAGAAGGACGTCGCCAACGCTGCGTTCGTGCCGAACGCCGACGAATTGCTGCGACGCAACCGCGAATATGCAGACGCCTTCGTCGACGAGCACATGGAGGTGGCACCGCGGCGCCACCTGGCCATTGTGGCCTGCATGGACAGCCGTATGGACATCTTCGAGATTCTCGGGCTCGGTCACGGCGACGCCCACGTCATCCGCAATGCCGGCGGTGTGATCACCGACGACGTGATTCGCTCGTTGTGCCTGTCGCAGCGCTACCTGGGCACGCGCGAGGTCATCTTGATGCACCACACCGACTGCGGGCTGCAGGCCGTCACCGAAGACAAGTTGAAGGCCGAACTCGAAGCGGAACTGGGTGTGAAGCCCTGGTGGGCGCTCGAATCGTTCGTCGACCCATACGTCGACACCGCACAGTCGATGCGACGTCTCCAGATGACCCCGTTCCTGCCGTACCTCGACAACGTCCGAGGCTTCGTCTACGACGTCGACACCGGCATGCTCAACGAGGTCACGCTGTAGCTATCGAGATGCTCAGACGTAGCTGCGGAAGATGATCTCGGCGACGCAGCTCGGCTTCGCTGAGCCTTCACACTCGTACGTGAACTCGAGGGTGTTCTGCACACCACCGGCGATCTCGTCCACGGCGAGCAGCTTCACGCCGAGTCGCACCTTGGCTCCGACCGGCACCGGCGACGGGAAGCGAACCTTGTTCGCCCCGTAGTTCACACCCATGCTGAACCCGGTGATCACCATGACCTTCGGGTAGAGCAGCGGCCCGAGCGACAGCGTGAGGTAACCGTGGGCGATCGGCCCACCGAACGGACCCGCCTTGGCGCGCTCCACATCGACGTGGATCCACTGGAAGTCGCCGGTGGCCTCGGCGAACTGGTTCACACGCTCTTGCGTGATCTCGATGTAGTCGCTGTAGCCGAGGTGTTCCCCGACGGCGGCCTTCAGTTCTTCGATTCCGTTGATGACGCGTGGTGACATGCGCACAGTTTGGCATCGCGCCCTCATTGGCGACGAATGGCATCGGTTGCTGGTACGAATACACCTGTGAACGACGCGACCCGCCCGATTGACGCAACGCCTGGGTACCGATCGGGTTTCGTAACCTTCGTCGGTCGCCCGAACGTGGGAAAGTCATCGCTGGTGAATGCGATCTGCCAACGCAAGATCAGCATCGTGTCCGACAAGCCGCAAACCACGCGCCACCGGATCATGGGTGTGCTGAGTCGACCGGGAAGCCAGATCGTGTTCGTCGACACACCGGGGCTGCACAAGCCGGTGTCTGCACTCGGCGAACGGGTGAATGCCACCGCGCTCGAGAGTACCGAAGACGTGGACGTCACGTGTTTGGTGCTCGATGCCACCATGCCGTTCGGCAAGGGTGACAAGTGGGTCGCCAGCCATCTCAAGTTGCCTGGCACCGTGGTCATCGTGAACAAGGTCGACATCGCAACGAGCGATCAGGTCATCGCCATGTTGGGTGCCTCGTCAGCGCTCGCCGGCGAGGCGTACTTCCCGGTTTCCGCCAAGTCCGGCGACGGGTTGCAACCGTTGGTCGACCACCTCACGGCCCGCTTGCCGGAAGGTCCTCAGTACTTTCCCGACGATGAATCGTCGGACATGCCAGAAGAGCGTTACGTCGCCGAGCTGGTGCGTGAGCAATTGTTGGCGGTCACCCGCGACGAGCTGCCGTACTCCATCGCCACGCAGGTCACCGAGTGGGAGTGGCCCCACATCCGATGCGACATCTTGGTGGAGCGCGAGAGCCAGAAAGGCATGGTCATCGGCAAGGGCGGCAAGGTACTGCGTGAAGTGGGCCATCTCGTTCGGGCGCAGTTGCCCGAGGGCGTCTACCTCGAACTTCGTGTGAAGGTCGACAAAGACTGGCAGCGCCGCCCCGAACGGGTGCAACGCCTCGGCTACTGAACGACGAATCCGCTCACGGATCAACCGACTCAGGGTCGGTCGGCGGGTCGGTCGGCAACGGGGCTGTGTCAGTTGGCGCTGTCGTCGCAGGCATCGTGGTCGTGGTTGTCGTGGTGCTCGTCGTGGTCGTCGTCGTGCCTTGGGTCACGATGAGCACGGCGTAGTCGTCGTACCCCACCGGTTCGCCGGCGTCGGCGCTCGTGCCGTCTGGGAGGATTGCGGAAGTTGGTTCGCCCGCCACGCTGAACGTGACGAGCGCGATGCCGCCTGCGCCGGGGGGTACGAACGTCGTGAGCGTGAGCACGATTTGGGCGATCGCTCGCTGCTGTTCTTGGAAGCTCATCGCGTCGAGTACGTCTCGTGACAGGTCGACATTGGCGGTGTAGCCGCTGACATCGACCGCTTCGATGAGACTGATCGGCACCGACGTGCGCAGACCCGAGGTGCGAATGCTCGGGTCGGGCAGCGCGAGTTCACGAATCAGATCCTCGAGTTGAACAGCTGGCACCAGCCTGACCGTCACGCTGCGGACCGAGTCGCTGGTGAGCGACACACGGTAGAAGATCTTCACCGGCTCGAGATCGACCGGCGAGGCCGTCGTGGGAGGGGGCGTCGTGGTGGTCGGCACCACGGGCACGCCGTCGTCAGTGGTGGGAACAGCGGTCGTGGTGGTCGTGGTGGTGGTCGTCGTGGTCGTGGTGGTGGTCGACGGGCTCGACAGGTCGATCGAGAGCTCGTCGGGAGAGTATGTGGTGACGTCGTCATCGACGGGCAGCGAACAAGCGCTCACGGTGACGCCGACCGCAACGAACGACGCCAACAGCACGCCGACTCGGCGGGCACGACGCAGTTCGGCGGGCGGGTGAGTCGTCATGGTCCGGGAGGTGGTCGGCGTGCCGGCCCGCGACATGGTTCGCGACGTGATCCGCGACATGATCAGGGCATCTCCGTGGGGAACTGCACGACGAACCGTGCCCCGCCGCCAGATCGATCCTCCACCCATGCTTGCCCGCCCAGCGCTTGGGCGTGTTCCGCAACGAGCGCGAGCCCGAGGCCGGTGCCGATCCGGTGGCGAGCAGCGCTGCCGCGGGCGAATCGTTCGAAGATCCGTGTTCGTTCGCTGGTGGCGACCCCCGGCCCGTGGTCTTCGACGACCATCAGCACCGACCGCTTGATGATGCCGGGTTCGATCGAGATACGGGTTGGACCGTCGCCGTGGGTGGTTGCGTTCTCCAGCAAGTTCCCGAGGATACGGTCGAATCGCACTCGGTCGACCACCGCGCGCACACGTGCCCGCTTGTGGACTTCGATGGGCAAGGTGGAGTAGCCGAAGCGCGCCGCGACACGTCCGCACAGCTCGACCAGGTCGACTGTTTCCTGGTTCAGATCATGTGCGCCTGCATCGAGACGGGACAGTTCGAGCAGGTCGATCACCATGCTGTCGAATCGGCGGACCTGTCCGACCACCAGGTCGAGGGCCTGCTGGGTTCGATCGGGCAAGTCGCCACGCTTCGCGTCGAGCACCTCCACGGCGGCGGTAAGCGCGGTGATGGGCGATCGGAGTTCGTGGCTGACATCGCTCGCAAACCGTTGCTCACGCTCGATCCTGCTCTGCACCGCGTCGGCCATGTCGTTGAACGAGGTCGCCAGGCGCCGCAGGTCGGGGTCGTCGCCCGGTTCGAGCCGAGCTTCGAGCGTGCCCGAAGCGATCTCCGAGGCGGCGTCGGCAACGCGCGACAAGGGCCGCAACAGACGACGACTGGTGCTCCACCCGAACCCTGTGGCGAGAATCGACGCGAGGATCGAACCGACAGCGAGCGCGGTGGCGAGCACGCGCAATGTTCGTTCCGTGGCCTGCATGGGGAACGCTTCGAGGTATCCGACGTCGTGTTGCCGGAGAGCGACCCCGATGCCGAGATAGGTCTCACCATCGCTCCCGCGGAACGTCATCTGACCCGATTGTCCGAACTCCACGGTTTCGATGAGTCTCTGCGGGAAGGCCGGGCAGGCGAGCGACGATGTGCGCGGCGGTTGCGTGAGCAGCACCACGCAGCCGCCCTGTTCCACGTCGAGATCGAACATGATCGTGCGCAAGCTGTCGGGATTCTCCAGTGCCTCGTTGAACGTGAGGGCGTGCGCGGTGGCGGCACCTTTGGCCTGGGCGACGCGCTGGCTGACCAGCGAGTTGCGCGCGAACAGGAACGTCGCGAGTGTGAGACCGAGACCGCCGAGCAACGCAACCACACCGAAAAAGACGGTGACCCGCGTGCTGAGGCGCAAGGATCGACGTCTGGCCATACTGGTCAAAGTGTGACACCGATCACTGCGGGAGAGGCGAGCGCGAGCAAACTTCTGGGGGTCATACCGTCTCAGCCGGCGCGTCTGCGAGGTTTCACCGAAACCATCTGCGAAGTTTCACCGCTGCCGGTGAGGCACCAGGGGGAGGAAGGTACCTCACCGGGGCAGCGTGAACAGGAGTCATAGTGATGGCCTCGTGTGACACATCGACGGCGTATCTGTGCGATTTCTGTAACAATTGAAACGCTCTGGGCGGTTTTCCTGCAAGGCGGCTGCTCCCGGCCGTTCCGCAGACGGTGGCTGACATCTGTTGGATGGCATGGCACACTGTCTGCACCGTGGACACCCTGCTCTTCATCGAGGACGACGACGGCATCCGTCTCGCCCTACGCCTCGCCCTCGAAGACGAGGGTTACCGCGTCGTAGAAGCCGAAAATGGCTACGACGGGCTGTCGGCATTTCGAAACCACGACATCGATCTGGTGCTGCTCGACCTACGGTTGCCCGACTTGTCCGGGTTCGACGTATGCCGCGCTCTTCGCGCCGAGAGCATCGTGCCGATCATCATCATCACCGCGCAAACCGACACCTACGACATGGTCGCGGGCCTCGAGGCGGGTGCCGACGACTACGTCACCAAGCCCGTCGTGCCCAAAGAACTCGCCGCGCGAATTCGTGCGCTGCTGCGACGGATGCACCTGCAGGTTTCCAGCTCGTCTTCCAAATCCATGAAGTTCGGCGACATCGAACTCCGCCGGGAACAGGGCATCGTGCTGCGGGGCGGCGAAGAGCTCAGCCTGACGAAGACCGAGTTCCGGTTGCTGTGTGAGTTTGCCGATCACGCCAACGCGGTGTTGTCGCGCGATCAGCTGCTCGAGCGGGTGTGGGGGTACGAGTACCTCG
>DATKCX010000085.1:0-8318 GCA_035512975.1 Ilumatobacter sp.
AACTAGGAAACGACGACCGGAAGCTTGTCCCAGCCGCGTACGTGTGGGGTGTGAGCCTGCACGGCACCATCCCAGTCGACGTCCCACTCGGGGAAGCGGTTGAGCACCTCGTCGATGGCGATTCGACCCTCGAGACGTGCGAGCGCCGCACCGAGGCAGAAGTGAATGCCGTGTCCAAAGCTGAGATGCGTGCCGTCGTCGCGACGAATGTCGAACCTGTCGCCATCGGGGAATCGACGGTCGTCATGGTTGGCGGAGCCGTTGAACACCACCATCACACTGTCCTTGGGAACCGTCACACCGTGATGCTGGACGTCTTTGGTGACCCACCGGGCCTGCACGGGCGACGGTGCCACGTAGCGGAGAATCTCTTCGATCGCCTTGTTCATCAACGAACGATCCTCGACCAGGTCACGTCGCTGATCGGGATGTTCAGCCAGCAACTCGCCGGCCCAACCGATGAGGCGGGTGGTCGTTTCGTTCCCGGCACCAGCCAGCAACATGACGTACGTCATCACCTCGTTGCGGTCGAGGCAGCGGGTGACCCCGTGCTCATCTTGGAACTCGGCGGCGATCAACTCGGTCATCAAGTCGTCTGACGGATTCTTCGTGCGCCAGTCGATGTACTCGCCGAAGATCTCCATCGAGCTGTTCATGAAGTCACCCGCGCTCGGCATCTAGGTGCCATCGCCTGAGCCGCACACCCTCGTCGAGCTTCTCGCGAATCGCCTCTTGGTCTTCCTCCGGAAGGGCGCTGCCCGGCCATGGCCCCGCTTGAGCCAAGACGTCGGCCGCGACGTACCCTCGAACGGTATGACGTCCACCCAGAGTCCCTCCGGTGTCTCGGCTGCTGATGTCGCCCCGCCAGCGACGGTCGGCGACCGAGTCACCTCGCTGCGAGCCACGTTCGAAGGGGGACGAACCCGCACACTTGCCTGGCGCGAGCGCCAGCTCGACGGGTTGCTGAAGATTCTCAACGAGTCGTCGACCGAACTCGTCGAGGCACTCGGCCGCGACATGGGGAAACCGCCCATTGAAGCGATCGTCACCGACATCGCCTTCACCAAGAACGACGTGAAGCACATACGGAAGCACGTGGGCGTTTGGATGAAGCCACGCAAGGCGCGGATGCGGTTGCAGGATCGGCCCGGCAAAGGTCGCATCGTTCCTGAGCCCCTGGGCGTGTCGCTCATCATCGCTCCGTGGAATTATCCGGTGCAGCTCACGCTGTCACCACTGGCTGCCGCGCTGGCGGCGGGGAACACAGTGGCGCTGAAGCCATCCGAAATGGTGCCCGAGACCTCTGCGCTGCTCGCTCGTCTGCTTCGCGAACACCTCGATTCCGATGCGCTCGACGTCTTCGAAGGCGGACCGGAAGTGTCGACCGCATTGCTGGAGCAGCGATTCGACCACATCTTCTTCACCGGTTCCACGGCGATCGGTCGCGTTGTGGCTGCCGCAGCAGCCAAGAACCTCACGCCCACCGTGCTCGAACTCGGCGGGAAGTCACCGGTTGTCGTCGCCGGCGACGTGAACCTCGACATCACCGCCAAGCGTCTGGCGTGGGGCAAAGGACTCAATGCGGGTCAGACCTGCATCGCTCCCGACTACGTGCTCGTCGAGCGACGCCACCAGGACGAACTCGTCGAGCGCGTGGTCGCGGCGTTTGCCGAGTTCTACGGTTCGAACCCCGGCACGAACGCCGACCTCGCGTGCATCGTCAACGCGCGCCACACCGATCGCCTCGGGCGGCTGCTCGTGGATCACGGTGGCACGGTGGCCTGTGGAGGAAGTCTCGACACCACCACCCGGAAGCTCGAACCAACCGTCATCGTCGACCCCGACCCGCAGAGTGCGCTCATGCAGGAGGAGATCTTTGGCCCGATCCTGCCGATCCTCGCCGTCGACAGCGTCGACGAGGCGATCACCTTCATCAACACTCGCCCGAAGCCGCTCGCTCTCTACGTATTCAGCAACTCAACCGATGTCGCCGACCACGTGATCGACACCACATCGTCTGGCGGCGTGTGCGTGAACCACGTCATGTTCCACATCGGCCCGCCCGACCTTCCGTTCGGCGGCGTCGGCGACGCGGGCAACGGCCGCTATCACGGCCAGGCGGGATTCGATGCGCTGTCGAACCTCAAGCCGATCTACACGCGGCCGGTGCGGCCCGACCTCTCGCTGATCTACCCGCCGTACACGAAACTGAAGACCAAGCTGCTCTCGAAGATGTAGCCGCGATCGAGCAGTTGCTCAGCTGTCCACGCTGCGTACCGAAGCCGGCAGCATCCGCTTGGCCAACTTGCCGGTCGGCAGACGAGGCAGCTCGTCGAGGAACGCAACCGACGTCGGGCACTTGAAGTGCGACAGTCGTTCGCGACAGTGCTCGATCAGCTCGTCGGCGAACGCCTCGTCGGCAAGGATTCCTGGTGCCACCTGAACGACCGCACGAACTGTCTCGCCGAGATCGGCGTGCGGCACGCCGATCACTGCTGCGTCGGCGACCTTGGGGTGCACGACCAGGATGTCTTCGATCTCGCGCGGATAGATGTTCACGCCGCCCGAGATGATCATGTTGGACACACGGTCGGTGAGGTACAGGTAGCCGTCGGCGTCGACCCTGCCCACGTCACCGATGGTGCTCCAACCACGGTCGTCGTGGGCCTCGGCAGTCTTCTCGGCATCGCCGTGATACTCGAATGGCTGCGGTGCCTCGAACCACACCTCGCCCTCCTCGCCAGCCGGTAGCTCCTCACGATCAGGGCCGATGATGTGCACCGGTCCCATCATCGACTTGCCGACGGAACCTGGATGGGCGATCCACTCCTCTGGCCCAATGGCGCAGAAACCTGCACCCTCGCTGCCTGAGTAGTACTCGTACACCACCGGGCCCAGCCAATCGAGCGCTGCCTGCTTCACTTCGATCGGGCAGGGTGCTGCCGCATGGATGGCGTACTTCAGGCTGGAATGATCGAACTGTGCACGATCAGCAGCTGGGAGCTTGAGCAGTCGGATGAGATGGGTGGGCACGAACTGAACGTGGGTGACACGGTGTGTTTGGATGAGTTCGAGCACCTTGTGCGGGTCGAAGCGTTCCATCACCACCGCCGTGCCACCGAGGCGATGCATCGTGGTGGTCCACCCGGCAGGGGCTGCATGGTAGAGCGGAGCGGGGCTGAGATAGACCGTGTCTTCCCCGCCGCCGTAGAGAAACTGCACCAGCATGGTGAAACCCGTTTGTAGTCCGATCGACCCACCGGTCGCTTGCGGCTTGATGCCTTTGGGTTGGCCGGTGGTGCCTGACGAATAGAACATGAAGTTGCCCTCGCACTCGTCTGCGGGGCGCGTGTTGGGTTGATCAGCCAGCGCCGACTCGTAGTCGTCGAAACCATCGATGGTGCCACCGATCGCGACGCTCACCGCGAGCAGGTCACCGGTGGCGGCCACGATCTCGTCGATGCGCGGTACACCGGCCGATGCGAAGAGCGCCGACGCGCCGCAGTCGCGAATGATGTACGCCGCTTCCCCAGGAGCCAGGTGCCAGTTGATCGGGGTGACGAACATTCCGGTGCGCATCCCACCCCACAGCACCTCGAAGAATTCCTTGCGGTTCTCGACCAGGATCGCAACGTGCGACCCGGTTGCAACGCCTCGTGAGCGGAGCAGGTTGCCGACGCGGCACGAGCGATCTTCGAGCTGTCCGTACGTGAGCGTCTCGCCCGACTCTCCCATGATGACTGCGAGGCGATCGGGTGCGGTGACCGCGAACCGGCTCGGGTGCTGCAGTGTTTCGTCCATGTCGAGACATCCCCCTCAGGATTCGAATTGTGTAGATGTAGTTATAGCTGTAGGTGTCTCGCGGACGATGTTTCACGGATGCCAGAAGTGGACACGCTTGTCGCCATGGCCGATGTTGAGCTGCAACCAACCACGGGCGACGTGCTGGAGCTGATCCTCGACGACCATCGTCGCTTTGAAGAGGCGCTCCGCGTTTGCCGTCGCAACGACACCGACCGCGACGGAGCGCGCCAAGCCCTCGCTGAACTGCTGGTCGCCCACGCCGTCTCCGAAGAAGAGAAGGTCTATCCCCTGCTCCGGCGCAAGCGAGCGATCTCCGGGCATCTCGAGGAACACGGCCAGGAAGAGCACGCCGACATCATCGAGTCGTTGCTGGCGTTCTTGCAGGCCAAGGGCACCGACACCCAGAAGTACGACGACACGCTCGAAGAACTCGCCACTGCGGTGAACCACCACACCAACGAGGAGGAGCAAACGATTCTGAACCCGGCCCGGGAGGACATCTCGCCAGCCCAACGCGCCGAGTTGGGTGCGTCGTGGGTGAAGCGTCGGAATCAGCTGCTCGCTCAGGGCTGCGCATCGGAAGCCCAAGTCGCCAAGCTGCTCGAGGAAGCGGTCGCCAAGGCAGTGCTGGCACCCGAAGACGCACGCGATCGGGCGGAAGCCATCAAGGCGGAGGCGAAAGACAAGGCGCACGACGTGAAGGAAGCAGCCAAGGCCAACGCTTCGAGCTGAGCTTCCTGCAGTCCACTGGCAACCCACTATCTCCCGCTGGTAGCGAAACCTCTACGCGTCGGGGAGCGGTGCCAGACCCGGTTCTGGGATGAACCCGAAGCTCTCGAAGGCCATTGCCAACAGCGCGTAGGTGCCGACCACGAATACCAGGTCCATGAGCTGATGGCGAGTCATCACGTCGCTCAGGGCGGACCACGTGGCATCGCTGATGACGCTCGCGTTCAGCAACTCATCGGTTGCCTCGAGCATCAGCCGCGCCAACTCGGGATGCTGAGCGAGCACGCCGACCACCGTGAACTTCATGGGGTCATATTTGTGATCGGAGCCAGCACGCGGCACGCGGTCAGGCGGCATGCCCAACATGGCACCGAATGCGGCGTACTCGGCATCGCCCCATTGCTCTTTCGTGAGCGGCGGGATTCGCTGATCGTCCCCAGGCGCGTCGTCTGTGATGGATATCGCACGCTCCGGACATTGATCGGCCGGGGTACGAACGGCCGCTTCCAGCTGCACCGGCACGACGTCGACGATGACCTTCGCGTAACCGTCGTCGTCGAGCTCGAACACCTCGGGGCAAATTGCCGTGCAATTGCCGTGGCCAGCACAGATCTCGTTGTCGACGTGCGCAGTGGTCATGCCGGCGTGAACTCAGCTGGCGACCTCGAGAATTCGTACGGGTAGCTCACGCGGGCCACGGATCTGGCCGACGCTCCATCGGGTGTCGCCGGCGAGCTCGAAGCTGGGGAAGCGCTTGATGAACTCTTCGATCGCGACCTTGAGTTCCAGCCGTGCCAGGTTCGACCCGAGGCAACGGTGAATGCCCAAACCGAACGCGGCGTGACGGTTTGCTTCGCGGTCGACGATGAACGTGTCGGAACCCTCGAACTTCTTCGGGTCGCGATTAGCTGCCGGAAATGGCAGCAGCACCCAGTCGTCCTTCTTCATCGGGCAACCGTGGAAGTCGACATCCTTCGCGACCATCCGGGCCATGGTGACCGGGGCGTAGGCGCGTAGGAACTCCTCCAACGCGAACGTCATCACCTCAGGGTCGTCCAACAGGCGCTGGTGATCTTCTGGATGCTGCGCCAAGTGCCACAGCGACGAACCGATCGCCGACCAGGTGGTGTCGATGCCCGCGATCAGCAGCAGGATGATCATTCCTCCCGCGATGTCGTCGTCCACCTTCTCACCGTCGATCTCGACGTTGATCAAGTAGTTGGTGAGATCGTCGCGGGGGTTCTCGCGGTGCTCGTGGATCTGTTCGAGGATGTATTTGCCCAGGTCATCCATACCGTCGCGGGTGCCGGGCTCTTCGGTGATCCGTTCGATCACGTCGTGTACGAACTTGCGGAACAACTCCTCGTCGGCTTCGGGAAAGCCGAGCATGCGACCGATGACGTTCACCGGGATGTTCTGCGCGTACTGCACCGCGGCGTCGATAACGGTCTCGCCAGGAGTGACGTCACCGATTTCGTCCAACAGCTTCTGACACAGCTGCCGGATCTCTGGCTCCCACGGTTCGATCACCTTCGGAGCGAACGCCGGGAGGAGCAGGCGGCGCGCCATGTTGTGGAACGGAGGATCACTGGTGATCGGCGGAGCCGCACCGATGGGCGCAGGCAGCGCCAGGTCACCGGGTCGACCGACCGCCACCACCACGGCGCGACTGGTGAAGTTCTCGGTGTCGTACGCGATCTCGTTCACGGTGTCGTGGGTGATCGGAACCCACATACCGCCGTAACGGTCGGAGTGGGCGACGGGGCAGCCCGACTCGCGCAGGTCCTTCCAGATCTCGGGAGCGTTGACGTTGTAGTCGGGCGCAGCGTGATCGAAGTCGGTGGCGTAACTCTCGACCGGGCCGTAATCGTCCGCGTTGTACGGCACTCGCTGCCAGATGTGGGTGTTCTCCGGGCTGTCGCCGAAGATCGGCATGACGTACTCGGCACGCACCGTTGTCGGCTCGGGTGCCGGCTGGTCGGGGTTCGGCTGGTCGGGGTTCGGCTGGTCGGGGTTCGGCTCGTCGGCGGTTGCCTGTGCGGCGGTCGGCTGGTGGATGCCGGTCATGTCAGTCGCTCTCCGTGATCTTGATCGCATACTCAGGACAGTTCGCTGCGGTGAGCCGCGCCTTCGCATGCAGCTCGTCGGGCAACTCGCCGTCGATCAGCAACACCGCCTGGCCGTAGTCATCGACGTCGAAGATTTCCGGTGCCAACGCATAACACCGGTTATGACCCTGGCACTTCTCGGAATCGAGATGGACTCGCATGAAGCGACTCTAAGCGCTGACGTCGACGCCAGTCGTGGCGGGCTGCCCGATCGACGAACTCAGAACTGCGGCATCGCCGGTACGATTGGGCGCGTCGGATCGAGCGCCGGGTCGTCGGCAGACAGCGTGCCTTCGAACCAACCGTCGAGCTTCCAATCGGGCACTGGTGGGTCGACGTCGTCCCTCGGTACGAACGGTGATGGGGCCACCTTCTCGTATCGGTGTATGTAGCGCTTGCAGTTGGCGAAGATCGATCGGGCCCGAACCCGAACCACGCACAAGGCACCTTGGTATGTCGCTGCGAGCGGGTCATCAGGGTCGATGCTTGCGTCGCCGTTCACTCGAAGTCGGTTGCCGGTCTCGAAGTCGATGAACAACAGACCGACGTGCGGGTTCACCGACATGTTGCCGAGAGTGAGGAACATGCCGTTGCCGTCGAACGCGGGGAACACGATCGTGTTGTCGTCGACGACTTGGACGAAGCCGGGATCTCCGCCTTTGTACGAGCAGTCGGGGAACCCCTCTGCATCGGTGGTGGCGATGAAGAACATGTCACGCGCCTCCACGAACGCTGTGAGCGTCTCGCCGAACGTGTCGCTCGTGGCTTCCGCCAACCGATCCGCGAGTCGGCGCGTGTCGAACCGATCTTGGAACTCTCGCTGGCCATCGTGATACCGATCCATCAAGCACACCGATCTATGAAGTACACCGATCCAGCAGGTGCAACACCGTCGCTCTTCTGGTCGCGACATTACTCAACGTTTTTGTCGCCGACCGTACGAGCGTCAACCAAACGCGAGCCGCGCAACGACGGTCAATCGACGATGACCACGCCGACGTCGTCGCCGAGTAGGTGCGTCCGATCCACAACAGACCTGCGCGACGCAGAAATCGGTAGCGAAGATGTTTGACGGCGGTGTCGTCGGGTATGCCAACGGTTCGTACCCGACAACAGGAGGAGATTTATGCTCACCCTTTCCGAACCCGCCGCCAATCTGCTGACGCAGAGCCGGGAACAAAGCGGTATTCCCGATCACGCCATGCTGCGAGTTTCATCGTCGGCCGACGACGATGGTCAGTCGCGCATCAGTCTCGGCTTCGTCGACCAGCCGATGGATGGCGATCAGACCACCACGGCGCACGGTCTCGGCGTCTGCATCGCACCCGAGGTTGCAGCCGAACTCGAGAGCGCCAAGATCGACGTGCAACAGCAGGGTGACACTCCCGCCTTGGTCGTCGTCCCGGCCACCGGCTGAACCGCCCGGCGGATGCTACGTCCGCACCAATGCATCTTCGGCAGCGTCAATCGCCTGAAGAGTTGATTCGTAGACTCCCCGAGCAGCGTCGCTCGGGGAGTCTGCGCGTCTGAGGGCAACCTGCGACTGTGCGACCTACGCCAGGTCCGGGTCGGGTCGCCATCCCGAGAGAGCGTCGAGGGCGGTGCGGTAGCCGATCTCGATCGCCTCTTCGATTCGTTCGAACGCTCGAAAACTGATCGTGCTGAGGTCGGGCGCCA
>DATKCX010000086.1:0-3393 GCA_035512975.1 Ilumatobacter sp.
TGGGTGCGCAACGGATTGTCGTGGTCGTCGGCGCGGGCGGGAGCGCCCCACAGGTACATGTGCATGGTGCCGAGCGTGATGGTGTGGTTGGCGTCGTAGAAGCGAACCCGATCCCAGAAGTCTGTCACCGAGAAGTGGTGGTCGATGCATGCCTGCGAACCGACGAGCAGCGCCGGCATCACGTTCATGACGAACGCCGTCGAGTTGTACATCGGCGTGCAGCCGTAGAAGCGCTCGCCATCCTGGTAGCGACGCAGCGAGTTGTGGTGATCGGCCCACTGCAGCCACACACCGTGTGGCTGCATCACGCCCTTCGAACGGCCGGTGGTGCCAGAGGTCCAGAGGATCGCGCTCAGCTCCGCCGGCGACGGTTGGTGATCTGGTCTGGTGGCGGGAGCCTCGACAAAGCCGGCCAGGTCGTGCAAGGTGCTGTTGGGAGGCCCCGAGGCGGCGGACTGTCCACGCACGACGATGTGACGGAACCGAACCTGATCGGCGACGTCGGCAATGCGCTGGAGGAGATGGCTGTCGACGACGAGCACGTCGGCACCGATTGCGGCCAAGGTCATTCCCAGCCACTCCCCCCGATAATCGGTGTTGACCGGCGACCAGATCGCGCCGAGCCGGTTCACCGCGAACGTGAGCACCACCGTGTCGAGCGAGTTCTCCATGAACATCGCGACCGTGTCGCCGCGGCCGACCCCCAGGGCAGCCAGCGACGACGCCCACCGATTGGCACGCTCGTCGACCACGCCGAAGGACAGCCGTGCATCGTCCATGACCAGGAAGTCGACGTCTGGTCGCTCGTCGGCTCGCGAGGCGAGGAGAGTGACAGGAACCGAACTGTTCATCCTATGCAGGATAGTTGCTGGGCGGACGTCAGTCCAGGAGATCGATGCATCCACCGGTTGCGTCGTCAGACAAGAGCAGTGCGCGCGACGACTCGAGATGGCGCGTCCATGCTCGCTCGGCTTCGTCTGTGCTGCGGGCGCGCAGCAGGGTGACCAGCCATTGGTGCGCCCTACGTCCCTCTCGGGCAGCCCGCACGCTCGTCGCCTCCAAGCCCGCATTACCGGCACGCGCAGACACGAACCGCGACCGGTGGCGGCCGACGACCTCGTCCAACGTGTGCCACATCAAGTCGAGCGCCGGGTTGCCGCAGCCATCCATCAGCTCGGCGTGGAAACGGTCGTGCAGCACCCCGTACGCTTCGGCGTCGTCGCCGCAGGCCAGCTCCTCTTCGACAGTCGCGGCAAGGATATCCCAGGTCCCCGAGCCACGAGCCCTGGCAACGAGCCGCACAGCTTCCAACTCCAGCACATCGCGCGCGGCAAAGACCTGAGCCAGGCTGGTTCCCGCCATCGCCAGGTGCAGGCTGCTGTAGCGCGCCAAGATGCCCCGGTCGGGAGCCTCGATTCGCACCCCACCAACGTTGCCACGTTGCACTCGCGCCAAACCCTCCGACTCGAGCAGGCGGAGCGCCTCGCGCAGGGTCGGACGCCCGACGCCGAGCTTGGCCATGAGGTCGGCTTCCGGCGGCAGCATGTCGCCCGGTTGCAATGTCCCGTCGGCGATCTCGATTCGCAGTCGTTGGGCGACGTGCTCGGAGGCTTTTCGGTGGTCGGGCACTGGCACGGTTGCACTCTACTGAACGGAGGATTGCATGACTGTTCCTTTCCTGCATAGGATAGGACCATGACTGCGACAACTTTGTCGATGCGGCCCACCGGTTGGTTCCAGCTCTGCTGGTCGCACGACGTGGTGCCGGGGGCGGTGCACTCCGTTCGAGCCTTCGGCGAGGATCTCGTCGTCTATCGCACCATGTCGGGCATGGCGCTCGTCGTCGACGCGTATTGCCCGCACCTCGGCGCGCACCTGGGAAAGGGCGGCACGGTCGTCGACGAATGCCTCCAGTGCCCCTTTCACGGTTGGCGCTTCGGCGTGGATGGCGTCAACGTGTTCGTCCCGTACGCCGATCGACCCAACCGCGCCGCCCGGCTGGGAACGCGACATGCGGTGGAGCGCAACGAGGGCATCTTCGTCTGGCACGATGCCACAGGCCGCGACCCGCTGTGGGAGTTGCCCGACATCTTCGTCGACCTCTTCGACGACGCCACGGCCGACGACTACTACCCGGCTGCGCCATTCGGGTGCCTGCGGGTCGACGGAGAGATCCATCCTCAGTACGTGGTGGAGAACGGCGTCGACGCCGGCCACTTCTTGGCGGTGCACCGCATGGGGTCGGTTCCAGAGATGGATCCGCCGGTGTTCGGCGAATGGCACTACGAGAGCGTCGCTCGGATCACGTTCGGCGCGGGCAAGGTGTCCACCAAGCTGACGCCTGACGGGCCGGTGCCCGGCAGCATCCGCACCCACACCTCGGGGCTCGGGGTGGGCATGGCGTGTTTCCACGGGCTCGACACCGAACGTACCCGCGTCGCGTGCACACCGATCGACGACCGCGAGTCGATGCTGTTCTCGACCACCTGGCTGCCGCGCCGCGATGGCGACGACTCCGCAGTGCTGCCAGCCGAGCTCGAGAAGCGGGTGGAACACGCCAACGACCAGTTCCTTCGCGACGTGCCGATCTGGTCGAATCTCCGCTACACCGCATCGCCGAAACTCGTGGCCAGCGAGGTCGTTCGGTTCACCGCGTTGCGGAAGTGGGCGCAACGCTTCTATCCAACAATCGACCAGCCAACAATCGACCAGCCAACAATCGACCAGGAGGTCTTGGCCTGATGTCATACCTACCGTTAGCTGGCGTGCGCGTGCTCGACGTCGGCATCCTCATTCCGCCGTCGCTCACGAGCGCCAAGCTCGTGGCTCTGGGCGCGGACGTCGTCAAGGTGGAGCAGCGAGGGGGCGGCGACCGCATCCGGCGAATTCCGCCGTACGGGCCCGATGGCGAAAGCCCTCAGCACATGGCCCAGAACTGGGGGAAGCGCTCCATCGCGCTGGACCTGCGTGACGAGAACGACCGTGCCACGTTCTTCGAGCTGGCCGCCGTCGCCGATGTCATCCTGGAGAACCAACTCGCCGGATCATGGCAGGCGATGGGCATCGACTTCGCCGTGCTTCGGCAACAGCGACCCGAGTTGGTCGTGTGTTCGATCACCGGCTTCGGCCAGACCGGGCCGATGGCTGCCCTGCCATCCCACGGGCTGAACATGGACGCGCTGGCCGACACGCTCGCGCTCGTCGATGAGCACGGCGAACCCCGACTCGGTTGGTCGTTCACCAGTTGGGGGAACGAACTGGGCGGAGCGTACGCCGCTCTCGCGATCACCGCCGCGCTCGTCAACGTGCGCAGCGGCGGCGAAGGGGCGTGGATCGACCTGTCGTGTTGGGATGCCCTCGTGGAGAGCCACCGCACGGAGATCGCGCTCAGCC
>DATKCX010000087.1:0-3782 GCA_035512975.1 Ilumatobacter sp.
GTCGCGTGCTGTGGACCGGGCACTCCGACCGTGGTGCCGTCGCGGCCGTAGCCCGCACCATCAATGGCACTCCGACCACGTCGTTCATCGACGTGGCGACCGGGCTGGATCTCAGCTCGGTCGTGGGTGCTCTCTCGGCGGCGGAAGTGATCCCGGCGTGGAACGGCAACCTGTTGGTGGTCACCGACGAGGCGCGGCTGCGGTTCGTGGATACCGACGGCGACGACCGATGGCAGCTGTCGCTCGACGAAGTGGAAACGTGGCTCGCCGGGCCCGCGGCCGTGGTGTTGCAACGCAGCGACAGCGCGACGATCGCAGCCTACGGCTGAGCTGCGGCACCGACGGGAACAGGAGTTTCGTGTGCGCTCGGGATGCTGGCGATGTCGGCGTCGTGGTTGGGTGAGCCTTCCACGTCGAGTCTCGGAATGATCCGATCGAGCCACTTCGGGATCCACCAGTTGCGTTCGCCCAAGAGTTCCATCGTCGCGGGAACGAGCAACATGCGCACCAGCGTTGCGTCGAGGAACACCGCGACGCTGAGGCCCGTGCCGAAGACCTTCGAGATGCGGTCGTCTTCCAGCAGGAAGCTGCCGAACACCACGACCATGATGGCGGCGGCGGCCGTGATGACGCGGGCGGTGGAGGCAAGCCCGTCGGCGACCGAATTCTTCGCGTCTCCAGAGCGCTCGTATGACTCCTTGATTCGTGACAACAAGAACACCTCGTAGTCCATGGAGAGCCCGAACACGATGGCGAACATCATCATGGGGATGAAGGGCTCGATGGGGCCGGGTTCGATGCCGGTGATGCTGCTGAGGTGGCCCCATTGGAACAACGCCACCACCACGCCGTACGCGGCGGCGATGGACAACATGTTCATGACGACGGCCTTGAGGGGCACGAGCAGCGACCGGAACACCGCCATCAGCAGCACGAATGAGAGCACCAGTACCACGCCAAAGAACACCAAGCTGCGCCCGGACAAGTACGACGAGAAGTCGATCGAGGCGGGGACGCTGCCCGTGAGCGATACGTCGACCTGGCCGGCCTCGGCGGCGGGGATCACATCTGCTCGCAACCGTTCGACGAGTTCTTGGGTCTCTTCGGCCTGCGGCGAAAAGTTCGAGAAGATCTGCGAAAGCGCGGCTGTGCCGTCTGGGTTCGGGATGGCGGGCAACGCGCCAGCGACGGCGGGGTCGGTGGCGATGGCGTCGAGAACGGTTTGGAATGCAGCGAGATCCTCTGGGCCGTCGAGGGACGTCACCGCGAAGAACGGGCCGTTGTAACCGGGCCCGAAACCTTCGGTGAGCAGGTCGTAGGCCTGTCGAGTGGTGGTCTCGGCTGCGTAGTTGCCTTCGTCGGTGAATGCCAGCCGGAGCGACAGCAGGGGTATCGCGATGATCAGCAGCGCTGCGGTCGCACCCAGCAAAAACGGCCACGGGCGACGCTGGATGAGGTGGCTCCACCGGTACCAGATGCTCGCTTCGATTGGCTTGCGTGCTGGCTTCGGCACCTCTCGTTTCAGCACGGGCACGAAGAACCCGGCGATGAGCACGAGTGCTGAGAGTGGCAGGGCGAGGAGCAGCGGGTTGACGCTGAACCCAACTCCGAGCAGTGCCACCGACACCAGGCCGGCGGCGATGAGGCCGCGCCAGCGGGTGACTTCCACCTTGCGCTGTGCAAACCCCAACAGCGCCGGCAGCAGGGTGAGCGTGGCGATGATGGTGATGGCGACGGTGACCGCCGCAGCGATGCCGATACCGGCCACGAATGGGAGGCCGATGAGGAGGAGACCGAGGAGCGACACCACGACGGTGAGACCGGCGAACACCACCGCTCTCCCCGCTGTGTCGGACGACGCCGCGGTAGACGCCTCGGGCGACCGACCTTCGTGCAGCTCATCTCGATACCGCGTCACGACGAACAGGGCGTAGTCGATGCCGACGCCGAGACCGATCATGGTTCCGATGATCGGTGCGAACGACGGCATGACCACGACATTCGACAGCAGACCCGAGACAGCGATGCCGAGGCCGACCCCCGCGAGCGCGACTGCCATTGGCAAGCCCATGGCGAGCACCGACCCGAAGGCGACGATGAGGATGACGATCGCGAACGCGACGCCGATCACTTCGGATTCAGGCACCGCGAACTCGGCGAACGACGCGCCGCCGATCTCCACCTGCAAACCTGGGATCTCCGCCTCGAGTTCCTGGCCTCGTACCAGCAGCGCGGTGCCGACTTCGACGGTCTCTTCCAACGGGATGATGTCTTCGTCGCCTTCCAGACCAGCGAATGCCACCTGACCGGAAGGCGAGATCTGCGTGCCACCGCCTGCTGGGTCGAACGGGTCGGTCGCGGTGACGCCGTCGTACCCGCGTGCCATGGTGATGAGTTCTTCCATGGCGGCGCGAACCTCGGGGTCGTCGACGCCCTGTTCGGCCTTGACCACAATGGAACCGACGATCAACGAGGCACCCTGCCCGCCGAACTCTTCACGAAGAATCGCCGATCCGCGATCGGACTCGGAATCGATCGTGGCAAACCCATCGTCGAACCCGGTGCCGACCGCAACGCCCAACACTTGGATCGCGACGAACGCGATGGCCCATGCGACGACGACGAACACACGGCGCTGGAAACACCAGCGAGCAATCTTGATGTACACGTGGAACTCCTTGTGCTGGCCTGCTGCCGGCGACGGCGATGCGAATGTGCGCCACACTACGACGGGGGTGTGGCAGAGAGCACGGGGGTTACCCCCACTCGTCCGGAAACACTGGATGACGATCCGGTCTGTTCGAAGTGAACGGCAGAAACCAAAGCCGCCGCCCGCCTCCCGGGGGCGGTCCAGTACGGTTCGACTTCGTGTCGGGTGATCCGCTTCTCGGCTGGAACGAACGATTTCAGCAGTCTTGGGAACGCATTGGCGCGCCCGGAGCGCCTGGTCGGGTGTCGCGCATCGACCGTGGTTGGAGCACCGTGATGCGGCACGCCACCGACACCGAGCCCGTCCGCATCCGCAACCTCTACGAGCACGTGGCCATCGGCGATTGGGTGGTGCCGTCCGACGACGGCGAGCAGGTCGGCGCAATCATCGATCGCAACTCTGCCTTCACCCGCCGCGCCTCGTTCGAGGGCGACCGGTTCGAAGCCGACACGCTCGCCGCCAACATCGATGTCGTGTTCCTCGTGCACTCGCTCGGAAATCCTCCCAACCAGCGTCGCCTGGAACGCGAGTTGGTGTTGGCGTTCGACTCGGGAGCGTTGCCCGTCGTGGTGTTGACCAAGGTCGACACGATCGACGACGCCGAACCTGCACGAGCCGAACTCGCCGAAGTGGCCCTCGGAGTGCCGGTGCACCTGGCCAGCGGAACACAACAGATCGGCATCGAACAACTGCGTGACTACGCGAGCGGCAATGGCACGCTGGCCTTTCTCGGCGCATCTGGCGTGGGGAAGTCGACCTTGGTGAACGCATTGCTGGCCGAGTACGCGATGGACACCGGGGCGGTGCGTGAGGGCGACAACCGTGGCCGCCATACCACGGTCGCGGCCCAACTGCTCCGCCTGCCCGGCGAGGGTTGGCTCATCGACACGCCGGGTGTGCGCGCGGTGAGTTTGTGGCTCTCCGGCGACGGCATCGAGCGAGCATTCCAAGACGTGTTTGACCTCATGGACGGGTGTCGGTTTCGCGACTGCAAACATGATCAGGAACCGGGGTGCGCGGTCACGCAGGCGGTGCGTGACGGCAAACTCGCCCCAGAACGGCTCGCCAGCCT
>DATKCX010000088.1:0-3165 GCA_035512975.1 Ilumatobacter sp.
CCTGACGGGACAGCAGTTCCAGGGCCCGAACAGCACACCCGACCCCGTCTACATCTTGTTCGAGGACTTCACCCACGTGAAGTTCTATCGACTTTCACTGAGGGCATCCGTCGAACTCGATGCCGGCCCGTTCGACGACGGATTCCATCACGTCGACGACTGGATGCCCCAGCGGCTCGTGACGGCGACCGGCCCGAACCCGCTGCCGCGATGACGGATTTCCGAACGGCAGGCACCAACGATCGCACCCGCCATCAGCTCGGGCTCGGTGAAGAGTTCACGTCCGAGGTGTTCGGCCGTAAGGAAGCACCGGGGTCTTTCCCGAAGCGGCCACTCCTGTGCGTGGAAGCCCGGTCAGTAGTCGGCGAACCGCGGTGTTCCGGCCTCCAGTTCGACTCGTGCGCCGTTTGCTGCATAGCTGATCGCGTGGTACCAACCGGCGAGCATGAAGAGATCGAGTTTCTGCAGATCGGAGAGATGCTCGTGAAGTCTCTGCCACAGAACGTCGTCGAGGTCGGCACCGTCGTGGAGCGCGTCGGTCGCTTCAAGCAGCACCCGATCTCGCTCGTCCGACCAACAAACATCGCTGGCATCACCGTGCGTGATGGAGCTGATCTGAGTGCGGCTGAGACCGACGCGCTCGGCGAAGAACGCGATGTGCACACCCCATTCATACTCGCACCGGCACCTCGCACAGGTGCGATCGATGACGATCTCTCGGTCCCTCATCGTCAACGAGAGCCGTCTACTGAGCTCGTACCCACCCCACCCGCCCATCGCCGTGGACATCGGAAGGTTGCGCACGAATGTTCGGAACAACCCGATCGGCGGCACACCCGGCGGCATCATCGCTTCGAGTCGCACGGCGACCTCGTCGACGTAGGGCGGGTGCACGGGTTCGATCCGGCTCATGATCACCTTCCAGCGGATGTTTCTGATTCCGGAACACTCGATCACGATAGTGTTGCGGAATCAGAAACGTCAACTTCGATCTGCCGGAAGCATTCCCATGACCGCTCGGCATCGTCCCGTTCCGGGTCGGCCTGTCCGTGGATCCACGACCGGCCGCCCGCTCATGGCCGCGTTGGACCTGCTCGGCCGTCGCTGGGCGCTTCGGGTTCTGTGGGAGCTTCGGTCGGGACCGGTCGGAGCGCGTGCACTTCTCGCAGCGTGCGACGGCCTGTCCTCGAGCGTGCTCTACGACCGACTGCGCGACTTGGCCAATGCGGCCCTCATTGCTCAATGCGACAACGGCGAGTACGAACTGACGAAACTCGGCCGAGAACTGGGCGATTCCCTCCAACCGCTCGACGCATGGGCGGGCCGTTGGTCCAAGGCGCTCGACTCGTGACGCACAGCTACGAACAGTTCCTCCACACGTGAGTCGCTCTGAGCTTCCCGTTTCTCGAACGACGCTGACTTCGTGGTGCGTAAACGCTACGGCGTCCGCGCCAAGTGGGCTTGCAGATGGTGGGTCATCGGTTGGCCGACGGCCGCCATCGCCACCCGGTAGCGAAGCTCATCGCCGTCGAGTTCGATGTGCCGTTCGACGGCCGTGACCGTCTTGGCCGATCCACTGAGACCGATCGTCGTCGAACCCAGTGTCAGGATGAGTCCGTCGGCGGTCGTCTCGATCGAGCCCTCGTCGAGCTCGGTGATACCTGTGGGATGGGCGAGCACGAGCTCGACCCGGTTGCCTTCGAGTGCACGCAAGTAGCCGGTCTCCGAGTGCAGCGGACGGCCATCGTCGGCAGCGACTGTGCGTTGGGAGTAGGTGAGGAACGGCTTGCCGACGTGAGTGAAGGCCACCCACTCGAGGTAGTCGAAGCCGTCGATCGTCGGGTATTCCCCGCTGCCACGACCCTCCCAGGCACCGAGCAGCGGCGACAGTATCTCGACGTTTGGATGCAGCGCGACGGCCATCCGCTCAACCTACATCGCTGCGCCAAGGACTCCGAACGACCGAGGCATGCCGTAACGGACGCCCCGAAATTTCGCAGTGACTCAGGCCAGCGAGGAATCCCGTGCATGCTCACTTCATGCAGCCTCTGAGCCGATGTCGGGAGGTTCGACGTGAGGGCGTCGCCGGCACACGGCGAAGTAGCGGGCCCTCCGGAGGGGAAGGGCCCACGTGACCACGGCCGACCAGATCGACGCTGTCGGGGCGGTCAGACTTCTGCGGGCGTGTGGCCCGGCCGGTCCTTCAGGAGTGCCTCGGGGATGGTGTCCGGTACTTCGATCTTGTTGCGACGGCGGGTTTCCCAGATGAACGCGGCACCCATCACGGTGCACACCACGCCCAATCCGGCGAGCAACGCGGCGACACCGAGGGCCAGTTGCAGCGTGCTGTGCGTTGCCGCACCCACACCGAGTTCGGCCACCAGAGCGTGCGCGGTGCCACTCCATGCCATGTCGCGAGCTGCCGCCTCGACCGGGACGTTTCGGTCGAAACCGGTCCAGTACCGACCGTTGACCTCGAAGTCGCAGGTGACGCCCTCGGCCGGGAACGGATCGGGAACTGGAACCATCTCGCCGTTGCAGTCGAACTCGGTCGCCACACCGGCGTCGCCGGTCAGGTCAGCCTCCGTCAACACCACGGTTTGCGTGCCATGCAACGTGTGATACGAGATCGTCGCCATCTGGTACATGTACTCGGTGGCGCTGTTGACGAGCGGATCGTTGGGATCGAGATCGGACTCGACGATCGGGAAGCCCCAATCGTCTTCGAGCAATGAGCGGATCGCCAGTCCGCCCTCGACTTCGCCACGGTCGACGAGTTCGCCGTCCTCGTTGTAGCTGAGTTCGACATTTTGGACGTCGCTGAACGATTGGAGGGCGGTGTAGCCGCCTTGCACCTTGCTGTATGCGACCCCGGCACCGACGAAGTAGCCGATTCCGACAACGACAAGGAAGATTCCGAGTAGTCCGAGTGGCTTCCTCAACATGACAACTCACTTGTGTGGTTTCTGTTGTTCATTGGAACGTTCCCTTTCGTGTAGGTCGAATAAACCGTGCGGCGATCTCAGTCCGGGCCGCGCACGGTCTCGCGCCCCTGGCGGCTGTTGCGTGGCTCGGACTTCGTCTTGGCGTCGTTGATCTGGCGGCGCATGTCGTCTCGCACTTCGATGAGAGCGGCGTCGAAGTCATCGAGATGGGATGTTGCGA
>DATKCX010000089.1:0-9299 GCA_035512975.1 Ilumatobacter sp.
TTCGTTGTACTCGCAACGCCCGCGTCGCTATGTCTATGAACTCACCGAATCCGGCCGCGAACTCGCCGTGATCCTGCCCGCGCTCAGGAACTGGGCCTCACGCCACGATGGCGGCGACACCGCCCCACACTTGGCCTGCGGAACACCGCTCGAGACCCGACTGTGGTGCCCCAGTTGTGAGGTCGTCGTCGATGCAGAGCAAGATCCAGAGCAAGATCCCGGCTTGGGTGCACCACACGGGCATGACGCCGGAGTCGACGAGCTGAGGTGGGTGTGATGAGCGATCACACCCGCTGGTGAAGTCGGCGATCCAGTTCGTCGACTGCCGGATCGGTCACGGATTCGCTCCGACGGGCGACGACCAGCTGTCGGTGCACCAACTCGGGGCCCGCCACCACGCCGCCGGCGGCGACGTCGTCGGTTGCGTTGGTCTGGGCCACGGGCAAGACAGCCCAGCCCAGGCCCAAGCGAGCCATCTGATGCAGCACTTCGGGCTGATGACTTGCGGCAGCGATGACGATCGGCGCGCCCAGTTGACGAAGTCGTTCCTCGATGAGGTGTCGCGTGTGGGAATCGCCAGGAAACATCAGCCACGGACCCCAACTTGCTGCATCCCCGATGCGCGCACTAGCCGGGGCGATCACACGGAGCGCCTCGTCGAAGAGTGGAGCGGTGGCGATACCGGGCCGAACGCTCGGCGGTGCGACACAGACGACGATGTCGATCTGCCCGTCGCGCAGGGCGTCGAGCAGCTGAGCTGACGGGGCGACGGACAACGTGAGTTCCACGTCGGGGAACTCCGCCCGGAACTCCTGCAACACCGTGGGAAAGTGCACGACTGCAGCGATGTCGATCATGCCCAAACGCACCCGACCACCGTGCGCTGTTCGGATGCGTTGTGACCAGTCGACCAGGTCGCCGGTCAGCGCCACCACTCGGCGGGCGTGATCGAGTACCGGCGCGGCCGACGGTCGCAATATGCGTCGGCGGCCGTGCGACTCGAACAGCTCCACCCCGACTCGGCGTTCCAACTCCGCCAAACCCTGCGACAACGCGGACGCACTCACTCCCACACGATTCGCCGCGGCAGCCCACGTGGGCGAGTCGACAACGGCAGTGAGGTACTCGAGCTGTCGCAGCGAAATGTCTGGCAATCCAGTCGACACCCGTGCAGAATAGTTCAGTTCTTCTTCACTATCAACAATGTTTCAGAAGCATCACTTATGATTTCGGAATGAACCCACTCACTGTTGCTCCCGCCACCGGGCGGCTGGGCATTCTCACCGTCGGCCTCGGCGCGGTGTCGTCCACACTGATTGCCGGTGTGGAACTCGCTCGGCGCGGCGAGGCCGCACCCATTGGATCGCTCACCCAGATGGACACCATCCGCCTCGGCAAGCGCACCGACAATCGCACCCCGTTCATTCGCGATTTCGTGCCGCTCGCCAAGCTCGAAGACGTCGTCTTCGGTGCGTGGGATCCGTTCCCGGACGACGCGTTCGTCGCCGCTCAGCGCGCTGGTGTCTTGGAGTCTGGCAAGCACCTCGAAGGCATCTCCGATGCGCTCCGGTCTGTGCGCCCGATGCCCGCCGCATTCGACCGGCACTACGTGAAGCGCCTCGACGGCGACAACACGCTCGGCACCGTGAACAAGCGCGACATGCTCAACGCCATCCGCGAAGACATCAACCGTTTCCGCGACGAGAAGGAATGCGACCGGGTCGTCATGATCTGGGCCGCGTCGACCGAGATCTTCATCGAGCCGGGCCCGGCGCACCAGACGCTCGATGCGTTCGAAGCCGCCATCGACGCCAACGACCCCACGATCGCGCCGTCGATGCTGTACGCCTACGCGGCCATCATGGAGAACGTGCCGTTCTGCAACGGCGCACCGAACCTCACAGTCGACATCCCGGCGCTGCGCGAACTGGCTACCGAGCGCAACGTCCCGATTTCCGGCAAGGACTTCAAGACCGGCCAGACACTGATCAAGACAGTGCTCGGACCGATGCTGAAGGCACGCATGCTCGGCCTCAGCGGTTGGTACTCCACGAACATCTTGGGCAACCGCGACGGCGAGGTGCTCGACGACCCCGAGAACTTCAAGACGAAGGAAGAATCCAAGCTCGGCGTGCTCGAGAACATCCTCAAGCCCGACCAATTCCCCGAGTTGTACGGCGACGTGTACCACAAGGTGCGCATCAACTACTACCCACCCCGTGGCGACAACAAGGAGGGTTGGGACAACATCGACCTGTTCGGCTGGCTCGGCTATCCGATGCAGTTGAAGGTCGACTTCCTGTGCCGCGACTCCATCCTCGCCGCCCCACTCGCACTCGACCTCGTGCTGTTCAGCGATCTCGCGCAGCGCGCCGGCATGGGCGGCATCCAGGAGTGGTTGAGCTTCTACTACAAGGCACCGATGGTGGCACCGGGCCTGTATCCCGAGCACGACCTGTTCATCCAGCTCACCAAGCTGAAGAACACGTTGCGCTGGATGATGGGCGAAGACCAGATCACCCACCTCGGCCGCGAGTACTACGAAGAAGCCTGACACGCCTGGTGCCTGGCACCAGGCGTGTCAGGCGGTGATGACGTGGTCGACGCGTATGTCGTGGGGCTCGACCGGAAGCGCGTCGACGATCTGTGGGGCGAACGCCACGCCGATCGTCACCGCTTCCGGACGAAGCCCGCTCAGAAACCGGTCGTACCAGCCGCCGCCCTGACCGAGTCGGTCGCCCTCGATCGTGAAGGCAAGCCCCGGCACGATCACCACGTCGACAGTGGTCGCGTGGGGCAGCGGATCGTCCTCTGGCAGCAAAACCGACTTTCCGTTGGCAGTGCACCAACTGATGAACGGCGCTGTGTCGGGTTCCCCGAGTACCGACGTGAACACCATCACGCAGTTCGCTGCGCGCACCGCTGGAAGCATCTCCACTTGTTGCCAGACCCGCTCGGACCGTTCGGCGCTGTCGGGCAACGCCTTTCGTAGGGCCCGCATGTCTGCCCGAAGTTCCGCCTTGTTCGTCGACGTGGGTGGCGTCATGCTCCGACGCTACCCCGACGCGTAAGGTGGAACCTGATGACGGCCGATGCTCCCACTCCTTCATTTCAGCCCTCCGAGTTCCGCAACGTGCTCGGCCACTTCCCCACCGGTGTCACCGTGGTGACCGGCAGAGATGGCGAATCGCCGGCCGGGTTCACCATCGGCTCGTTCACGTCGGTCTCGCTCGATCCGCCACTGGTCGGGTTCCTCCCGCAGAAAGACAGCGACACGTGGGCGAGCATGGAGTCGAGCGGGGCGTTCTGCGTGAACGTGCTCGGACGCCACCACGCCGACCTGTGTTGGAAGTTCGCGAAGTCCGGCAACGAGGCCGAGCGATTCACCGATGTGAAGTGGCATCCGGCGCCGTCTGGCTCGCCCATTCTCGATCGTGCCGTGGCCTGGATCGATTGCTTCATCGAAGAGGTCTACGAAATGGGTGATCACTTCTTCGTGCTGGGCCGGGTGCTCGCGCTCGAAGCCGATGCCGACCACTCGGGTGAAGGCCCGTTTCCGTTGGTGTTCTTCCGCGGCACCCTCGGCGGCTTCGCCCACGAAGGCTGAAGCACCGGCACACTGCACGCATGCCACGCCGCACCGCTGTTGCCCTCGCGATTGTCCTCGACGTTGCGGTCGTCGTGATCTTTGTCGCCATCGGGCGACGCGAGCATGAGGAGGGGGCGGCCGCGAGTGACTTCGTCACCACGGCTGCGCCATTCCTGTTCGGTCTGCTCGCCGGGTGGATTGCATCCAGAGCCTGGCGTAGCCCGTTGCACTTCGGTGCTGGCGTGGCGATTTGGGCGGCCACGATCATCGTCGGCATGTTCACCCGCAAGGTCGTGTTCGATGACGGCATCGCCTTCGCCTTCATCGTGGTGGCCACATTGTTCCTCGGCGTTGGCCTCACGGGTTGGCGAGCACTTGCCAACAAGCGTGACGGATGGGGTCAGACCCCTTCCGTCACGCTTGACGTCTGACTACTCACGTCGGGTTCGTGATGGCTCCCTTTTCGGCACCTTGGGCGAGCTTGGCGTACTTGGCCAGCACACCGGTGGTGTAGCGCGGCGCGATCGGTGCCCAGCCGACCTTGCGGGCTTCGAGCTCGGCGTCGTCGACGAGTAGGTCGAGACTCAGGGTTGGCACGTCGATCCTGATGACGTCACCGTCGCGTACGAACGCGATCGGCCCACCATCGACAGCCTCGGGCGCAACGTGGCCGATGCAGAAGCCCCAGGTGCCACCTGAGAAACGACCGTCGGTGATGAGCGCGACGTCTCCCCCACGACCAGCGCCCTTCAAGGCACCCGTGATGGCGAGCATCTCGCGCATGCCCGGGCCGCCCTTGGGCCCCTCGTAGCGAATGACGATGACGTCTCCCGGCTTGATGTTGCCGGCGAGCACTTCTGCCATGGCTCCGTCTTCACCGTCGAACACGCGGGCCGTGCCTTCGAAGGTTCGCTGCTCGTGGGTGAGACCAGCCACTTTCACCACCGACCCGTTTGGTGCCAGCGAGCCGGTGAGCACGTTGAGTCCGCCTTCGACATTGATCGGTGCCGACACCGGGTACACCACCGTTCCGTCTGGTGCCGGCGGGTCGATCGCCGCCAGGTTCTCAGCCATCGTCTTGCCGGTGACCGTCATGACGTCGCCATGCAGCAAACCCTCGTCGAGGAGATGTTTCAGTACCACTGGCACACCGCCGATGCGATCGAGGTCGCTCATGTGGAACTTGCCACCGGGCTTCATGTCGGCGATGTGCGGCACCCGCGCGGCGATGCGGTTGAAGTCGGCCAGGTCGAGCTCGATGCGCATCTCGTTGGCGATGGCCAGCAGGTGCAGCACCGCGTTGGTGGAACCACCCACGGCATTGGCCAGCGAAATCGCGTTCTCGAACGCCTGCTTGGTGAGGATGTCGTGCGGACGCAGCCCGGTGCGCAACATGGCCACGACTGCCTCGCCGGCGGCTTCGGCGTCGTACTCGCGCCGCCGGTCGACAGCTGGCGGCGAAGCGGAACCCGGAAGCGACAGGCCGAGTGCTTCGCCGATGGAACTCATCGTGTTGGCGGTGAACATGCCACCGCACGCACCCTCGCCGGGGCAGGCGTGCTTCTCGATCTGGAACAGTTCCTCTTCGGTGATCTTGCCGGCAGCACACGCACCGACCGCCTCGAACACCGATGTGATGTCGAGCGCCTGACCGTTGAGGTACCCGGGCATGATCGAGCCGTTGTACACGAAGACCGCTGGCAGGTCGAGACGCGCGATCGCCATCATCATGCCGGGCATCGACTTGTCGCAGCCTCCGGTGGCGAGGAGGCCATCCAGTCGTTCACCGTGCATCACGGCTTCGACCGAGTCGGCGATGATCTCACGGCTCACCAGCGAGGCGCGCATGCCTTCATGACCCATGGAGATTCCGTCGCTGACGGTGATGGTGCCGAACTCGAGCGGCATACCACCAGCGCGCCGCACGCCGACCTTGGCGGCTTCGGTGAGCCGACGGATCGACATGTTGCACGGCGTGATCTCGTTCCACGACGAGGCGACGCCGACCTGCGGCTTCACCCAGTCGTCCTCGGTGAACCCAACGGCACGTAGCATCGACCGCGCCGCCGCCTTCTGAATGCCGTCGGTGACGTCACGTGACCGAGGCTTGATGTCGACGGGTGTGTCAGCTGGCGAACTCATGGCCCCGACAGTACCGGGCGACACGTCAGCCAACCGGGTGCTACGGGCACCACGACGGCGACGATACGCAGCGTGTCAGCACGTGCTCGGCCTACACCGGTGCGACGTCTACGGAGACTTTGAGCTTTTGTTCGGTCGCCGGGCCGATCATCACACCACGAACCGGGATGACGTCCGCGTAGTCACGCCCCCAAGCGACAGTGATGTGATCATTCACTGGCAGGTGGCCGTTCGTGGGATCGAAGTCAACCCATCCCGCCAACGGAGTCCACACCGATACCCAGGCGTGTGACGCGTCGGTGCCGACCAGCCGAGGTTTGCCCGGCGGCGGCTTCGTTTCGATGTACCCGCTGATGTAGCGAGCCGCCAAGCCCAACGACCGGAGGCATCCCACCGCCAAATGTGCGAAGTCTTGGCACACACCGCGCCGCTCGTTGATGACCTCACTCAAGGGCGTAGACACCGTCGAGAACTGCGAGTCGAACTGGAACTCACGGTAGATCCGCTCACACAGCGACAGCGCCGCGGCCACGATCTCTTGGCCCGGAGTGAACGACTCGAAGGCGTACGCGCGCAGGGTGCCGCCCAAGGCGGCCAGGTCGACGAAGGTGCTCTGTGAACGGAACATCGACACGTCGATCGCCTCCGGGCCGATGAGACCGTCGAGGTCGTCGACCACTGCCTCCCACGGCGTGGCATCGACGGGCATGGCCCGTTCGATCACGTCGACGAGGCTGATGGCCTCGACCACCATCGTGGCGTGCGGTTCGTGCAGGCCGAACTGGTGAACGATGTTGCCGAAGACGTCGACGAACATGTCGACGCCAGATGCCATGGGCACCAGTTCCACGTGTGATTCGCGCACGTGTTGCCACTTGGTGCTGCGAGGAGTGAGGTTGACGACCGTGTAGCCATCGCTCATGGTGGCGCTGTACTGATAGGCCGTGCGATGCGACACGCGATAGCTGCGCGTGGTCATGCGGTTCGTCCCGTTGGGCTGAGGACGACCGGGTTGACCGGGGTGGAGAACCAGCGGCTCACCACTCGATCGCCAGCCTCCCTGATCAGGGTTCGCATCGCCGGCACCATCTGCTCGACCGGGAGCTCGAGGGTTCGACGCGCGTGTCGAATGAAGTCCCCGCCCACCGACCACTCGCCGTCCGCCGCGTGCTGCGCGAGCCGCTCGATGCACGCCGCGAGCGACCGAGGGTTGGACGCATCTTGCACCAGCAGCACGAGCGCAAGGTCGATCTCCACGTCGCTTCGATGGCGTCGCCGATACGCAACGAGGCTGTCGTTCACCGCCAGCAGCACCTCCGTCGCAGTGGCCTCCACCTCGTCCGCGTGGCGCTGAACCCCCTGCTGCCAATGCTCTGGATCTCGCAGGCCGAGCGTGCCCTCGATGAGGTCGAGCACGACCAGGCAACGCTCGAGACGACGCCCGGTGTCACCGATTCTCCAAGCCGGACCGCGAACCGTGCTCTCTTGCCAGAGGCCAGCGAGCGCTGCAAAGTCGGCCAGGACCGCATCGAGGTCGTCGACCACCGTGAGCCGCTGCTGCAATGCGGAACGAAGTTCTGCAAGATGCGAAAGGATTCGCCCAGCCGTGACCGACAGGAACTCGCGCACCGTTGTTGCTTCGGTGAGCAACGACCCGATCTCTCGAGCTACCGCATCGCCAACCACCGACAGCTCTTCGCTCAAGGTGTCGGCGGTGGGGTTGGGACATGGCTCCACGTCGTACTGACGCCGAACCGCCGACGTGACCAAGCGCATTCGGGCTGTCCAAGCGCCATCGTGCAACCCGAGTAGTCCTGGGTCTTGCTCCATCCGACCGGTGATCACGCGCATGGTGCGCGCCATCGCCTCGGCACGTTCTGCGGCGCGGTTCGTCCAGTACAACGCGTCGGCAGCGCGTGTGGGAACCGAGCGGCCGAAGTCGACCTGCGGCAGTCGAGGCCCAACGACCGGTGCCGTGGTGTGGCCGAGCACCCAGACATCCTTGGCGGTACACGCCGTCGGCAACGCTGGGTGGTCGCCCGGGGCGAGCACTCGTGCCGTGCCGCCCGGCAGGACCTGGACCGATCGACCATCGTGCACCGCGAACATGCGCACGACGACCGCGGCTTCGTGAAGTTCCGGCGACACCGACCCGGGCGCGAGCGGCACCTGGGCCAGCGGCACGGGTTGTAGTCCCATCATGGGCAACGCCTGTTCCAGCGGCGAGAGCCGTTCGATGGCGGCGGCGACGAAGGCGCGCAGATCGCGCGATTCCAGCACTCCTGAGCCGTTGGCGTTCGCCAGGCTCACTCCGCTGGCACGCGCGGCCTGCAACAGGCCCGGAACCCCGATCGATCCCTGCGATGCAACCGCGAGCGGGTCGAGGAACGGGTCTTCGAGGCGGCGGTACAACACGTCGACGGGTTCGAGGCCGTCGAGTGTGCGCAACCAGACCTTGCGCTGGCGAACGACGAGATCGGCACCCTCCACCAAGTTGATGCCGAGCTGCACGGCGAGATACGAGTGGTCGACGTACGACGAGTGATCGAGCCCGCCGGAGAACAGCACGATACGTGGACTGGCAATCAGCGATGTCGCTGCGAGACCACGCCGCAACGTTGCAGGAAACCTGGCAAGGCTCGCCACCGGAGCTGAATGCATGACGTCTGGCAGCACTCGCGAGATGACCGACCGGTCGAGCAAAGCGTACCCCACCCCGGGCGGAGCGTCGGTGAGGTCATCGACGACCCACCATGTTCCGTCAGCGCCAACCGCGAGATCGACGGCGTACGTGGTGAGCCACCGTCGCGGAGCTGATCCCACGGCGCTGATGCGATAGCGGCTGGTTGCCGCGAGCACCTCGGCTGGAACGATGCGCTCGCTCACCAGCGTGCGTTCGCCATAGAGATCGGCGAGCACGAGTTCGAGCGCTTGCATTCGCTCGGCGATGGCCAACGACAGCCACCGAAAGACGGCCGTGTCGAGCACGACAGGGATCGGGTCGACTCGCCATGGTCGGCTTTCCACCGTGGCCAGCCGGCCGTCGGCGCGCACGGGCAAGTCGTGCACCAGATGGCCGGCACCTTCCGCAGCAAGCAGCCGGTCGGCGCGACCCTGCCGAAATCCCAGCAGGTCAGGGTCGACCAGGCGGCGGTGCAGGTCGTCTGATGGTTGCAGCGGCATGCTGTTCACGCGCTACGACTCACCTGTTGGGCCCCCGGTGTTCGCCACAGTTGCTCAGAGTACTGAGCCGACATAGGTGTCGTGTATTGCATCCGCGAGCTCAGCGATCGCGGCCTGCAGCTGTTCCATCGATTGGTCGAGGCCAGCACCTGCGGTGCCGTCGGGAAGCGATGCCACAAGCATCCGTTCGGCAGCGTCGAGCGACGGTTCGATGCGCTCGGCATTCGGCAGCAGGTAGACGACGCCCCGAATTTCGTCGAAACATCCTTGCACCGATCGCGGGAAGGCTGAGTACGACAGCAGGAACTGCACCACCGTGAGGCCGTCGATCGGCCCCCGGACCGCCTGCTGGTACATCTGCAACGCCGAGATCGACCGAAGGATG
>DATKCX010000090.1:0-2626 GCA_035512975.1 Ilumatobacter sp.
CTCACCACCAACCATCGATGGAACCGCCTGAGATTCTGATGACCCAGACCCACGAAGTAGACACAGCTCGAGTGCTCGCAAGCCCATCGGGTCCCGCGTCCGATCACGCAACCAGCAGCGACCTTGCGGGTCTGATCGCTCGCGACATCTCCGCATGGTTCGGCAACCATCAGGTGCTCGATCGGGTGTGGCTCGACATGCGGGCCGGCGAAGTGACCGCACTGATCGGGCCATCGGGCTGTGGCAAATCGACGTTTCTGCGAATCCTCAACCGGATGCACGAAATGATTCCCGGTGCATCACTCGCCGGTGACGTATTGCTCGGTGGCAACGACATCTACCACCCGTCGCGCAAGCTCACCGATGCGCGTCGCCAGATCGGGATGGTGTTTCAAAAGCCCAACCCGTTCCCCGCGATGTCGATCTACGACAACGTTGTTGCCAGCCTGAAGCTGACCGGCACGAAAGCCACTCCTCGCGAAAAGGACGAGTTGGTCGAGACGTGTCTGTCGAAGGCTGGGCTGTGGAACGAGGTCAAGGGCCGACTGCGCCAGCCAGGCGGAGGTCTTTCTGGCGGACAGCAGCAGCGGCTGTGTATCGCGCGTGCGCTGGCGATCCGACCCCGAGTGCTCTTGATGGACGAGCCGTGTTCGGCGCTCGACCCCACATCGACTCGTCGCATCGAACAGACGATCATGGAACTCGCTTCGGAAGTGACCATCGTCATCGTCACGCACAACATGCAGCAGGCGGCGCGTGTGTCGAACCAGTGCGCGTTCTTCCTCGCCGAGCAGGGCACGCCCGGGCTCATCGTCGAGCACGGCCCGACCGACTTGATGTTCTCGCGACCTCAAGACGAACGAACCAACGACTACGTCAACGGTCGATTCGGCTGAGCTGAGCGGCACGTTTCGGGGCCGCAGTGTGAGCAGGCGGCGACCGCTTGGTGAACTCTTCAGCCCGCCGTCTGGCGTAAAGGTTCCAGACACCTGAGGGCCAGATTCGACTGCAATCGTACGTCCGAGCCAGGCACACAACGTGTCTGGGCTCACGTCCCGCACTAGCGAACACCAACGAAAGGTCCCCGCCAACCATGATCTCTGCCCTCCTTCAGAAGAAGCTCGTCCGCACTGCGGCCGCGCTCGCAGCCGTCGGCGCCATCGCCGGCGTCGTCGCCGGCGGTTCGCCTGCCCAGGCCGACCCCCAGCAGTACACCGCGCCGATCTTCGGCTTCGGCTCCGACACCCTCCAAGACATCACCAACGCATTTGCCGGCTACAGCAACGGCGTCAACTTCACACCATTGCAAACGTCGGCGTCGACCGGTAACCGCCAGATCGTGTCGTGGGATGCGTTCCCGGCGAACAGCTGCATCTCACCCAAGGTCGGTGGACCGACCATCTTGCGCCCCAACGGCTCGACGAATGGTACGCGCATCATCAGCGCAGCGTTCAGCCCGGCCGCCGACACCTGGCCGTTCGGTGCGACCGCACTCTGCGGCGGTGCCAAGAACCCACAGGGTCTCGTCGACTTCGGTCGGTCGTCATCTGCTCCCGCCACCGTCGACGCCAGCGGCGCGCTGACGTACATCCCGTGGGGACGCGACGCACTGTCGATTGCCTACCTGCGTCCCTCAGGCGGCGCGATCGTAAGCATCACCGCAGCTGACGTGATCACGCTGCACTCCACAGGTCCACAGTTGATCGGCGGCGTACCCGTCATCGCCTGTGGCATCCAGACTGGTTCGGGTACTTACTCGTCGTGGATGACCGCTCTCGGTCTCGCGAACCCCGGTGGCGACAATACCGGCACAGCGCTTTGCAACGACGCCGGCGGTGTCCCCGACGTCGGCGGTCGTCTGCAGGAGAACAACGGTCCTGACTTGCTCGCCAAGGGACCATTGCTCTCATCGATGATGCACCCGATCTGTGATGGCGTGGCCGGTGGGGTGGCGGTGTCTTGCGAAAACGCACAGCTCATCGTCGGGTTCTCGGCCAGCCAGTACATCGCGCGCAGCAACGGCGTGGGTACCCCGGCCCCGAACCTCGAAGGAAATCCAGCGATCAGCGGCTTGGGTCGGATTGATGGCCAGCAAGCGGTTTCAGGCACCATCCCCAACCTGGTTCCGGTCGAGGATGCGTACAACAGCACCACCTTCGGTCGTGACGTGTACTACGTGGTTCCCTACGAGAACATCGACACCGTCAACTTCACCGCCATTCCCCACCTCGTTGAGATGTTCGTCGGACCGACCTCGGACGTCTGCTCGGCATCGAGCACGATCCAGCAGCACGGCTTCCTCCCCATCACCAACTGCGGTGACACCACCCTCCGCGCTCCGTTCCGTACCTCTTGAGCTACCCCCAACGACTTCGCACAAAGGACTCACACTCATGACAAACCTCCATACTCGGCGCCGCCGGGTCGCCGGCGTGCTGGCAGTTCTCACTGCCGCTGCCTCGATCACGCTTGCGACCGGCTCCAGCCCCGCCAACGCGGCGGCCCCCGGCACACCCCCGAACCACCCCGTCACCATGACGCCGGGCACCGGCGACAGCGGCACCGACTTCAAGTTGGCGATCGATGGTGTTGACCAGTTCTGCGCCGGTGACGGCGTGGCCGGATA
>DATKCX010000091.1:0-3936 GCA_035512975.1 Ilumatobacter sp.
CAACCGTCACGGTCTGACACGCCTGGTGCCAGGCACCAGGCGTGTCAGGGGCGGGTTGTTGTTGCGGCGGGGTAGCGGCGGAGGAACTCGTCGCGTTGGGGCTCGATGTTCAACGGCCGGTCGGGCACCGACTGGCCCATGTGGTGCACCACTCTTGACGAGCCGTGCACCACGACGCGAAGCCCGTGGTCTCTTGCTCGGAACACCAGGTCGATGTCTTCGTAGTACGCCGGCCAGTACGCATCGTCGAATCCGCCGAGCTGCGTGAGGGCGTCGCGTCGCAGCACCCAACTTGCCGCCGACGCATGCACCACGTCGATCGACGCGCCAGCGTCGGGCGCATCGAGATTGAAGTGCGCCCAGCCGTCGTCGCGAATCCACACTCCCGCCTCTTGCACCGAGCCGTCAGGGTTCAGCAGCACCGGAGCCGCCACGAAGACGTCGGCAGCTTCGAGCGTGTCGAGGAGCGGCACCAGCCATCCTTCCCGGAACTCGATGTCTGGATTCGCGAACACGATCACCTCGCCGCGTGCAACTGCAACGCCGGCGTTGCAGCCTCCGCCGAATCCGAGATTCCGGCCGGGTTGCAGCACCCGCACTCCGGCAGTGGCGAGCGCCAACCACCGCAGCGACCTGCCGGCATGCGAGCGGTGCGGGTTGTCGACGACGATCGCTTCGTAGGCCACGCCACCGGGCATGGTCGATGCGAGGGTTGCCAGCGCGTTCACCACGATCTGCCCGGTGCCGTAGGTGACGAAGATCACCGACACGTGCGGGGCGTCGCACGCTGGGATCGTCGCCAGCGGAGCGGGGGAGTTGGTGACGATCAACTGGCGGAGCGTCCTGTGTTCAGGCGTCGAGCTGCTGGAGGTGCCAGCGGTACGCGCTGGCCAGGATCTCGTCGAGCCCGTGCTTCGCACTCCAACCGAGCACTTCGGAAGATCGCGCTGTGTCTGAATAGGTAGACACCGGGTCGCCTTCGCGCCGAGCGACGATGCGATGTGGAACGGGTTTCCCGGCCACTCGCCCGATGCCATCGAGCACCTCTTTCACCGAAGCGCCAACCCCAGTACCCACGTTGATTGCCGTCGTTTCGCCGCCCTGAGCCAAGTAGTCGATCGCGGCAACGTGCGCGCCGGCCAAGTCGTCGACGTGGATGTAGTCACGTACGCAGGTGCCGTCGGGTGTGTCGTAGTCGTCGCCGAACACGCTGAGCGGCTCGCCTCCGGTGAGCAACGCCTTGATGGCGACCGGGATGAGGTTGAGCGCGTAGGTCCAGTCTTCGCCCAGGCGGGCGTCGAAGCTGGCTCCGGCTGCATTGAAGTACCGCAAGCTGACGCTGCGCATGCCGTAAACCTGGCCGTACCAATGCAGTACCCGTTCCGTCATCGCTTTGGTTTCGGCGTAGATCGACTCCGGGTGGATCGCTTGCGACTCGTCGACCGGCACGCGATCGGGGGTTCCATACACCGAGCACGACGACGAGAACACGAACTGGTTCACCCCGGCGGCAACCGCGGCGTCGAGGAGCGCCGTCGTACCACTGACGTTGTTCTGGAAGTACTTCGAAGGGTTCACCATCGACTCGCCGACGTTCTTGTACGCCGCGAAGTGAACGATGGTGTCGACGTTGTACTCACGAATCGTGCGATCCACCAGAGCGCGGTCGGCGATGTTGCCGACCACGAGCGGTGCATCGATCACGGCTTCGGCGGTGCTGAGTTCGAGCGTGTCGAGCACGACGACGTCGCGTTCTGCGCTGCGCAGTGCGCGCACCGTGTGCGAACCGATGTAGCCGGCTCCGCCGGTGATGAGAGTCGTTGCCACGGCTGGGCACTGTACCGCTCGCACAGTACGGTGCGCAGGTGCGCGTCGCCGTCGTGGTCACCTACTCAGCCGGTCAAGCGGTGCTCGACCGCTGTGTTGCTGCGTTGCGATCGGGCGGCGGCATCGATCACATCGTCGTCGTCGACACCGGCGGCGCAGCCGTCGTGAGCGGCGACGGCAACGAACTGATCCGCATGACGAACAGGGGATACGGTGCCGCAGCCAACCTGGGCTTCGCCGCCGCTGTGGCTCGCGGCGCCGACCAGATCGCGCTCCTCAACGACGATGTGGTGGTGCGCCCGGGCTGGGCCGAGCTGCTGGCAACCGAACTGGTGGGTATGGTCGGAGCGGCACAACCCAAGCTGCTCACCAGCGGCTTTGCGGTGATCGACAGCCTCGGGGTGCAGATCGGGCGCGATGGGGCCGGCACCGACATCGGCAAAGGGACCCCCGACACACCCGGTGGGATGCCGAGCGACCTGCACATCTTCACCGGGGGAGCGGTGCTGTTCACGCGTGACTTCCTCGTCGCCACGGGTGGGTTCGACGAGCGCTACTTCTTGTATTACGAAGACGTCGACCTGGCGCTTCGAGGCGGCGAACTCGGGTGGTCGTACCGGTTGGTGCCAACGGCCGTGGTCGAACACGTGGGCAGCCTGTCGACCGCATCGGTACCGAACCGCACCAGGTACCTCCAGGAACGGAACCGGATGCTCGCCGCGTTCCGCTTCGCCGACCGGTCCACCCAGCGCACTGCCTGGTGGTTGTCGGTCCGGCGTCTCCGCCATCGCCCACGCCGCGTCCACGCGAAGGCCTTCCTCGCAGCGCTCTGGCTTCGCCGGAGTTGGTAGTTCGTGAGAAGTCACGCGGCGATGTCGCGGATCGGGCCGTCTGGTAGCTCTCAAGGGTGATGGATCGGCAGGCGGAGTTCGCGGCGTTCTTCGAGCTCGCCCAGCCGCGTCTGCAGCGAGCGCTCACCGCCGCGTACGGAGTTGTCGACGGACGCGCCGTCACCGTCGACGCAATGAGCTGGGCATGGGAGAACTGGGACCGCCTGCAACCGATGGCGAACCCGGTCGGCTACCTGTTCCGTGTGGGTCAGTCATCGATTCGCACCTACTCCACCCGTCCCATATCGAGCTTCGCCGACCCGACGATCGCCTCGCCAGACGAAGCGTTTCCAGACGACGATCGTGAGCTGATCGACGCTCTCGCCGGTCTGCCGATGCGGCAACGAACGATCGTCGTGTTGATCCACGCGCTCGGCTGGTCGCAGGTCGACGTGGCCGAACTGTTCGACGTGTCGCCGTCGACCGTGAATGCTCACTTGCGGCGCGGGCTCGACCGTTTACGCAACGAACTGCAGAACAGCCATGCCGGATGACCGAATGGATGATCTGCTGACCCGTTTGAGTGGGTTCGGCGAGTCGCTCGAGCGCACGCTCAGCGATGTGCGCCTCGATGAGGTTCGGGGCGTCGATGCGCAGCGTCCCGTCGTTCTACCGAACCCGGGAGGAAGCCGTGATTCGTCGATGCGGCGCGTCCGCTGGCAACTCATGGCGGCGGCGGCCGCCGTTGCGCTCATCGTTGGCGGCCTGGTCGTGGTGCGGAACGCCCGTAGTGGCACGCAAATCGCCAACGAGCCCGGCCAGCCAGCATTGGGGTCGACGTTGGCGGAGCAGCTCGTCGGACGAACGTGGGTCGCCGTCGACTATCCGCTGCCCACCCTGCCGGTGATGCGGTTCGGGCGGGGCGACCGAGGGAATCAGGTGACCGTCGATGCGAACGATACGTGCAATTCGTCGAGCGGTGTGATGTCGTTCGACGGTGACACCGTCTTCGAGTCCGAGGTGATGAGCACAGGTGCCGGTTGTGGCAACCCGACAGTGGCCCCGTTCGCGAACGGCACCACGTTTCGGCTCGTCGGCGACGAGGTGACCGTGGAGAACACCGGATTCGGCATCGGCGCAACTCGCTACGTCGCGATCGACTCGCTGGCACCGTTGCCGCCTGAGAACCTCCCTGGCGAGTACCTGTATGGAGCGACACCGCTTCGCATCACCGATGATGAATTCGTCATCGACGGGTGCACGTTCTCGTGGACGTCGG
>DATKCX010000092.1:0-3793 GCA_035512975.1 Ilumatobacter sp.
TCACGTTGAAGTTGCGGGTTGCGGTGAGGCGTTTCGTGATCGCCTTGATGGGGTAGTCGAGCGCGCGTGCGACAGATCGCCGAGAGTCAATCGCCTCAGCAACATGACGGACGCTTGCGAGCGACCTGGCCGATCCGACGATCAGACGCGGGTCTGCTCGTTGGGTTCTACGTCGCCATGACGCTGCTGTGGACCGGCATCGGCGCGCTCATCAAGCACTCCAGCGACGGCACCGCACTGGGCAATGCCGACCGGGACATCGAGGAGTGGCTCGTCGAACGCCGAACTCCCAGCCGCAACACGCTCAGCCTGGTCGGCTCGATGTTGTCAGAGACAGCGATCAAGATCGTCGTGACGGCGATCGTGGGTGTGGTTCTGTTGTGGCTGCTGAGGCGTTGGTTCGAAACGCTGGTGATCGCGGTGTCACTGATCATCGAGGCGATGATCTTCATGACCGTCACGCTGATCGTGGCCCGTCCGCGCCCCGACGTACCGAGGCTCGACGAGTCGCCTGTGTCCACGAGCTTCCCGTCGGGTCATGTGGCCGCCGCCGCGTGCTATGGAGCGATGGCGGTTGTGTTGTTCTGGCACACGCGCCGTTTCTGGTTGCGGGCCATGGCGGTGTTCTTGACCCTCGCGATTCCCACTGCGGTCGGTGTGGCCCGCATGTACCGAGGAATGCACTACCTCACCGACGTGGTGGGCGGTGCGATCATCGGAGCGATGTGTGTCGTCGCGGTCACCTGGATCCTGAAGCGCGCCGAGGCTCGCCGCCTGGACGAAGGAACGGTCCTCGGCCCGATGAAGTTCGATGTTCGATCGGCCGAATACTCCGATCTGCCCAGCTCTGTCGCCGGTCGTGCCGGACCGAACTATTCGAGGTCGAACCGATCGAGGTTCATGACCTTTTCCCAGGCCTTGACAAAATCCCTGGCGAACTTCTCCTTGGCGTCGTCAGAGGCGTAGACCTCGGCCAAGGCTCGCAGTTGCGAGTGGGACGCGAACACGAGGTCGACGGCGGTGGCAGTGTGCCCGTCGCGTTCGTAGACGTTCTCGGCCGATGTCGACGTGGCCCACTCGGTGGAGCTGTCGAGCAACGACACGAAGAACTCGTTGGTCAAGGTATCGGTGCTGCCAGCGAAGATGCCGTGCTTCGACTGGCCGTGATTGGCACCGAGCGACCGCATCCCACCGATCAGCACCGTCATCTCCGGGGCTGTGAGCGTCAACAGGTTGGCGCGATCGAGCAGGCGCTGCTCGGGCGGCATCTTGTCGCCGCTCCGGTAGTAGTTCCGGAACCCGTCGGCCTTCGGTTCGAGCACCGCGAACGAATCAACGTCGGTGTCTTCCTGCGACGCATCGGTGCGGCCTGGCGCGAACGGGACCGTGATGTCGTGACCGGCGTTCTTGGCGGCCTGTCCGACCGCACCGGAACCGCCGAGCACGATCAGATCGGCCATCGACACCTTCGTGTTGCCAGATGCCGATTCGTTGAAGTCGTGTTGGATCTGCTCGAGCACGGCCAGCACCTTGGCGAGTTCCGCCGGTTCGTTGACTTCCCAATTCTTCTGCGGCTCGAGGCGAATGCGGCCCCCGTTGGCACCACCCCGCTTGTCGGTGCCGCGGAAGCTCGCCGCCGACGCCCAGGCGGTGGACACCAGTTGCGAGATCGACAGACCGGAACCGAGCAACTTCTCCTCCAGAGCGGCGATGTCGGCCTCCCCGATGAGGTCGTGATCCCTGGCCGGCACCGGGTCTTGCCATAGCTGCGGCTCGGGAATCCACGGGCCGAGGAAACGCGACACGGGACCCATGTCGCGGTGGAGCAGCTTGTACCAGGCCTTGCCGTAGGCAGCGGTGAACTCGTCGAAGTTCTCGAGGAAGCGTCGTGAGATCGGCTCGTAGATCGGATCGAACCTCAGCGCCAGATCGGTGGTGAGCATGATCGGCGGGTGGGTGACGCCCTCGACGTGCGCGTCGGGCACGAGATCCGCGCCGGCACCGTCTTTCGGCTTCCATTGGTGGGCCCCTGCAGGGCTCTTGGTGAGCTCCCACTCGAAGCCGAACAGCGTTTCGAAGAAGCTGTTGTCCCACTTGGTCGGCGTCGCGGTCCAGGCACCCTCGAGGCCGCTGGTGATCGCGTCCTTGCCCTTCCCAGTGCCGAACGAGCTCTTCCAGCCCAGACCCATGGAATGCACGGGGCAGCCTTCGGGCTCGAGCCCGACCAGGTCGGGGTCACCGGCACCGTGCGTCTTGCCGAACGAATGGCCACCGGCGATCAGCGCCACGGTTTCCTCGTCGTTCATCGCCATGCGGAGGAAGGTCTCGCGGATGTCGCGAGCGGAGGCGAGCGGGTCGGGCTCGCCGTTGGGCCCTTCGGGGTTGACGTAGATCAGACCCATCTGCACGGCGCCGAGCGTGTCGGCCAGCTCGCGCTCGCCGGCGTACCGCTCGTCACCCAGCCACGTGTCTTCCGGACCCCAGAAGATTTCCGTCGGCTCCCACACGTCCTCGCGCCCGAAGGCGAAGCCGAATGTCGTGAACCCCATCGATTCCATGGCCACGTTGCCGGCCAACACCAGTAGGTCGGCCCACGAGATCTTCTGGCCGTACTTCTGCTTGATCGGCCACAGCAACCGGCGGGCCTTGTCGAGATTGGCATTGTCGGGCCAGCTGTTGAGCGGTGCGAACCGTTGGTCACCGTCGCCAGCGCCACCGCGCCCATCTTCGATGCGGTAGGTGCCCGCGGCGTGCCAGCTGAGACGGATGAACAGCCCGCCGTAGTGACCCCAGTCGGCAGGCCACCAATCTTTCGAGTCGGTCATCACGGCTATCAGGTCTTGCCGCAACGCCTCGACGTCGAGCTGCTTGAACGCTTCGGCGTAGTTGAAATCGGCGTCCATCGGGTTGCCGCGCGGCGAGTGCGGATGAAGCACCGACAGGTCGAGCTGGTTGGGCCACCAGTCTTTGTTCGTGTGCGGGCGGCGCGCCTTGGGCTCGGGGGCATCGATCGCGGGGTTTTCGCTCTCGCTGCCTTGTTCAGTCACGCCATCGGTTGCGTTGTCAGTCACGACGTTCTCCTGTTGAGGTTGCTCGTTGGTTGGTTGCAGAGGTGGAAGGGTCGCTCGCGTCGGTGAGCCGGATGGCACACTCGGGACAGCGGCCCCAATAGATGACTTCAGCTTCGTCGATCTCGTAGCCCGACGGGTCGGCGGCACTCAAGCACGGGGCGTAGCCGACGGCGCAATCGACATCGACCATTCGATTGCAGTCTCGGCAGATCAGGTGGTGGTGGTTGTCACCGACTCGGTCTTCGTAGCGGGCCGCCGAGCCCGCCGGTTGAATCCTTCGGATCAGGCTGCGATTCGTGAAGGCGGTCAGAGCGTCGTACACCGCCTGCCGTGAGATCGCCCCGATCCGTGCCCGCACGACTTTGTCGATCTCGTCGGCCGTGCTGTGGGGCTGTTCGGACACGGCTCGCAAGACCGCTAGGCGCTGCGCGGTCACGTTGATGCCATGGCTGCGAAGCAATGCTTCGTGACCGAACGGTGTCCCCCCAGACATGACTTGACCCTAGACCTCGATGTTGGACCGTGTCCAGATCAAGTCCAACCACAAATTTGATGCCGGGCCTACTGTTGCCACGGTGCGTCCTGCGCGGTGTCGCACCGAGTCTGGTCCGCATGTATCGAGGAATGCATTACCTCACCGACGTGTGGGCTGGTTCGATCACGCCCGTGCGATGTAGATTGTACACTGATGTACATATCTGTATAATCTAGGCATGACGACG
>DATKCX010000093.1:0-4250 GCA_035512975.1 Ilumatobacter sp.
AGCTCGCCGGGGTCGCGCCATGATCGCGCCCGAACTCGTCGACACGTTCGGCATCGCGATTCCGCCCGAGTGGGTGCGGCTGCCGCTGGAACCACACCACTTCGAACGCTTCGTCAGCCAGCAACGACAACGAATGGCCGATGAGTCCACGCTGTCGAAGACGGCGCAGCGCCAGTTCGAGCTGGTCGTGCGCCAGCTCCGCAACGATTGCCAACGCACCAGCGTCACGTTGGCGGCAACCCTCATCGCCGCGGTCGAGGCCGAGCCTCCCGGCCACGACCGCGGCGGGAACTCCGCGCTGTTGTCTGCCACCTGCACCCTCAGTTCCCTGTCACGCCAATCGTTGGGCAGCGACCTGCCGCTCACGGCGAACACCATCGCTGCCGCGATGAGCCGACGTCCACCCGCCGACGGCGACGGCACCGAGATCATCGATCTCGACCCTCCAGCGCTGGTCGACATCCCGGCGGGACGAGCAGTACGACTGGTTCGGCTCCACACGTTCCCACCCGACCCGCTCACCAGGCAGCGGCCAGCGATCTTCGTGCAGCACGTGCTGGTGCCATACGACGCTGGTCAGCGCGCCGCTGTGATCACGTTCTCGTCGTCGAACCTCGAACTCGCGCGGCCGCTGAGCGAGCTGTTTCAGGCGATGGTCGCGACGTTTCGGCTGTTCGGCGGTGCCATGCCGACCGACCCGCGCGCTTCACCGTCTGGCAGCGACGGTGCCAGTGGCGCGTTGCTGGCGGTGACGATGGCCGACCACACGTCGGCGTCCTCGTAGCCGAGCGCCCACAGCGCGACTCCACCCCACCCGGCTCGGCGAGCAATCTCCACCCGCTCGGCGGCCCCTTCGGCGTCCACCCAACGAGCCATGCGTGACTGGATGCACGACACAGCCCCTTCGGTGACTTCCAAGCTGTAGGAGAACGACCACTCGCCCAGCACCTCGTCGTACACGGGAACTCCGTCCCGTCGGTCTGCGAGTTCCAGGGCGGTTCGTGCGGTGATGTTCGTGCGGCCCTCCGCCGTGTCGGGGCAGATCCCGACGGTGCCGGTCACCCAGTTCGAGCCGTATGACGGGATGCCCAAGACGAGCTTGTGGTGGAACTCGGGGGCAACCGCGAGCGCGGTGCCGTCAACCGCCTCTTGCACCCAGGAAAGGGGTGCGATCGGGCCGGCCTCGGACGTGGAGTAGTCGTACGCCATGATCCGGATCGCGTCGACGACGGCGGCGATCGCTCCGTGGTCGTACACCCAGTAGCCGCGGCGTCCGGTGGTCTCCACATCGAACACTGCCGGGATGCTCACGGTGATCGTGCGGCCGTCGGCATGCAGCCGTTGCGCCAACTCGGTGACGAACAGCACCCAGTTGGGGCTCGTCGCCTCCCACGTGTCGGGCCCGTCGGCGAACGCGAACTGTTCGTAGTCGAGATCGATGCCGTCGACGTCGTTGTCGGCTGCGAACTCCACGACCGCATCGACATGTGCGGCGCGTGTCACCGGGTTGGCGAGCACGGCGGCCATTGCTCCCGCAGGCATGGCGTCGCGAATCGACGGCACGAACTTGCGGTTGGCGTCGCGAATCAACTCGATGAACTCATCGGCGTCATCGAACGGTGCGTGCTCGTCGATCACGATCCGGTTGACACTGACGGCGCTGTACCAGAACGGCGAGATCTCTCGGAGATCACTGAAGCGCTCTTGAGTCTCAGGCAGCGTGTCGCTCAGCGTCCAATACGGTGCCCATGCATCCACCCGGACCGCCCCCGGCGGCAAGTCAGGCAGGGGTGGTGCCGCGTCCTCGTGCCGAAGCACCGCCACACCGATCAACACGGTCGCCACCGCAAGCAGCCCGCCGAGCAACAACGGACCCCGTCGGCGCAACTGCTGGATTCGACGGCGACCCATGGTGGAGTCGGGATCGTGACCGCGATCCGAGTCGGCCAGGCCGTCGTCGAACGGTTGATCGTCGATCGGTTGATCGTCGAACGGTTGATCGTCGAACGGTTGATCGTCTACCACGGAAGCCTTGCGAGGTCGGCGGCTGTGACTCCGGCCAACGATGACGCGATCGTCAGCTTGGGCTCGGGCATCAGCGTCTTGACGTTGGGCACACCGAGTACTCGGCAGCCGGCGTCGAGCGCCGATCGAACGCCGGTTGGTGAGTCTTCGATGGCCACGCAATCAGTGGCAGCGCAGCCCACCGCGGCCGCGCCCATGAGGTACGGCTCGGGGTGGGGCTTGCCGCGCCCTGGTGGCACTGCGTCGCCCGTGATGGCAGTGACGAACGATCCGGCAGGCAATGCGTCGACGATCCCGCCGGCGAACTCGGCCCACGACATGGTCACCAACGCGCACGGCACGCCGAGCTCGTTCAACTCGCCGAGGAGTTCGCGCGCACCGGGTTGCCACGGGATGGCTTCGCTGATTCGTCGGGCGACTCCTTCGAGTAGGAGTTCGACGATCCGGCCACTCGGCAGCTCGACGCCGCCGTGCTCGCGCATGTACGCCGCGGAGTCAGTGAGGTCGAAGCCGACCATCGCGTGTGCGCGGTGGTCGGGCCATTCGTTCCCGAACGACCCGACGATCTCGCGTTCGACGGCGAACCAATACGGCTCGGTGTCGACGAGCGTGCCGTCCATGTCCCAGAGCACCGCCGCCGGGCGGTGTACCGACGGGGTCACGTCACTCTTGGACGAGTTCGATCAATGTGCCGAAGCTGCTCTTGGGATGAACGAAAGCGACCGTGGTGCCGCGGCTGCCGGGCCGCGGTGCCTGGTCGAGCGGGGTTGCGCCGGCGGCCACCATCGACGCCAATGCCTCGGCGCAGTTGTCGACGCGGTACCCCACATGATGCAAACCTTCGCCGCGCTTGGCGAGGAACTTCGCAATCGGGCTGTCGTCACGCGTGGCGGCGGTGAGCTGGATGTAGCTGTCGGCCACCTTCACCAACGCCTCTTCGACGCCGTCGCTCTCGACCACTTCGCGATGGTGCACTTCGGCTCCGAAGGCCTCTGCGTAGTAGGCGATGGCCGCCTCCAGATCGTGGACAGCAATGGCAATGTGATCGATCTCGGTCAACAACATGACGCTCATTCTGCCGTGAGGTCGAGCGGATACGGTGCCACCCGCGCGCTCACCGGCAGAGTCTTGGCGGCAAGCAACTGCGCGAGATCGGGTCAGACGCCGCGGAAGCGGGTGATGTTGGCTTCGCCGACTCGCTCGCGCTTTTCTGGGTCGTCGATACCCAGACCTTCCTCGGGTGCCAGGCAGAGCACGCCGAGCTTGCCTTCGGCCTCGTTGCGGTGCACCGTGCGCGCCGCCTCACCAACCCGGTCGAGCGGGTACACGTCTGACAGCAGCGGGTGGATGCGGCCCTCGTTGATGAGCTTGTTAGCTGCCCACGACTCGGCGTAGTTCGCGAAGTGCGACGAGATGAGCTTCTTGAGCTTCATCCAGAAGTGGCGGTTGTCGAACTCCACCATGTAGCCCGACGTGGCCGCACATGTGACGACGGTGCCACCGCGCTTGACCGCGAAGATCGAAGCGCCCATGGTGGAACGACCGGGATGTTCGAACACGATGTCGGGGTCTTCCCCCGTGAGGTCGCGGATCTTCTTGCCGAAGCGGCGCCACTCGGTTTCGTCTTGGGTGTGTTCGTCGCTCCAGAACTTGTAGCCCTCGGCGCGCCGGTCGATGACCGCTTCGCATCCCATGTCGTTGAGTAGCTGGGCTCGTTCGGGCGACGAGACCACGCCGATCGGTGTGCCGCCGCCGTTGAGCACGTACTGAATGGCGTAGCCGCCGATGCCGCCCGTGGCACCCCACACCAACACCGAATCGCCCTGCTTCATGCGGGCACCGTGGTCGCCGACGAGCATGCGGTACGACGTGGAGTTGCACAGCGCGTTGACCGCAGCCTCTTCCCACGTGAGATGGGTGGGTTTGGGCATGAGCTGGTTGGCTTTGACCACCGAGAGGTCGGCGAGCCCGCCGAAGTTGGTCTCGAACCCCCAGATGCGCTGGTTGGTGGCGAGCATGGAGTCGTCGTGCGCGGAGGGGTCTTGGTCGTCGACGTGGTTGCAGTGCACCGTGACCCGGTCGCCCGGCTTCCAGTTGCGAACGGCCGACCCGACACGCAGCACCACTCCTGAGGCGTCGGAACCGATGACGTGGTAGTCCTGCTTGTGGCGGCTGGCCCACTCGCTCTCGCGTGCGAGACGATCGAGGAAACCGAACGTGGGAAG